>NZ_JAOTNW010000003.1:0-404747 GCF_036346515.1 Pseudomonas sp. AM4(2022)
GTCACTTTTGGAAAAGAGCCCCAAAAGTAACCAAAAAGGCTCTTGCCCCACCACTCGGCACCTCGCCTAGGCTCGGTGTGCCCGTAATCCGCCAGTGATTTGGGGGGGCCGCCGCCACGCGCCATCCATGGCGCGGGGCGGCTAAACCGGCATCCCTGCCGGTTTACCCCCCAAATCCCTGTCGAATTCCGGCCAGCGTGGTTTGACGGGGCGCTTAAGAACAAAATCAAAAGCAGATCAAAAGCAGATCAAGAGCAGATCAAGAGCGACTCGCTTCGCATCGTGGTTACCGTCGGTTGCTACCGCCTACGCAGTGGTGTCGAGCCCCGTGCTGCGATAGGCCCGCATAAACAACTTCACCACGTCCTGCACATGCTCTTCGGCCTCTTGCGCGCTCAATTGTCCGCCGCAGCCATACAACAAGCGGAAGTTCGCCGTGCCCTTGAGCAAGCAAAAGAAGTGCTCCGCGGCCTTGAACGGTGTGTCGATGCTCAAGGCACCGCTCTGGTGAATCTTGCCGAGCAGGCGCTCCATGCCTTGCAGCATGCGCATGGGGCCGGCGTTGAAGAAGATCTGGGAGAGTTTCACGTCCTGATTGCCGGTGGTCATCATCAGGCGATGCAAATTTACCGACTCCTCGCTGTTGATCAACCGATGAAAGCCTCGAGCGATGTTAAGCAGCACCGTCTCGACGGGCATGCCTTCGGGAAGCTCGAAGTACATCACCGGTAATTGCTCTTCGCATTTGGCCACCACCGCTGCGGTGAACAGCGTCTCCTTGTCGGTGAAGTGGCTGTAGACCGTGAGTTTCGATACGCCGGCCGCCAGGGCGACGGCGTCCATGCTGGTGTTCGCATAACCGTTGCTCAAGAACAGCGATTTCGCCGATTCGAGGATTGCCTGGCGTTTTGCCATGTCCTTGGGGCGCCCGGGGCTTGCGGTGTTCAGAGGATTGTCGGACATTTTCACCTTTAATACTGGACTGGTGAGTTTGGTATTAATAACATACCGGCCAGTATAATTATTCCAAGCTCTATTTGCGAAAGGTCCTTCAGCATGCGCAGCGCTTTCCTGCCCCTTGCTTTGCCTGTCAGCCTGGTCTTCCTGTTGGCCGCTTGCGGCCATGAAGAAGCGGCCCAGACCACCGTACGCCCGGCCATGGTGGTGCAACCCCAGCCTTCGGCACAGGCAATGGACAGCTACCCCGGTGAGGTGCGTGCCCGTTATGAGCCCGACCTGGCCTTTCGCATCGGCGGTAAAGTCAGCAAGCGCCTGCTGGAGGAGGGCGAGCGGGTCAAGGCCAACCAGCCGCTGGCCGAACTCGACCCCCAGGACGTGCGCCTGCAACTGGAAGCGACCCGTGCCCAAGTAGCCGCCGCAGAGGCCAATCTGAGCCTGGTGCGTGCGGAGCGAGATCGCTACAAGACCTTGATGGACCGTCAGATGGTCAGTCGGTCGCAGTACGACAATTCCGAAAATCTCTACCGAGCCGGTGAAGCGCGCCTTAAGCAGATCAAGGCCGAGTTCGATGTATCGAGCAACCAGGCCAGCTATGCCGTGCTGCGTGCGCCTCAGGACGGTGTGGTCGCCAAGCGGGCCGTAGAGGTGGGGCAAGTGGTTTCTGCTGGCCAGACCGTGTTCACCCTGGCCACCGATGGCGAGCGTGAAGTATTGATCAGCCTGCCTGAACAGGGCTTTGGCCGCTTCAAGATCGGCCAGCCAGTGTCGGTGGAGTTATGGAGCCAGCCAGAGCAACGTTTCGCCGGGCGCATTCGTGAACTGTCTCCTGCCGCCGACCCCAAATCCCGCACCTTCGCCGCGCGCGTCGCCTTCACGGGCGGCAAGGTTCCCGCCGAACTGGGTCAGAGTGCACGGGTTTTCATCCAGGCCGACGGTGTCATTCCCCTGTCAGTACCTTTGTCTGCCCTGAGTGCCGAAAACGGTGCGTCCTATGTTTGGCGCGTACAACCGGACAACACCCTTAAACGCACTCCCGTGCGCATTGGTGCCTTTGGCGAAAACACCGTGCCGGTCCTCGAAGGCTTGGCCGCCACCGATTGGGTGGTTGCCGCAGGTGTGCATGTACTCCATGAGGGCCAACCAGTGCGCCCGGTGGATCGCTCCAACCGTGTGGTTAATCTGGCGGCCAAGGAGTAGTCCCCATGGGTTTCAATCTTTCCGAATGGGCGTTGCGTAATCGCCAGATCGTACTGTTCCTGATGATCCTGCTGGCCGTGGTTGGCACCTTGTCCTACACCAAGTTGGGGCAAAGCGAAGACCCGCCCTTTACCTTCAAGGCCATGGTGATCAAGACCAACTGGCCTGGAGCCACGGCCCAGGAGGTTTCGCGCCAGGTCACTGAGCGAATCGAGAAAAAACTCATGGAGACCGGTGAGTACGAACGCATCGTGTCGTTCTCCCGCCCCGGTGAATCCCAGGTCACCTTTATTGCCCGTGATTCGATGCGTTCGGCGCAGATTCCTGAGTTGTGGTACCAGGTGCGCAAGAAAATCAGCGACATCCGCCACACCTTGCCGCCGGATATCCAGGGGCCGTTTTTCAACGACGAGTTCGGCACGACCTTCGGCAATATCTACGCCCTGACCGGCGATGGCTTTGACTATGCCGTGCTCAAGGACTACGCCGACCGCATCCAGATCCAGCTGCAACGCGTCCCGGATGTGGGCAAGGTCGAGCTGCTCGGCCTGCAGGACGAGAAGATCTGGATCGAGCTGTCCAACCTCAAGCTCGCCACCCTCGGTTTGCCTCTGGCTGCGGTACAACAGGCGTTGCAGGAACAAAATGCGGTGTCCACCGCCGGCTTCTTTGAAACCCCCACTGAGCGCGTGCAACTGCGCGTTTCTGGCAACTTCAAGACGGTGGAAGAGATCCGCAGCTTTCCGATACGCGTGGGGGATCGCACCTTGCGCATCGGTGACGTGGCTGACATCCATCGAGGCTTCAACGACCCACCGGCACCGCGCATGCGCTACATGGGCGCAGATGCCATCGGCCTGGCCGTGGCCATGCGCGACGGTGGCGACATCCTCGTATTGGGCAAGGCCCTTGAAGCGCAATTCGCACGCCTGCAAAAGAACCTTCCGGCAGGGATGGAGCTGCGCAAAGTGTCGGACCAGCCGGCCGCCGTGAAGACCAGCGTCGGCGAATTCGTCCAGGTATTGGCTGAAGCGCTGGCGATTGTTTTGCTGGTGAGCTTTTTCTCCCTCGGCGTGCGTACCGGCATGGTCGTCGCCCTGGCGATTCCGCTGGTACTGGCGATGACCTTTGCCACCATGTATTACCTGGGCATCGGCCTGCACAAGATTTCCCTGGGCGCCTTGGTCCTGGCCCTCGGCTTGCTGGTGGATGACGCGATCATCGCCGTGGAAATGATGGCGATCAAAATGGAGCAGGGCTACGACCGCCTAAAAGCCGCGAGTTTCGCCTGGACCAGCACCGCATTCCCCATGCTCACCGGCACCCTGATCACGGCGGCGGGCTTTTTGCCGATTGCCACCGCGCAATCGAGCACCGGCGAATACACCCGGTCGATCTTCCAGGTGGTGACCATCGCACTGCTAGCCTCCTGGGTGGCGGCCGTGGTGTTTGTGCCCTACCTGGGGGAAAAACTCCTGCCCGACCTGGCGAAGATTCATGTGGCCAAACACGGCACCGATGGCCCGGACCCTTACGGCACACCCTTCTACCAGCGTGTAAGGCGCTTGGTGGAGTGGTGCGTGCAGCGGCGTAAAACCGTGATCGTGCTGACCTTGCTGCTGTTTATCGGCTCGGTTGCACTGTTCCGCTTCGTGCCGCAACAGTTCTTCCCGGCTTCCGGTCGCCTGGAGTTGATGGTCGACCTGAAACTGGCCGAAGGCGCTTCCCTGAGCAACACCGCCGAGCAGGTCAAGCGCCTGGAGGCATTGCTCAAGGAACATGCCGGCATCAACAACTATGTCGCCTACGCGGGCACCGGTTCGCCACGGTTTTACCTGCCACTGGACCAGCAATTGCCCGCTGCCAGCTTCGCCCAGTTTGTGGTGCTGGCTAACACCATCGAGGAGCGTGAAAGCCTGCGCACCTGGCTGATCGAAACCCTCAACGAGCAATTCCCCGACCTGCGTTCGCGTGTCACGCGGCTGGAGAACGGCCCGCCCGTAGGCTACCCCGTGCAGTTTCGTGTGACTGGCGAGCACATCGAAGAAGTCCGTGCGCTGGCGCGCAAAGTGGCGGCCAAGGTTCGCGAAAATACTCATGTGGTGAATGTGCATCTGGACTGGGAAGAACCGAGCAAAATCGTGTACCTGAATATCGACCAGGACCGTGCCCGCGCCCTGGGTGTGAGCACCGCCAACCTGTCGAAATTCCTTCAGAGCTCCCTGACCGGTTCCAGCGTCAGCCAGTACCGGGAGGACAACGAATTGATCGAGATCCTCCTGCGCGGCACCGTGCATGAGCGTAGTGAACTGTCGCGCCTGCCGAGCCTGGCCGTGCCTACCGACAATGGTAAAAGCGTGGCGCTGTCGCAGATCGCCACCCTCGAATATGGTTTTGAAGAGGGCATCATCTGGCATCGCAACCGCTTGCCGACGGTGACCGTACGGGCCGATATCTATGGCAAGGAACAGCCGGCGACCCTCGTGCAGCAGATCTTGCCGACGCTCGCCGATGTGCGTGCCGAGCTGCCGGACGGCTATCTGTTGGAAGTGGGCGGTACGGTTGAAGACTCTGCGCGGGGGCAAAACTCGGTGAAGGCCGGCGTGCCGCTGTTTATCGTGGTGGTGCTGACCTTGCTGATGCTGCAACTGCGCAGCTTTTCGCGCACGGCGATGGTCTTTCTCACCGCACCGTTGGGGCTGATCGGCGTGACCCTGTTCCTGTTGGTGTTCCGCCAACCCTTCGGTTTCGTCGCCATGCTCGGCACCATCGCGCTGTCGGGCATGATCATGCGTAATTCGGTGATTCTGGTGGACCAGATAGAACAAGACATCAAGGCCGGCCTGGCACCCTGGCAGGCAATTATCGAAGCCACCGTCCGACGCTTTCGCCCGATTGTGCTGACGGCGCTGGCAGCGGTGCTGGCGATGATCCCGTTGTCGCGCAGTGTGTTCTTCGGGCCCATGGCCGTGGCGATCATGGGGGGGTTGATCGTGGCGACGGCGTTGACACTATTGTTCTTGCCGGCGTTGTACGCGGCTTGGTTCAGGATCAGGAAGGACGTGGAGTAAATCTGTGACTGTTTTTGGGTGGACCCAATGGGAACCTTTTTTTCAGGCTTGCCACAGATAGTTACCTGTTCGCAGGTACTTTATTCAGTGGTTTTTATCACGTGGATAAAATTTCCAGAACGTTCATAGAGGCGAAATAGATATGCTCCTACAAGCATTGGGAAACTTTTACTCGGGGATCGGCATGATGCTGGGCGGCGGTCAGATGGGTGGCGCTTGCGCCAAACATTCACATAATGACTCCGTCAGTCGGCGTGAGCTTTCGGACGCGCTCAAATCGTTCAAATACGATCATTCCCAGCCCACCAGCAATATTACGATCAACAACAGTGTTTCCAACGCGAACAGCAATGCGAATACCAACGCTCAAATCGGCCGTTGAATGCGCTGAGTTCTGATATTCAGCCGTTGCAAACACTCTGCACCGCAGAGTGTTTGCCGCGTTACGTCCAAGTGCAAATCGCTGGCGAGGGCTTAAAGTGCCCCAAACACCTTCTTGGCCAAGCTGGTGGCTGCTGCCGCCGGGTTCTTGCGAATGGTTTCTTCCTGCTGCGCGATCATTTTGAACAAGCCATCCAGCGCTTGCTCGGTCACGTAGTTTTCGACGTTGGCGCTCTTGGCATCCACGGCGCCAAAGGCCGCGGCCTTGCCGGCCAGGGCGTTGTACTGCTGGGCCACGCCGACTTTGTCGGTGGCGGCCTTGACGATGGGCAGGAACTTGGCGCGAATTTCTTCACGGCTGCTTTTGTTCAGGTACTGGGTGGCGGAGTCCTGGCCTCCACTGAGAATGCCCTTGGCGTCGGTCACGCTCATGTTCTTCACGGCGTTGACCAGGATCGGCTGGGCCTGGGTCACGGCGGTTTCTGCGGCCTTGTTCATGCTGGTTTCCAGCTGCGTGACCTGGTCACCCATACCAAACATTTTCAGCTTGTCGGCGACTTTGCCGAGTTTGCCCGGCAGGCCGATCTTCACGTCCGGGTTGTTGCTGAAACCACCGGGCGTCCCGAGTTGTTTCACAGCAATCTGTGCACCTTGGGTCAAGGCATCCTTGAGGCCGCCGCTGGCGTCACCCTGGGACAGGCTGCCGAGATCCAGAGCCATGGCATTGGCGCCGAACAGCAAGCCAGCACACAGGGCGGTGAGGCGAAGAGATTTGCGGAGCATGGGCGCTTCCTTATGAAGTGGGAATGATCAGTGTGCGGCCGCATCCACCCGCAGGCGCAGCGGTTGCGGGTCCTGGCCGTTGAGTTGCACGGTGTGCCGCTCGGTGGTGATAAACAGTAGCTTGCCGTCCAGCTCGATGCGAGCGCTGACCGAATAGGTGTGGCCCGGTTTGACTTGGGCCGGGTCATAGCTCAGGTGAAACGGCAGCGGCACCTGGCCTTTGACCGGGCCTTTCTGTTCGGCGAGGGTCACGGCCGGGGCGTCCATCAGGGACACGTCCTGCAGGCTGACACTCAAGGTGGCGGCCGGCGGCAGGGCGATGCGTTGCAGGTAGAACACTTCGCCGTCCAGACTGGCCTTCGGGGTTGGGGTCATCGAGTGGCAGGCTCCGAGCAGGGCAGTCAGGCCCAGGAGGATGAGTTTTTTCACGGTGCAACTCCTTTTCAACGGCGCCGGAATCCGCCCGGCGCCTCGTTCAATCTAGCGGTTTTCTTCAGGGTTGACGGCAACCGGTTCGGCCGCGGCCTCGGTTGCGCCGTCCACGCGGTGCAAGGCCACCTGGCGGATCGACAGGCGAATATCCGCGGGCAATACGCGTTTGGCCGCGCCTTCGGCCAGTTCGCCGAGCAGGTCGTGATAGCCCAGCTTGCCAGCTTCATCGCGACGCAGCACATCTTGCTCCAGCAACGTCTGGATGAAATGTCGGAAAAGGCTCTTGTCGAAGAATTCCGGAGCGTTGAGGCCGTGCAGGATTGACAGGCGCTGGGCCATGATCGTGCACAGGTCTTCCAGCTCTTCGGCGCTAATGCTGTTCTGGCCGCTGTTGAGCAGCAACGAGATCGCCATGTAGAAGCGTTGCAGGGTCTGGGCGATGCTCTTGGACAGCAGCGTCAGCAGCACAAAGTGCCGAGAACTCGGCGCCGGGCGCAGGTACACGGCGTTTTCGAAACGCAGCAGGCCTTGTTCGACAAACGCGTCCAGCCATTGGTCGACCACGTTGTCCAAGTCGTCCAACGACCAACGAATAAACAGTTCCGATTGCAGGTACGGGTAAAGCGCGTGGGTGTAGCGCAGGATCTGTTCGCGGCTCATCCGCGAGCTGCTCTGGAAGAAGCTCGCCAGCAACGCCGGCAGGGCGAAGATGTGCAGTACGTTGTTGCGGTAGTAGGTCATCAGGACGGCATTCTGCTCATCCAGATAAACGATTTTGCCCAGGGCGTCACTCTGCTCGGACAACAGGTTCATGTCCTTGACGTGCTTGATCAGCGCCAGGCCATCGCCTTCCGGCAGGGTGGTGTGGGGCGAGTAGGGCACACGACGCAACAGCGCGAGGTACAGGTCCAGCTGGCGGGCCATGGCTTGTTCATCCAGGGCCAGGCGGGTGGTGGACAGCAGTGCCAGCGCCACCAGGTTCACCGGGTTCACCGCAGCGGCTTCGTTCAAATGACGCGCCACCTGTTCGCCGAGGCGATTGGTGGTTTCGTTGAGCCAGGCCGGTTTGTAGTTCGGCCCCAGTTCCTGGGCGCGCCAGTCCGGTTGCTCGGCGTCGAGGAACTCTGCCAGCTTGATCGGTTCGCCAAAGTTGACCGCCACTTGGCCGAAGCGCTGCTTGAGCGCGCCGACCACTTTGAAGATATCGAAGATCGACTCTTTCTTCTTGCTGGCGCCACGCAGTTCGCCCAGGTAAGTGCGGCCTTCGAGAACACGCTCATAGCCGATATACACCGGCACGAACACGATAGGCATGCGCGAGGAGCGCAAGAAGCTGCGCAGGGTGATCGCCAACATCCCTGTTTTCGGTTGCAGCATGCGCCCGGTGCGCGAGCGGCCGCCTTCGACGAAGTACTCCACCGGGAAGCCCTTGGTGAACAGGGTGTGCAGGTATTCGTTGAACACTGAGGTGTACAACGGGTTGCCCTTGAAGGTGCGACGCATGAAAAACGCACCGCCACGGCGCAGCAGGCTGCCGATCACCGGCATGTTGAGGTTGATGCCGGCGGCGATGTGCGGTGGGGTCAGGCCGTTCTTGAACAGCAGGTAGGACAGCAGCAGGTAGTCGATATGGCTGCGGTGGCAAGGCACGTAGATCACCTCGTAGCCCTGGGCCACCTTTTGCACGCCTTCGATGTTATTGACCTTGATGCCGTCGTAGATCTTGTTCCAGAACCAGCTCAATACCACTTCCAGGAAGCGGATCGCGGTGTAGGTGTAGTCCGAGGCAATCTCGTTGCCATAGCGCAGGGCCAGGGCCTTGGCTTTTTCCGGCGAGATTTTTTCGCGTTCAGCCTCATCAGAAATGGCTTGGCGCACGAGCGGCATATTCACCAGGCCCTTCACCAGATTACGGCGGTGGGACAGGTCGGGGCCGATCACCGCCGTCTTCAGGTTACGAAAGTGCACACGCAAGATGCGCTGGGCCATGCGCACGGTACGTTCGTGGCCTTTATTGTGCTCGATCAATTCACGCAGGTTGATAGGCGCGGAGAATTGCACGCGGGTCTTGCGCCCCAGGATCAGGATGCTCAATAACCGGCGTAGACGCCCGGTGACCGCCCAGCTGTCGGCGAATAACAGCTTCCACGGGCTGGACTCGCTTTCAGGGGATTGGCCCCAGAACACGCTGACCGGAATGATTTGTGCATTCTCTTCGGCGTGTTCGGTGAGGGTATTGACCAGTCGCGTCAGGGTGGGCGGTGCGCCACGCTTGTCCTGGCGCCCGAGCCAATCCGGATCCGGCGTAAGGTAGAAGAACGCCGCAGGCTCCATCAACGGCCCCACTGACACCGGCAGCACCGGGCGTGGCAGGCCGGCCTTGGTGCACTCGGCGTCGACCACCGCCAACTCGGTGAGGGAGGGTGATTGCAGGACGTAGAAAACCGGCCGGCTGCGGTCCAGGTTAAGGGTGAGGGACGACTGGTTGATCGTCTCTGAGCGAACCCAGAGGTACAACAGTCGGCGCAAGGTGCCAAACACCAGACGGCGGAACGGGGAGCGGGTCATAGGCGAACTGCTTCAAGTGGAAAAAACCGAGCAGGCGCTCGAGCGGGTAGTGTGCCGTATTCGCCGAAAATCGGCAAAAAAGCAGCGATGTAAAGTTGGGTTGATGGTTTTTGAGCCTGTCTTATACTCGGCAGTTCAATGCGAGCGACTCAACAATAAAAAAACCAGTGGGAGTGAACAGATGACAACGCGCGAAACCGGCAATGTGAAGTGGTTCAACGATGCAAAGGGCTATGGTTTTATCCAGCGTGAAGATGGCAAGGATGTGTTTGTGCACTACCGCGCCATTCGCGGTGAAGGCCACCGCTCGTTGGCCGAGGGCCAGCAGGTGGAATACGCCGTGGTGACCGGCGAGAAGGGCTTGCAGGCGGAGGATGTGGTCGGCCTTTGAGCCAGCCCTAGCAACGACGCTGAACCCATGTGGGAGCGGGCTTGCTCGCGAAAGCGGTGGATCAGTCGACATCTCTAGTGACTGACAAAGCGCTTTCGCGAGCAAGCCCGCTCCCACATTTTGATTGTGTTCACACTTTGGAGGTTATGCAGTTTTCCAAGTGATCTCTTCTTCACCATCTGCGCTGATGCGGATCCAGCGATCAGCGCTTTCTTCACCCTCTTCTTCAACCCAGGTGCCCGGTGCGCAACGCACTTCGACGTTCAGCGCGGCAAACGCGGCGCGGGCGCAGGCGATGTCGTCGTCCCACGGGGTCTGGTCGCTTTCCAGGTACAGGCTGTTCCATTTGCCCACCGCCTTGGGCAGCCAGGTAACCGGCACGCTGCCGGCCTTGCACTTGTAGGTCTGGCCTTTCTGGACCCAGTCGGTGCACGGGCCCAGGGCGGCGCCCAGCCAGGCGGCGATGGCCTTGTGATCGACGCCGGCGTCCTTCAGGTAAATCTCAATATCGGGTTGGCGCATGGATGTTCCTCGTTGCGGGATTCGAAAATCCATTCGCGGATGGGTGAAAGTCGGTCATTGAAGCACGAAATAATCGTAGCGCATCGACACCGTGACCTGCAGCGGCGCAGCCGCCTCGATCACCTCGTGTCGGCGCTCGGCACTGGCACGCCAACCGTGGGGCGTCATCGCCAGCAGGTTGGCGCGGTCCTGGGCTTCGGCCAGGCTCAGGGTGAATTCCAGGATTTCACTGTGAGCAAGGCTCATGCCGTCCGGCACCAGGGCCAGGTGTTTGTCGTCGGTGTATTCGCGCACTTCGTCGTACAGGCGCTCGCGCAGTTCCATCAAGTGGCCGCGGGTGGGGCCTACTTTCATCAAGCCGCCGCCGAGGCTGAGCAGGCGCTTGGCCTCTTCCCAGTCCAACGGGCTGAACACGCTGGCGAGGAACTGGCAGCTGGCATCGGCCAGTGGTACGCGGGCCATGCTGGCGATCAACCAGGTCAGCGCTGGGTTGCGTTTGCACGCGCGCTTGACCGCTTCCTTGGAGATATCCAGCGCGTAGCCATCGGCATCCGGCAGGGCCTGGGCGATTTGCGCAGTGTAGTAACCCTCGCCACAGCCAATGTCCACCCAGCGCTGTGGTGCGCGCTCGGCGGCCAGTTCGGCCAGGCGCTTGGCCACTGGCGCATAGTGGCCAGCGTTGAGGAAGTCGCGGCGCGCTTCGACCATGGCCAGGTTGTCGCCCGGGTCACGGCTGTTCTTGTGCTGCACCGGCAACAGGTTCAGGTAACCCTGGCGTGCGCGGTCGAAGCGGTGCCCGGCCGGGCACGCCACGCCATTGTCCACCGCATTGAGCGGTGCGCTGCAAATGGGGCAGGCAAGCATCAGGCGAGCAACTTGATCAGGGTCTGGTAGTAGATTTCGGTGAGCACGTCGAGGTCGCTGGCCAGGATGCGTTCGTTGACCTGGTGGATCGTCGCGTTGACCGGCCCCAGTTCGACCACCTGGGTGCCCAATGTCGCGATGAAGCGCCCATCGGAGGTACCGCCGCTGGTGGACGCCCGGGTCTCACGCCCGGTGATCGCCAGGATGCTGGCCGACACCGCATCCAGCAGAGCGCCCGGCTCGGTGAGGAACGGCAGGCCCGACAGCGCCCACTCCACGTGCCAGTCCAGGCCATGCTTGTCGAGGATGGCCGCAACGCGTTGTTGCAGGCCCTCGACGGTGGACTCGGTGGAAAAACGGAAGTTGAACACCGCCGTCAGGTCACCCGGGATCACGTTGGTGGCGCCGGTGCCGGAATTGAGGTTGGAGATCTGGAAGCTGGTCGGCGGGAAGAACGTGTTGCCGTCATCCCAATGTTCGGCGGCGAGTTCGGCCAGGGCCGGTGCGGCCAGGTGGATCGGGTTCTTCGCCAGGTGCGGGTAAGCCACATGGCCCTGTACACCACGTACGGTCAAGGTGGCGCCGAGGGAGCCGCGACGGCCGTTCTTGACCACATCGCCCACCAGGGTCGTGCTCGACGGTTCGCCGACGATGCACCAGTCCAGGCGTTCCTTACGCGCGGCCAGGCGTTCAATCACCGCCTTGGTGCCGTGATGCGCCGGGCCTTCTTCGTCGCTGGTGATCAGGAAGGCGACCGAACCCTTGTGGTCCGGGTAGTCGGTGACGAAACGTTCCGCTGCCACCAGCATCGCCGCCAGGCTGCCTTTCATGTCCGCCGCGCCACGACCACAGAGCATGCCGTTTTCATCGATCAACGCGTCGAACGGGTCGTTCTGCCAGGCCTGTACCGGACCGGTCGGCACCACGTCGGTGTGACCGGCAAAGCACAGCACCGGACCTTCATGCTTGCCATGGATGGCCCAGAAATTGTCCACATCTTCGATGCGCATCGGTTCAAGCGCAAAACCGGCGTCGCCCAGGCGCTGCATCATCAGCTTCTGGCAATCGGCGTCGATCGGCGTGACCGACGGGCGACGGATCAGGTCGATGGCAAGTTGAAGGGTCGGCGAAAGGTCGGCATGGGCCGTCATGGGGGAACTCCGGAAATCGAGGCGGCGACGTTCTAACTGTAGGAGCGAGCTTGCTCGCGAAAAACTCAAAGGCACCGCGTGCATTCAGGATGCCCGCGTCATCGTTAACGATTTTCGCGAGCAAGCTCGCTCCTACAGTGATGGGTGTAAGGCACGCAAAAGGGCCGTTATCTTATAGCAAAACGGCGGCCAAGGGCCGCCGTTTAGTGCATTGCGTGACTTTTTACGCCGCCGGTGCGGCCTCGGGCACCGCCGAAGGTTTGGGCAGCGACGACAAGAACGCCATGATCAGCGCCGCCACATAGGGCAGCGACTGCACCAGCAACATCACCACCCAGAAGCGAATGTCGTTGCTCGGCAGGCCTTGCACCAGGTAGATCCCCAGCGCCGCGCCCCACAGCAGCAGCATGATGAACATTTCTTCGCGGGCTTCGGAAATCGCCACCCAGAAGCCGTGGTTATCCGCGTTTTTTGGTGTACGAAAGAACGGAATACTGCTGGTGAAGAAGCCGTACAACACCGCTTTGGCGATGGTGTGGGACAACGCCAACCCAGCCAAAGCCGCGCAGAACGCGTCTTTCAAGTTCACACCTACCGCACGACGGTAGAGGAAGATGATCTTGCCGACTTTGAACACAAACAACGCCAACGGCGGGATCGCGAAAATCAGCAGCGGCGGGTCGACCCGGGTCGGCACGATGATCATCGCCGCGGACCACAACAGGGCGCCGACGGTAAAGAAGATGTTCATGCCATCGGCCACCCACGGCAACCAGCCCGCGAGGAAGTGGTAGCGCTGGCCGCGGGTCAGCTCGGTGTCCTTGCCGCGCAACAGGCTGGCGGTGTGGCGCTTGATGATCTGGATCGCGCCATAGGCCCAGCGGAAACGCTGTTTCTTGAAGTCGATGAAGGTATCCGGCATCAAACCCTTGCCGTAGCTGTCGTGGTAGTACGCCGCCGACAAGCCTTTTTCGAACACGCGCAGGCCCAGCTCGGCGTCTTCACAGATGCACCAGTCGGCCCAGCCCAGCTCTTCGAGCACCGAGCGGCGGGTCATGGTCATGGTGCCGTGCTGGATGATCGCGTCGCGGTCGTTACGGGTGACCATGCCGATATGGAAGAAGCCTTTGTACTCGGCGTAGCAGAGCTTCTTGAAGGTGCTTTCGTTCTGGTCGCGGTAATCCTGGGGCGACTGCACCACGGCGATTTTCGGGTCGGCGAAGTGCGGCACCATGTGCTTGAGCCAGTTCGGCGATACACAGTAGTCCGAGTCGATCACCGCGATCACTTCGGCATCCTTGGCGGTGTGTGGGATCAGGTAATTCAGTGCGCCGCCCTTGAAGCCGGCCAGGGGCGCAACGTGGAAGAACTTGAAGCGCGGGCCGAGGGTTTCGCAGTAGTCGCGTACCGGCTCCCACACCGCCGGGTCCTTGGTGTTGTTGTCGATGATCAGGACTTCGTAGTCCGGATAGTCGAGGGCGGCCAGGGCGTCGAGGGTCTGTTTGACCATTTCCGGCGGCTCGTTGTAGCACGGCACATGGATCGACACTTTCGGGCGGTAGTCCGAGTCGCCTTCTACGGGCAGGAATTCACGCCGGCGCTTGTGGGTCCACACTGCTTCTGCCAGCTCATGGGCTTCGGTCAGCAACACAATGAACACGCCCAGCGCGCCGAGTGCCAGCAACACACCGACCGTCACGCTGAACCAGGTGCTGTATTGCTGGCTGTAGTCGTAGCCGATCCAGACCAGCACCGACCCGCACAGGAACGCGATAAAGGTCAGGAAGGTACGGCCCCGCTGGCGCAGGGCCGAGCCGTCGATCATCAGCAGGGTCAGGGACAGCAGCGCAAGCACCACCGAACCGATGGCCAGTACCCGCCATTGCGGAATCGCCACCACCGGGCCGTCAAAATTGAATTTCTGCTGGCGCGCGGCGTTGAATACACCCCAATACGCACCCGCCGACCCTTCGTCGCTGACCTTCCACGGCTGGTCGAAGGCCTCGATCACGAAGTAGTTGTAACCCTGGCGGTTGAGCTTGTTTACCAGCGTACGCAGGTAAATCGCCTGGTCTGCCGGCGACGATTCGTTGCCGCCGCGCATACGGCCGTTGCTCGGCCAGCCCACTTCCGACAGCAGCAGTGGCTTTTTCGGGAAGGCTTTCTTTAGGTCCTTGGCGCGGTCGAGGACGTACTGGCCGGCCTTGTCCATCGGGATGTATTCCCAGAACGGCAGGATGTGCGCGGCGATCAGGTCGACGTGCTTGGCCAGTTGCGGGTTCTTTTCCCAGATGTGCCATTGCTCGGAGGTGGTCACCGGCACTTTCACGGCGGCGCGCACCCGGTCGAGCAGCACGATCAGGGCTTCGGGGGTAATTTCTTCACGGAACAACGCTTCGTTGCCCACCACTACGCGCACGACACTGCGCGAGGTGTTGGCGATCTCGATAGCGCGCTGGATCTCCCGCTCGTTACGTTCAAGGTCCGGGCTGATCCAGATCCCCAGGGTCACGCGCAGGCCGAACTCTTCGGCCAGCTTGGGAATATCCCCCAGGGGGCCGTCCACCGAGTAGGTACGGATGTTGTCCGTCAGCTTGCTCATGATCGCAAGGTCCTGACGCATCTGTTCGTCGGTAGGGTACTGGCCTTTCTGCGGGTACTGGCCTTGCTGGAACGGCGAGTAGGAAAAACCGGAGATCTGATCTGGCCAGTTGGGAGCGGTGACCGGGCGGTTGATCAGCGCCCAGAAACCAGTGAACAGCGCGGCAATTGCCAGCACCACCACCAGGTTGAGTCCAAATTTACGCGATGCCATGGTTATGTCGGGTTCCAAAGGGTGCGGAACGAAAGAGGTGTCGGCCTACGCCGAACGGCGCGCATCCTACACCGGCCCTTCCCTGAGCGTACAGCAGACAGAGAAAAGCCGGACGTTAGTCTGCGAAAGTCAGCCTAAGTTCTTTACTTGTAGCTGCAAGCGTCGAACTTGTCGCGGCGTAGCCCTATAATGCGCGCCGGTTTTTGGGGTAATGATGATGAGTACAGAAGATCCGCGGTTTGCAGGCGTCGCCCGCTTGTACGGCCTTGAGGGCCTGGAACGCTTGAAAGCGGCCCATGTGGCGATTGTCGGCGTCGGCGGCGTAGGTTCCTGGGCGGCGGAAGCGATTGCCCGCTGCGGGGTGGGCGAGATTTCGCTGTTTGACCTGGACGATGTCTGCGTCAGCAACAGCAACCGCCAGTTGCATGCCCTGGACAGCACCGTGGGCAAGCCCAAGGTCGAAGTGATGGCCGAACGCCTGCGCGGTATCAATCCCGATTGCACCGTGCACGCGGTGGCAGACTTCGTCACCCGCGACACCATGGCCGAGTACATCACCCCGACTATCGACTGCGTGATCGACTGCATCGACGCGGTCAACGCCAAGGCGGCGCTGATTGCCTGGTGCAAGCGCCGCAAGATCCAGATCATCACCACCGGCGGCGCCGGTGGGCAGATTGACCCCACGCTGATCCAGGTGTGCGACCTGAACCGCACGTTCAATGACCCGCTGGCCTCGAAAGTGCGCTCTACCTTGCGCCGCGATTATGGCTTTTCGCGCACGGTGACCCGTCATTACAGCGTGCCGTGCGTGTTTTCCACCGAGCAACTGCGCTACCCCAAGCCCGATGGCAGCATCTGCCTGCAGAAGAGTTTTGTCGGTGATGGCGTGAAGCTGGACTGCGCAGGAGGTTTTGGCGCGGTGATGATGGTCACGGCCACGTTCGGCATGGTGGCGGCCACCAAGGCGGTGGATAAGATTGTGGCGGGAGTGCGCAGGCCGTCGGAGCGGGTCAAGCCTGCCTAGATCTTACTACCCTACAGAGATCCAAACTGTGGGAGCGGGCTTGCTCGCGAATGCTGACTGTCAGTCAACGTTGTTGTGACAGATACACTGCATTCGCGAGCAAGCCCGCTCCCACATTAGTTTTGTGTATGCGTCAGGTCTTGCATGCGTTGCAGTACGGCATTCAAACCATTACTGCGCGACGGCGATAACTGGCGCGACAAGCCCAGCTGATTGAACCAGTCAGGCAGGTCGACCGCTTTCAGTTCATCAGCCGACAACCCATTGACCCGCGCCAGCAGCAACGCCACCAACCCACGAATCATCCGCGCCTCGCTGCTCGCCGCAAACTGCCAATGGCCGTCCTGAAAACGACCCACCAGCCACACCAGGCTTTCGCAACCTTGCACCAGGTTGGCGTCGACCTTTTCGTCATCAGCCAGGGCGGGCAAGCGTTCACCCCATTGCATCAGCATCCGGGCGCGCTGCTCCCAACTGCCAATGGCCTGGAAGGCTTGCAGTGCGGCGCGTGCCTCCAGCGGCAAGCTCATCGCAGCATGTCCAGCGCCTGGTCCAGCGCTTCAAAAAAGCGCTCCAGGTCGTCGGAATCGTTGTAGAGCGCCAGCGAAACGCGGATGGCGCCTGACAGGTTCATCGCCTTCAACAGCGGCATTGCGCAGTGGTGACCGGCACGCACAGCAATGCCTTGCTCGGTCAGCAGGTGGGCGAGGTCGGCGTTGTGCACGCCCTCCACCACAAAACTCACCAGCGCCACCTGCGGCGAGCCCAGCACGCGTACACCATTGCGTGCCTTAAGCCCACGCAGCAGGTAGTCATGCAGGGCGGCTTCTTGGGCGATCACCGCCGAGGGATCCAGTGAACTCAGGTAATCCAGGCTCGCGCCCAGGCCGATCACGCTGGCAATCGGTGGAGTGCCGGCCTCGAAACCTAATGGCGCGGGGCGAAAGCTGGCGCTGTGGTAGTCGGCCTGTTGCACCATCTCGCCGCCGAACTGCCAGTGGCGCAGGTGGTGCAGGGCCTCATTACGGCCATACAGCACACCCACGCCGTCCGGGCCGTAGAGTTTGTGGCTGGAAAACACGTAGAAGTCGCAGCCCAGGGCCTGCACGTCATGGCGGCCATGGACGATGCCTTGGGCGCCGTCTACCACCGTGAGTGCGCCATGTGCCTGGGCCATCGTCAGCAAGGCTGGCAGCGGCTGCCAGGCACCGAGCACGTTGGACAACTGGCTCACCGCCAGCAAGCGTGTGCGTGGGCCAATCAAGCTGGCTGCAGCGTCCAGGTCGATGACGCCGTCATCGTCCAGAGGCAAGACCACCAGCGTGAGTGCGCGACGTTTGGCCAATTGCTGCCAGGGCAACAGGTTGGCGTGGTGTTCCAGGGCGCTGATGGCAATCTCATCGCCCGCATTGAATAAGTGCTCCAGGCCATAGGCCAGGAGATTCAGCGCAGAGGTTGCGCCGTGGGTAAACACGACCTGCCCGCTGTCACCTGCGTTCAACCACTGCGCGACCTTGCTGCGGCTGTCTTCGAACGCCTGGGTCGCATGGGCTCCGGGCAAATGCTGAGCACGGTGCACATTGGCTGCGCCATTGGCGTAGTAATGACTGATGGCATCCAGCAGGGCTTGGGGTTTTTGCGTGGTGGCGGCGCTGTCCAGATAGGTCTGGTCTTGCCGTTGCAGGGTGGCGATGGCCGGGAAGTCGGCGCGCCAGGGGGAGGGCACAAGCATGGTGATCAAGACTCGTATAAGCGAGCCGCCCCCGAAGGTGCGGCCGCTAGTGGCATCGAGTGGCTGCTTAGTTGTGAGCGTGCAGCGCTTCGTTCAGTTCGATGGCCGATTTGTGGGTTTTGCACTCCACGGCACCGGTCTCGGAGTTGCGACGGAACAGCAGGTCTGGCTGGCCAGCCAACTCACGCGCCTTGACCACCTTGACCAGTTGGTTCTGCTCATCCAGCAGGGCAACCTTGGTGCCGGCGGTGATGTACAGGCCCGACTCCACGGTGTTGCGGTCGCCCAATGGGATACCGGTACCGGCGTTGGCGCCGATCAGGCAGCCTTCGCCCACCTTGATTACGATATTGCAGCCGCCCGACAGGGTGCCCATGGTGGAGCAACCGCCGCCTAGGTCCGAACCCTTGCCGACGAATACGCCCGCCGATACGCGGCCTTCGATCATGCCTGGGCCTTCGGTGCCCGCGTTGAAGTTGACGAAACCTTCGTGCATCACGGTGGTGCCTTCGCCCACGTAAGCGCCCAGGCGAATACGTGCAGCGTCAGCGATACGCACGCCGGCTGGCACCACGTAGTCGGTCATTTTCGGGAACTTGTCCACCGAGAACACTTCCAGCAGCTCGCCACGCAGGCGCGCTTCCAGTTGGCGCTCGGCCAGTTCATTGATGTCGATAGCGCCCTGGCTGGTCCAGGCCACGTTCGGCAACTGCGGGAACACCCCGGCCAGGCTCAGGCCATGGGGCTTGACCAGGCGATGGGACAGCAGGTGCAGCTTGAGGTAGGCCTCGGGCGTGGAGGTCAGCGCTGCGTCTTCGGCCAGCAGGGTCGCGACCAGCGGCGTGTGGCTTTCAGCCAGGCGGCTGAGCAGGGCGGCCTGGGTAGCATCGACGCCTTTGAGCGCGTCGGCCAGTTGCAAGGCCTGGCTCACGGTGAAGGTGATCGCCTGGTTGCCTTCGGTGTAACCGAGGATCGGTGCGATGGCGGCAACGATTTCAGCCGACGGGTTGAGCAAGGGTTGGGCGTAAAACACTTCCAGCCAAGCACCTTGGCGGTTCTGAGTGCCGACGCCGAAGCCCAGGCTGAACAGGGAATTGGACATGCTGTTACCTCTACAAAAATGGAAGGCTGGCCTACTTGAGGGCCGCCGAATAACTATCTGGCTTGAAGCCAATCAGGGTTCTGTCACCGAGATCGAGCACTGGGCGCTTGATCATCGAGGGTTGTGCGAGCATCAATTCAATGGCTTTCGACTGATCGAGATCGGCTTTGCGTTCGTCTTCGAGTTTGCGAAAGGTGGTGCCCGCACGGTTCAAAACCACTTGCCAACCGTGCTCGTTGCACCATTGGGTCAAGTGTTCGCGGTCGATACCGGCCGTTTTGTAGTCATGGAACTCATAGCTCACCCCGTGCTCATCGAGCCAGGTGCGCGCCTTTTTCATGGTGTCGCAGGCTTTGATGCCGAAAAGGTGCAAGGTTTTGCTTGAAGCACTCAAGGAATTGCCCCCCTTTGGACGTATGAAAATGAAAGATCGCCGATTATGCCACGACCAGCGGGTTTCGGCGCCGCTCGTCAACAGCGTGCGACTTTTGTGCAAAAGCCAGTGCGCAGCATAGGCGAGTAACATAGCCAGGTAACATAACCGGGTAATATGGCACTTCAACGGCCAGTTGTTGCCTGATGTGTCGTTGCAAGTCGATTGTCCGGGAAACCCGCGTTATGCAAACCGCCTACACCGTTCTTATCCTGCTGATGCTGGTCAGCCTTTCGCGCCTGGTCGGGCGCATTATCCCACTGCCGTTGCCTCTCGTGCAGATCGCTGCCGGCGCCTTGCTGGCTTGGCCCACGTTGGGGCTGCATGTGGCGCTGGACCCGGAGCTGTTCCTGTTTCTGTTCCTGCCGCCGCTGCTGTTTTCCGATGGTTGGCGCATGCCCAAGCGCGAGTTGTGGCGCCTGCGTGGTCCGATTCTGACGTTGGCGGTGGGGCTGGTGCTGTTCACCGTGGTGGGCGCCGGCTATTTCATTCATTGGCTATTGCCAACCATCCCATTACCGGTGGCCTTTGCCCTGGCAGCGGTGCTCTCGCCGACGGACGCCGTGGCGGTGTCGGCCATTTCCCAGAACCGTTTGCCCAAGCCGCTGATGCACATGCTCCAGGGCGAGGCCTTGATGAATGACGCGTCGGGCCTGGTGACTTTCAAGTTCGCCCTGGCCGCGGCGCTGACCGGGGTCTTTTCGCTGGCGGATGCCAGTCTGACGTTTGTACTGGTGGCGGTGGGCGGGTTGGCGATCGGCGTGGCGCTGAGCTGGCTGGTCGGCCGCCTGCGCGCCTGGATGATTGCGCGCGGTTGGGATGACCCGGCGACCCATGTGGTGTTCATGTTGCTGCTGCCCTTTGCTGCGTACGTACTGGCTGAACGACTGGGCGCGTCCGGCATTCTCTCGGCGGTGGCAGCGGGCATGATGCAAAGCTGGCTCGACCTGCTGCCGCGCCAGACCAGCACGCGCCTGCTCAACCGCAGCGTATGGTCGTTGCTGGAGTTTGCCTTTAACGGCCTGATCTTCCTGCTGCTCGGCCTGCAGCTGCCAGACATCATCAAGGCCGTGGTCAGCCATGAAGCCACGCTGTGGCCCACCTTGATGTATCGCTGCCTGGATGTGGTAGCGATCTTCCTGGTGCTGGTGGTATTGCGCTTTATCTGGGTGCAGAGCATCTGGCGGCTGTCGGGGTTACTACGCCGGTTGCGTGGCAAAAGCGCGCTGACCCTGGTGCCGACGGCCCGTTCCTGCTGGTTACTGACCGTCGGCGGTGTTCGTGGAGCGGTGACCCTGGCGGGCGTCATGTCGGTGCCCTTGCTGATGGCGCCAGGCCAGGATTTCCCTGAGCGGGACCTGCTGATCTTTATCGCTGCCGGGGTGATCCTGCTGTCGCTGGTCGCTGCCTGCATCGCGCTACCGTTGCTACTGCGAGGCGTCGAAAAAGGCCCGGATGAAAAGCGTCACAACGAAGTGCGCGAGGCCTGGAAAAAGACCGCCGTGGCCGCGATCCACGCACTGGAGGCCCAGGAACCCGCCGAAGCCGAAACCCCGGACGCCGCTCAAGCGGCACTGGCCACCGAGCTCAAGGCGCGGCTGATGGCGGAGTATCGTCATCAGTTGGACGTGTTTAATGATTCGGCTGAAGCCCAGGCGCTGGCGCTGCAGATGGACCAATTGGAGCGCAAGTTGCGGCTCAAGGCCCTGCGTGCGCAGCGGTTGGAGTTGTATAGCTTGAGCCGTCATCACCAGATTGGTGATGACGTGTTGAGGGAGGTGTTGGCGGAGTTGGATATGAGCGAGGCGAATTTAGGCGCGATGAAACCTGGATAATGGATGGTTCTGCGTTTATCACGCTGAACCCGGAGCATTAGCCTTGGAATCTTTTGGGGGTATAAAGCTTGCGAATGATTTCTTTGTCCCCCTCTGAGAGTGAATCATTGGCCGGAACGCCTCTGCTATCCTTAGTTGCGCTTGGATGTATAGGGTAGTGCATGATGGATCGTCTGTCGTAGCTCGTGATCAGCAGGTCGTTTCCGGTAGGCAGTTTGAACAGGTTGTTATAAACATCCTCTTCATCCCAGTTGTCGTCTTGCTCAAAGGCTTTATATACAGAGCTTTCTTTCCAGTTGATATCATGTTCCGGATGCTGGTGTTCATGCTCAAGACCCAAGGCATGCCCGATTTCATGCAAGGCTGTTCGACGAAATCCTTTTGAGTCGTCGCTCCTGTTCAAGTGCATCGTTGGTTCGTGCAGCGGTATTTTCTTAGCGTCGGTACCAATCGCTGACCAGTTTCCATTGAAACCTTCGTCGTCGCTGATTCGAATATCGCCTTCTTTACCGTCCACGACTCTGAATTGCAGTCCGGGAGTGTGATGCGCCCACTCCCTGAGCGCATCGACTACCAGTGCTTTGCTTTTTTGGTCTTTCAGATCCAATGCGACGGTAACAATGCCGTCAGGCCATCGCTTACGTGTGTCCGCTACACCCCTTTTGGTTCTGCTTGTACGTTCGCAAGCCGAAGTATCGCTATGAATGTGAGGCGGATAGGAAGAGTGATTGGTCGACCCCGGGGCAGTTATGCTCATACGCTCTACTCATGGGATTGTGCCAAGTAGTGGAAAGCGAGAGGGGATTGGTTCCATAGGCAAAGGAAACCGCACTGCCTTGCACAGTGCGGAATTTAAAATGTTTACGGCTTGCGCTGGATAAAATTGCGAATCCGCTCAGCCGCTTCCACGCATTCCGCCAACGGCGCCACCAACGCCAGGCGCACACGCCCCGCGCCAGGGTTGAAACCGCCCACTTCCCGCGATAGGTAAGAGCCCGGCACCACCGTCACATGCTCTTGCACGAACAGATCCCGGCAGAAAGCAGCGTCGTCACCTTGCACATTCGGCCACAAGTAAAAGCCGCCGTCCGGGCTTTGCACGTCCAGCACCGGCTTGAGGATCGCCAACACCGCGTCGAACTTCTCGCGGTACAGGTCACGGTTGGCCAGTACGTGGGCTTCGTCCTGCCAGGCCGCAATGCTTGCAAGCTGGGTTTGCACTGGCATCGCGCAGCCGTGGTAGGTGCGGTACAGCAAAAAGGCCTTGAGGATCTCGGCATCGCCGGCCACGAAGCCTGAACGCAGGCCTGGCAGGTTGGAGCGCTTGGACAGGCTGTGGAACACCACGCAACGCTTGAAGTCTTCGCGGCCCAGCTCGACGCAGGCGCTGAGCAGGCCCGGGGGTGGGGTTTGCTCGTCGAAGTACAGCTCGCTGTAGCACTCGTCGGCGGCGATGACGAAGTCGTATTCGTCGGCCAGGGCGATGAGTTTTTTCAGGGTGTCGACCGGGATCAGCGCGCCGGTCGGGTTGCCTGGGGAGCACAGGAACAGGATCTGGCAGCGTTTCCAGATGTCGGGGGAGACAGCATCGAAGTCCGGATTGAAGCCATTGCTGTCCAGGCACGGCAGGTAATGCGGCTTGGCCCCGGCCAGGAACGCGGCGCCTTCGTAGATCTGGTAGAACGGGTTGGGGCTCACCACCAGCGCGTCGTCGCCACGGTTGACCACGGTCTGGGTGAAGGCAAACAGCGCCTCGCGCGTACCGTTGACCGGCAGGATGTTGCGCGCTGGGTCCAGCCAGCCCTTGGGCACGTTGAAGCGGCGTTCGCACCAGGCGCCGATGGCTTCGCGCAGGGCCGGGATACCCAAAGTGGTGGGGTACACCGCCATTTGATCGAGGTTACTGCTCAAGGCCTCGGCAACGAAGGCCGGTGATTTGTGCTTGGGTTCGCCGATGGATAGCGCAATCGGGCGTTTGTCCGGGTTCGGCGTCACGCTGCCGAGCAGGGCGCGCAGTTTCTCGAAGGGGTAGGGCTGCAACTGGTTAAGGGCGTTGTTCATATAAGCCTCTGTCACGGTGAGCGCGGCCCCTGTGGGAGCTGGCTTGCCTGCGATGGCATCACTGCGGTCGACCTGACGGACCGAGGTGTCTGCATCGCAGGCAAGCCAGCTCCTACATGACTCGTGTTCACAAAGTTAAGAATTCAAATTGTCAGTCTGGTCAGCTCGACACCGGGTTCCTGGCTCACGCTCAATTGCTCCACGATCGCCGCCTGCAAACGCAGGCAAAGCTGCGGGTCGGACAGCGGCTGGTTGTCGGCATCGGTGATAAAGAACACGTCTTCCACACGCTCGCCCAGGGTCGCAATCTTGGCGTTCTGCAGCGACAGGTCGAACTCCAGGAAAATCCCGCCGATGCGTGCCAGCAGGCCCGGGCGGTCCGGTGCGCTGAGCTCCAGCACCGTCACCGGTCGCTGTGCGTCGTTGGAAATGGTCACCTGGGGCGCAAAGGCAAAGTGCTTGAGCTGGCGCGGCACCCGGCGCTGGATGATGGTGGGGTATTCGTCGGGGTTGCGCAGGGCTTCGGTAAGACCTTCGCGGATCTTTTTCACCCGCGCCGGGTTATCGCCAATCGAGTCGCCGTCGGTGTCGAGCACGATGTAGGTGTCGAGGGTGAACTGGCTGCTGGAGGTGATGACCCGGGCGTCATGGATGTTCAGGTTGAGCTGGTCCATGGCCGCCACGGTCACGGCAAAGAAGTCGTGCTGGTCGGGGGCGTAGATGAAGATCTGCGTGCCGCCTTCGAATTCGCGCTGGGTGGTTTCTTTGATCAAGACCAACGGGCCGCCATCGGCGGGTTGCTGCAGGATCGCATCGCTGTGCCAGGCCACGTCGCCGGCGGTGTGGCGCAGGAAATAATCGTCACCCAGTTGCGACCAGAGTTGCTCGACGTCGTCCGGGTCGTTACCGCCGCGCACCAGGATATCCAGGGCTGCGCTTTGAGTGCGGCGGATCTGTTCTTCGCGGTCCACCGGGTTCTCCAGGCCACGGCGCAGGGCGCGCTTGGTCTCGGTGTACAGCTGGCGCAACAGGCTGGCGCGCCAGGAGTTCCACAGGGTGGGGTTGGTGGCGTTAATATCGGAGACGGTCAGCACATACAGGTAATCCAGGCGGGTCTCATCGCCGACGATGCCGGCAAAGTCGTGGATCACCTGCGGGTCGGACAAGTCCTTGCGCTGGGCCGTGGTCGACATCACCAGGTGGTTCTGCACCAGCCAGACAATCAGGCGGCTGTCCCACACCGGCAACTGGTGGCGCTGGCAGAAGGCTTCGGCATCGACCGCGCCGATCTCCGAGTGGTCGCCATGCCGGCCCTTGCCGATGTCGTGGTACAGCCCGGCCAGGTAAATCAGCTCGGGCTTGGGCAGCTTGGCCATCAGCTTACTGGCCAGCGGGAATTTCTCTGACACCTGGGTGTACTGCAACTTACGCAGGTGCTTGATCAGGTTCAGGGTGTGGGCATCGACGGTGTAGATGTGGAACAGGTCGTGCTGCATTTGCCCGACAATAAACCCGAACTCCGGCAGGTAGCGCCCGAGAATGCCGTAGCGGTTCATGCGCCGCAGGTTGCGGTGGATGCCGATGCGACACTTGAACAGCTCGATAAACAGGCTGGTATTGCGGATATCGTTGCGAAAGTCGTCGTCGATCAGGTGACGGTTTTCCCGCAGCAAGCGGATGGTGTCGGCGCGCACGCCTTTGATCTCCGGCTGCTGGGCCATCAACACGAAGATTTCCAGCATGGCGAACGGCGTGCGGCGGAACACGTTGTCGTTGCGCGCTTCGATATAGCCGTCATGCAGTTGGAACCGCGCATTGATCGGCTGCGGCGGCGCTTCGTCTTCGGGGGCCAGGATCACTTCTTCGAAATGCTGGATGATCAAGTCGCTGAGCTGGGCAATGCTCATGACCACCCGGTAGTACTGCTGCATGAAGCTTTCGATGCTGGTCTTCGCGTCTTCGCCCTCAAAACCGAGCAAGGTGGCGATAGAGCGCTGGTGATCGAACAGCAGGCGGTCTTCGGAGCGCCCGGCCAGCATGTGCAGGGCGTAGCGCACCTTCCACAGGAACTCCTGGGACGAAGCCAGCAGAGTGTTTTCGCTCTCCACCAGGAAGCCTTCGCCGGCCAGGGCGCGCAGGTTCAGCGTGCCGTATTGGCGGCGGGCCACCCACAAAATCGTCTGGATATCCCGCAGCCCGCCCGGTGAGCCTTTGACGTTGGGTTCCAGGTTGTATTCGGTGTCGTTGTACTTGTGGTGCCGGGCTTTTTGTTCGGCGCGCTTGGCCAGGAAAAAGTCTTTGCTTGGCCACATGTGCGCGGTGCTGGTGACTTCGAGCATGCGCTGGCGCAGGCGCTCGGGGCCACAGATGGTGCGGCTTTCCATCAGGTTGGTGACCACCGTCAGGTCGGCACGGGCCTCTTCGGCGCATTCGTCCACCGAGCGTACGCTCTGGCCGACTTCCAGGCCGATGTCCCACAGCAACGTCAGAAAGCGCTCGATGGAATCGCGAAAGGTCTCGTGATCGGCTTTGTCCAGCAGGATCAGCAGGTCAATGTCGGAGTAGGGGTGCAGTTCGCCGCGACCGTAGCCGCCGACCGCCACCAGGGCGATATCGGCGTCGAAACTCCAATTGAACTGCTCCCAGGCCTTTTGCAGGATGTTATCGACGAACCAGGCGCGGTCTTCGATCAGGCGGCGAATATCCCGGCCGCTGCGAAAGCGCGCATCGAGCACCTCGCGGGCTTGGCGGATGGCCTTCTTGAAAGCAGCGATGGGGCTTGCCTTCAATGCCAGCTCGGCCTGGAACTGGCCACGGTCGAAGAGTTCGGGATCCACCTGGGGCATCGATCGGCTTTCCTATCTATCTATCAGTCAGTCACAACACGCTGTGGGAAAACCTGGCTAAGCTTCAGGCCGAAACGCGTGGGATGGTGTCGTCGGCGCGCAGGGTGAAGATCTCGTAGCCAGTGTCGGTGACCAGCAGCGTGTGTTCCCACTGGGCCGAGAGTTTGCGGTCCTTGGTGATAGCAGTCCAGCCGTCGCCCAACACCTTGGTGTCGGCCTTGCCCTGGTTGATCATCGGTTCGATGGTGAAGGTCATGCCGGCCTTGAGTTCCATGCCGGTGCCGGCGCGGCCGTAGTGCAGAATCTGCGGCTCTTCGTGGAACACTTTGCCGATACCGTGGCCGCAGAATTCGCGCACCACCGAGAAGCCGTTCTTTTCCGCGTGCTTCTGGATCACTTCACCGATGTCACCCAGGCGGCAGCCGGGCTTGACGATCTCGATGGCCTTGTACATGCATTCCTGGGTGACCTGGGACAGGCGCTCGGCCCACACCGGGACATTGCCGACGTGGAACATGCGGCTGGTGTCGCCGTGGTAACCATCCTTGATCACGGTGACGTCGATGTTCAGGGTGTCGCCGTCTTTCAGGGGTTTGTCACCGGGAATGCCGTGGCACACCACGTGGTTGATCGAGGTGCAGATCGACTTGGGGAAGCCTTTGTAATTCAGTGGGGCAGGGATGGCTTTTTGCACGTCGACTATATAGTCGTGGCAGATACGGTCCAGCGCTTCGGTGGTGACACCGGGCTTGACGTGTTCGGCGATCATTTCCAGCACGTCGGCAGCCAGTTTGCCGGCAACGCGCATGCCTGCGATGTCTTCGGCGGTTTTCAAGGTAACGGTCATACAGGCTCTCTCTAGCGCGACGCGCTGAAATCAATACGGTTCACGGGGGCGCGACAAAGGGTTACAGCATTCGCGCAAGTCCCAAAAAACGCGATTCTAACAGACGATGCTGGCAAATCATGCGCGTCTGGTGATCGCTTCTCTCTATGAGGTAAAGGCATGTTGGCTGTATTCAAGGGCTTACGCAAAGACGACGACCGGCAAGTGTGATTGCGGGTTTCGTTTTTGCCGATGCTGTGGTATAAAATGCGCCGCTTTCCGGGGATACCCCGCAAAGCTTAAATCCACACACGTGTCGACACGATGACCTGGGTGCCGGAGGCCTTGATGCCGCTGGTTGGTCATTGGGATACGTGGAGGCCAAACCCGACTTATTAAGGAACTATCATGTCCCAAGTCAACATGCGCGATATGCTGAAGGCCGGTGTGCACTTCGGTCACCAGACCCGTTACTGGAACCCGAAAATGGGTAAGTACATTTTCGGCGCGCGTAACAAGATTCACATTATCAACCTTGAAAAAACCCTGCCAATGTTCAACGAAGCGCTGACTTTCGTAGAGCGTCTGGCCCAGGGCAAAAACAAGATCCTGTTCGTCGGCACCAAGCGTTCCGCTGGCAAGATCGTTGCTGAAGAAGCAGCACGTTGCGGTTCGCCGTACGTCGATCACCGCTGGTTGGGCGGCATGCTGACCAACTTCAAAACCATCCGTGCTTCCATCAAGCGTCTGCGTGACCTTGAAGTGCAAGCCGAAGACGGTACTTTCGCCAAGCTGACCAAGAAAGAAGCGCTGATGCGCTCCCGTGACCTGGAAAAGCTCGATCGTTCCCTGGGTGGTATCAAGGACATGGGCGGTCTGCCTGACGCACTGTTCGTTATCGACGTTGATCACGAGCGCATCGCGATCACCGAAGCCAACAAGCTGGGCATCCCGGTTATCGGCGTAGTCGATACCAACAGCAGCCCGGAAGGCGTTGACTACATCATCCCAGGCAACGATGACGCAATCCGCGCTATCCAGCTGTACATGGGTTCGATGGCTGACGCTGTAATCCGTGGTCGCAACCACGTTGCTGGTGGTACCGAGCAGTTCGTTGAAGAAGCTCCGGTAGCTGCCGCTGAGTAATTGACGCCCTGGCGTTGACTCAGTAAGCAAAAAGGGGGCTTGGCCCCCTTTTTGCCACCTCGAAAACCATTTGTCGGCAGCGCAGCTACATCGTTTGTAACGTGCAGCGGCCTACAACGGAGATTCGGGAAGAATTGATCGCCCGTTTGATCGGGTGGAATGGTTGAAAACCTATCCAAGAGGATTTTGAAATGGCAGAGATTACTGCAGCGTTGGTTAAAGAACTGCGTGAGCGTACCGGCGAAGGCATGATGGATTGCAAAAAGGCCTTGACCAAGGCCGGCGGCGACATCGAAAAAGCCATTGATGACATGCGTGCTTCCGGCGCCATCAAGGCTGCCAAGAAAGCAGGCAACGTGGCTGCTGAAGGCGCTATCGCTCTGAAAGAAGACGGCAAATCCGCCGTTCTGCTGGAAGTGAACTCCCAGACCGACTTCCTGGCTCTGCAGGACGACTTCAAGGCATTCGTTGCTGCCAGCGTTGAAAAAGCGTTCGCCGAGAAAATGACTGACGCCGCTCCGCTGATCGAAGCTCAAGAAGCTGATCGCCTGGTACTGGTCGGCAAGGTTGGCGAAAACGTCAACATCCGTCGCCTGGTTCGCGTTGAAGGTGATGTGGTTGGTGGTTACCTGCACGGCAACAAGATCGGTGTTGCAGTTGTTCTGAAAGGCGGCGACGTTGAGCTGGCTAAAGACATCGCAATGCACGTTGCTGCAAGCAACCCTGAGTTCCTGCTGCCTTCGGAAGTGTCTGCCGACGCAATCGAACGTGAAAAAGCTGTGTTCCTGAGCCTCAACGCCGACAAGATCGCCGGTAAGCCAGAGAACATCGTTGAAAACATGATCAAAGGGCGCATCAGCAAGTTCCTGGCTGAAGCAAGCCTGGTTGAGCAGGCGTTCGTCAAGAACCCTGAAATCAAGGTTGGCGAACTGGCTAAGAAAGCCGGTGCTGAAATCGTTTCCTTCACTTACTTCAAAGTAGGCGAAGGCATCGAGAAGCCGGTCGACAACTTCGCTGAAGAAGTTGCTGCCCAGCTGGCTGCCGCCAAGCAATAAGACAGTTCCAAACTGTCGCCGAAAGAGGCTGCCCGCTCACGCGCGCAGCCTCTTTTCAAATGGGAAAGCCAATTTTATTTGGTTTCCTCTCGGAACTGGCTTACAAAGCCGTGTTCCGATGGCGCTGTGACAGCGTCCAGCTAGAGTGAACGCAAGCCGTAAAACGGCTCGCCAAGAATTTTTAAAAAATACGCCGCAGGAGAGATTCGCAATGGCTCAGCAGGGCAGTGGTTATCAGGCTCGCTATAAACGCATTCTACTCAAGCTCAGCGGCGAGGCCCTGATGGGCTCGGAAGAGTTCGGGATCGACCCCAAGGTGCTTGACCGCATGGCGCTGGAAGTCGGCCAGTTGGTCGGTATCGGTGTGCAGGTCGGCCTGGTGATTGGTGGTGGCAACCTGTTCCGCGGTGCGGCACTGAGTGCTGCCGGTATGGACCGGGTTACCGGCGACCACATGGGCATGCTGGCCACTGTGATGAACGCCCTGGCCATGCGCGACGCCCTGGAGCGCGCCAATATCTCGGCCATCGTGATGTCGGCTATTTCCATGGTTGGCGTGACCGATCATTATGATCGCCGCAAAGCCATGCGCCACCTGAACTCCAAGGAAGTGGTGATCTTTGCCGCTGGCACAGGTAACCCGTTCTTCACCACCGACTCGGCCGCATGCCTGCGTGCTATCGAAATCGATGCCGACGTGGTGTTGAAGGCGACCAAGGTGGATGGCGTATACACTGCAGACCCATTCAAAGACCCGCATGCCGAGAAGTTCGATCATCTGACCTACGATGAAGTACTGGATCGCAAGCTGGGTGTCATGGACCTGACCGCTATCTGCCTGTGCCGCGACCACAAGATGCCGCTGCGCGTATTTAACATGAACAAGCCCGGCGCCCTGCTGAATATCGTACACGGCGGCGCAGAAGGGACTCTGATCGAGGAAGGCCAACAATGATCAACGAAATCAAGAAAGACGCCCAGGCGCGTATGCACAAATCCCTGGAATCCTTGAGCCACGCCTTTGGCCAGATCCGTACTGGCAAGGCGCACCCAAGTATTCTGGGCAGCGTAATGGTGCCTTACTACGGTTCCGACACCCCGCTGAGCGGTGTGGCCAACGTGACCGTGAAAGACTCGCGCACCCTGCAAGTTGTTGCCTTCGAGCGCAACATGCTTGCCGCCGTCGACAAAGCTATCCAGAGCGCTGGCCTGAACCTCAACCCGACCAACCTGGGCGAGTTGCTGCTGATCTCCATGCCTGCCCTGACCGAAGAAACCCGCAAGGGCTTCACCAAGCAGGCGCGCAGCGCCGCTGAAGATGCCCGTGTTGCCGTGCGTAATATCCGCCGCGATGCGCTGGGTGACCTGAAGAAGCTGGTCAAGGACAAGGAAATCAGCGAAGACGAAGAGCGCCGTGCCGTCGCTGATATCGACAAGCTGACCAAGGACGCCGAAGCCCAGATCACCAAGGCGACCGAGGAAAAAGAAAAGGACCTGATGGCCGTATAAGGGGTCAGGACGCCTTCATGGAAAAGACCAAGCAGACTGTGCCCTCCGTGGTGCCGCGCCATGTCGCGATCATCATGGATGGGAATAATCGCTGGGCGAAAAAACGCTTTATGCCGGGTGTTGCCGGGCATAAAGCGGGTGTTGACGCGGTAAGGGCGGTGATTGAAGTGTGCGCCGAGGCCAAGGTCGAAGTGCTGACCTTGTTCGCGTTCTCCAGTGAGAACTGGCAGCGGCCCGCCGATGAAGTCAGTGCCTTGATGGACCTGTTCTTCAAGGCTCTGCGTCGTGAGGCCAAGCGCCTCAATGACAACAACATCAGTCTGCGCATCATCGGTGATCGTTCGCGGTTCCACCCGGAGCTGCAAACGGCCATGCGCGAAGCCGAGGCCATCACTGCCGGCAGTAACCGTTTTGTACTGCAGATCGCAGCCAACTACGGTGGTCAGTGGGATATCGCCCAGGCTGCACAGCGGCTGGCCCGCGAAGTGCAAGCCGGCCATCTGCGCCCGGACGACATCACGCCCGAACTGTTGCAAACCTGCCTGGTGACCGGCGACTTGCCGTTGCCGGACTTGTGCATTCGTACCGGTGGCGAGCATCGCATCAGCAATTTCCTGCTGTGGCAGCTGGCCTACACCGAGCTGTACTTCTCCGACCTGTTCTGGCCGGACTTCAAACACGATGCCATGCGTAATGCACTGGCCGATTTCGCTTCCCGTCAGCGTCGCTTCGGTAAAACGAGCGAGCAGATCGAAGCTGGAGCCCGGGTTTAAATGCTTAAACAACGAATCATCACGGCGCTGATCCTGCTGCCGATTGCCTTGTGCGGTTTTTTCCTGCTCGACGGTTCTGGCTTTGCGCTGTTCATCGGCCTGGTCGTGACCCTTGGGGCATGGGAATGGGCGCGCCTGGCAGGTTTCGTCAACCAATTGCCGCGTGTGGTCTACGCCGCTGTGGTCGCGCTGTTGTTGTTCTTTATGTATATCCTGCCGGACATCGCCCCCTGGGTGCTGGGTGCTGCAGTGTTGTGGTGGGCGTTGGCGACTTTCCTGGTGCTCACCTATCCGCGCACCAGTGGCCAATGGTCCAGCGTGGCCTGCAAGCTGGTGATTGGCCTGGCAATCCTGTTGCCGGCCTGGCAAGGGCTGGTGGAGATCAAACGTTACCCGCTGGGCAACGAATTGATCCTGGCTGTGATGGTGTTGGTGTGGGGCGCTGACATTGGTGCCTACTTCTCGGGTCGAGCCTTTGGCAAGCGCAAGCTGGCCCCGGCCGTCAGCCCAGGCAAGAGCTGGGAAGGCGTATACGGCGGCCTGGCTTTGACGCTGCTGATCACCCTGGTGGTCGGTGTGGTGCGTGACTGGTCGGTAAAGGAAGTACTCCTGGCCTTGCTGGGGGCGGCTATCGTCGTCTTCATCTCGGTGGTGGGCGACCTTACCGAGAGCATGTTCAAGCGCCAGGCTGGCATCAAGGACAGCAGTAACCTGCTGCCAGGTCATGGCGGTGTGCTTGACCGTATCGACAGCCTCACCGCCGCGCTGCCGATTTTTGCCGTGCTGTTGTGGATGATCGCTTCGTGAGCCGCCTGCAGCAGGTTACGGTGCTGGGCGCGACCGGCTCGGTCGGGCTCAGTACCCTGGACGTCATTGCGCGTCACCCCGATCGCTATCAGGTTTTCGCCCTGACCGGCTTCACGCGTTTGCGCGAGTTGCTGGCCTTGTGCGTGCGACACTCGCCGCGCTTTGCCGTGGTGCCAGAGGTGGCTGCCGCTCGCCGTCTGCAGGATGATCTGCGGGCTGCCGGGCTGGCCACTCAGGTATTGGTCGGCGAGGCAGGGTTGTGCCAGGTCTCGGCCGATGCGGACGTGGATACCGTAGTGGCGGCGATTGTCGGTGCAGCAGGTTTGCGCCCGACCTTGGCGGCAGTCGATGCTGGCAAGAAAATCCTGCTGGCCAATAAAGAAGCCTTGGTCATGTCCGGCGCGCTCTTTATGCAAGCGGTGCGCAAGAGCGGCGCGGTGCTGCTGCCTCTGGACAGCGAGCACAACGCCATCTTCCAGTGCATGCCCGGTGATTTTGCCCGCGGCTTGAGCCAAGTCGGCGTGCGCCGGATTCTGCTGACGGCATCTGGCGGGCCATTCCGCCAGACTCCGTCGGCCGAGTTGGAACATGTGTCTCCCGATCAGGCATGCGCCCACCCGAACTGGTCCATGGGGCGCAAAATCTCCGTGGATTCGGCGAGCATGATGAACAAAGGCCTTGAGTTGATCGAGGCATGCTGGCTATTCGATGCACGGCCTGACCAGGTCGAGGTGGTCATTCACCCACAAAGTGTGATCCATTCCCTGGTCGATTACGTGGATGGTTCGGTGTTGGCGCAATTGGGTAACCCGGACATGCGCACACCGATCGCCAACGCCTTGGCGTGGCCTGAGCGGATTGATTCCGGCGTAGCACCGCTGGACCTGTTTGCAATCGCGCGCCTGGACTTCGAAGCTCCGGACGAGCAGCGTTTCCCTTGTTTGCGCCTGGCGCGGCAAGCAGCCGAGGCGGGTAACAGTGCCCCGGCGATGCTTAACGCGGCCAACGAAGTGGCCGTGGCGGCGTTTCTTGAGCGGCGCATCCGCTTTCCGCAGATCGCGAGTATCATCGAGGACGTCCTGGCGCTTGAGCCAGTGGTGGCGGTGAATGACCTGGAGGCGGTGTTCGAGGCCGACACCAAGGCTCGAACCTTGGCCGGGCAATGGTTGGATCGCAATGCGGGTTAGGCCGCGGGCAGGTTTGAGTCTTCGGGCATTGAATTGAAATGCGGAGAAATTAGATGAGTGCGCTCTACATGATTGTCGGCACCCTGGTTGCTCTGGGTGTGTTGGTTACCTTCCACGAATTCGGCCACTTCTGGGTGGCGCGTCGTTGCGGCGTCAAGGTATTGCGCTTTTCCGTCGGTTTCGGCATGCCGTTGTTGCGCTGGCATGATCGCCGCGGCACTGAGTTTGTCATTGCTGCTATCCCGTTGGGCGGCTACGTCAAGATGCTCGATGAGCGCGAAGGCGAAGTGCCTGCAGACCAACTGGACCAATCCTTCAATCGCAAGACCGTTCGTCAGCGTATCGCGATTGTCGCGGCGGGACCGATCGCCAACTTCCTGTTGGCGATGGTGTTCTTCTGGGTCTTGGCCATGCTGGGCAGTCAGCAGGTGCGCCCGGTCATTGGCGCGGTCGAAGCCGACAGCATCGCGGCCAAGGCGGGCCTGACGGCAGGGCAGGAAATTGTATCCATTGATGGCGAACCCACCACGGGGTGGGGCGCGGTCAATTTGCAGTTGGTGCGTCGCCTGGGTGAAAGCGGCACCGTCAATGTGGTGGTGCGTGACCAGGATTCCAGTGCCGAAACCCCGCGGGCATTGGCGCTGGACCATTGGCTCAAGGGCGCAGATGAGCCCGATCCGATCAAATCCCTGGGGATTCGCCCTTGGCGTCCGGCCTTGCCGCCGGTGCTGGCTGAACTCGATCCGAAAGGCCCGGCCCAGGCTGCCGGCCTGAAAACCGGTGATCGCCTGTTGGCCCTTGATGGCCAGGCGCTGGGTGACTGGCAGCAGGTGGTCGACCTGGTGCGTGTGCGCCCTGATACCAAAATTGTGCTGAAAGTTGAGCGCGAGGGTGCTCAAATCGACGTCCCCGTGACCTTGTCGGTGAGAGGGGAGGCCAAGGCGGCCGGGGGATACCTGGGGGCCGGGGTCAAAGGTGTCGAATGGCCGCCATCGATGGTGCGAGAGGTCAGTTTCGGGCCTTTGGCCGCGATTGGCGAGGGCGCGAAACGCACCTGGACCATGAGCGTGCTGACCCTCGAATCCCTCAAGAAAATGTTGTTCGGTGAGCTCTCGGTAAAAAACTTGAGTGGACCGATAACCATTGCTAAAGTGGCGGGCGCTTCTGCCCAGTCGGGTGTCGCGGATTTCCTGAATTTCCTGGCTTATCTGAGTATTAGCCTTGGGGTTCTGAATTTGCTGCCCATTCCTGTATTGGATGGGGGGCATCTGCTGTTTTATCTGGTCGAGTGGGTGCGTGGTCGCCCCTTGTCGGATCGGGTGCAGGGTTGGGGGATACAGATTGGTATCAGTTTGGTGGTCGGGGTGATGTTGTTAGCCCTGGTCAACGATCTGGGACGTCTGTAACGCTTCGCTGAATTGCGAATCTGCCGCATTTTGCGGCAGTTTGTTTATTGCCAGTTGGAATAAGAAAGGACTTCATGAAACGTCTGCTGCTAACTGCGGTTCTCACCGTATTGATGATCGCCGAAGTTCACGCCGAGTCCTTCACCATCTCCGATATTCGCGTCAACGGCCTCCAGCGGGTTTCCGCGGGTAGCGTCTTTGGTGCCTTGCCGTTGAACGTCGGGGAACAGGCGGATGATCGTCGCCTGGTGGAATCCACTCGTGCGCTGTTCAAAACCGGGTTCTTTCAAGATATCCAACTGGGTCGCGAAGGCAACGTCCTGGTCATCACGGTCGTCGAGCGACCTTCCGTCGCCAGTATCGCGATCGAAGGTAACAAGGCCATCTCCACTGAAGACCTGATGAAGGGCCTGAAGCAATCGGGCCTGGCCGAGGGCGAGATCTTCCAGCGCGCTACCCTTGAGGGTGTGCGTAACGAGCTGCAACGCCAGTACGTTGCCCAGGGCCGCTACTCCGCGACCGTGGAAACCGAAGTGATCCCCCAGCCTCGTAACCGTGTGGGCCTGAAGGTCAACATCAACGAAGGCACCGTGGCCGCCATCCAGCACATCAACGTCGTGGGCAACACCAAGTTCCCTGATGAAGACCTGGTCGACCTGTTCGAACTCAAGACCACCAACTGGTTGTCGTTCTTCAAGAACGATGACAAGTACGCCCGTGAAAAACTCTCCGGTGACCTGGAACGCCTGCGCTCCTACTACCTGGACCGTGGCTATATCAACATGGACATCGCTTCGACCCAGGTGTCCATCACCCCGGACAAGAAGCACGTCTACATTACCGTCAACGTCAACGAGGGCGAGAAGTACAAGGTTCGTGACGTCAAGCTCAGCGGTGACCTGAAAGTGCCTGAAGACCAGGTCAAGTCCCTGTTGCTGGTGCAGAAGGACCAGGTGTTCTCGCGCAAGCTGATGACCACCACTTCCGAACTGATCACCCGTCGCCTGGGTAACGAAGGCTATACCTTCGCCAACGTCAACGGCGTGCCGACCCCGAATGATGAAGACCACACCGTGGACATCACCTTCGTCGTCGATCCGGGCAAGCGTGCCTACGTCAACCGCATCAACTTCCGTGGCAACACCAAGTCTGCGGACGAAGTGCTGCGTCGTGAAATGCGTCAGATGGAAGGTGGCTGGGCTTCGACCTACCTGATCGACCAATCCAAGACCCGTCTTGAGCGCCTGGGCTTCTTCAAGGAAGTCAACGTCGAAACCCCGGCCGTACCGGGTGTGGATGACCAGGTTGACGTGAACTACGCCGTTGAAGAACAAGCCTCGGGTTCGATCACCGCCAGCGTCGGGTTCGCCCAGAGCGCCGGTTTGATCCTGGGTGGTTCGATCACGCAGAACAACTTCCTGGGTACCGGTAACCGTGTGTCCATCGGCCTGACCCGCAGCGAATACCAGAGCCGATACAACTTCGGCTACACCGACCCCTACTGGACTGCAGACGGTGTGAGCCTGGGCTACAACGCCTTCTACCGCACCACCGACTACAAAGACCTCGATGTTGACGTTGCAAGCTATGCGATCGACAGCCTGGGGGCCGGTGTCAACGTGGGTTACCCGATCAGCGAGACGTCGCGCCTGACCTTCGGCCTCACCGCGCAGCAGGATGAGATCAAGACCGGTGTGTACACCGTGGATGAAATCTTCGACTTCACCCGTCGTGAAGGCGACAAGTTCCTGAACTTCAAGGCGTCTGCCGGCTGGTCCGAGTCGACCCTGAACAAAGGCGTACTGGCAACCCGCGGCCACTCCCAGAGCCTGACTGCGGAAGTCACCACGCCGGGCAGCGACCTGTCGTTCTTCAAACTCGACTACCGCGGCCAGTTGTTCCAGCCGTTGAGCGATAACTACACCATGCGCCTGCACACAGAGCTGGGCTATGGCGACGGTTATGGTTCGACCGATGGCTTGCCGTTCTACGAGAACTACTATGCAGGTGGTTTCAACTCGGTACGTGGCTTCAAGGACAGCACCTTGGGTCCGCGTGGTACGCCGAGCCGCGGTGTTGACCGGACCGGTAACCAAGGCACTGTCGCTGACTCGGACAACGACCCGCTGCCATTCGGTGGTAACGTGCTGATCCAGGGTGGTGCCGAGATCCTGTTCCCGCTGCCGTTCGTCAAGGACCAGCGCTCCCTGCGGACGTCGGTCTTCTGGGACGTGGGTAACGTGTTCGACTCCAAGTGCGAGCAGATCAAGAACCCAAGCGGGCTGAAGTCCAACACCCAGTGCAACGACGTAAGCCTCAGCAACCTGGCGAGCTCCGTGGGCGTGGGTGTGACCTGGGTGACTGCGCTGGGCCCGTTGAGTTTTGCTCTGGCCATGCCGATCAAGAAACCGGATAACGCTGAAACCCAGATTTTCCAATTCTCCCTCGGCCAGACGTTCTAAGCGTCTGACCTAAGATAACGACAACGGATTCTGTAGGAGTACATCGTGCGTAAGTTGACTCAATTGGTCTTGCTGGCCACTGTGCTGGTCACCACCCCGGCCTTCGCCGAAATGAAAATCGCGGTCCTGAATTATCAGATGGCCCTGCTGGAATCCGATGCGGCCAAGCGATACGCCGTGGATGCCGAGAAGAAATTCGGTCCGCAACTGACCAAGCTCAAAACCCTGGAAAGCAGCGCCAAGGGCATCCAGGATCGTCTGGTAGCCGGTGGCGACAAGATGCAGCAAGGCGAGCGCGAGCGTCTGGAGCTTGAATTCAAGCAAAAGGCCCGTGACTACCAGTTCCAATCCAAGGAACTGAACGAAGCCAAGGCAGTGGCCGACCGCGAAATGCTCAAGCAGCTCAAGCCGAAATTGGACAGCGCTGTGGAAGAAGTCATCAAGAAGGGTGCCTTTGACTTGGTGTTCGAGCGTGGCGCCGTGATCGACGTCAAGCCTCAATACGACATCACCCGCCAGGTGATCGAGCGCATGAATCAGCTGAAGTAAACCATGACAGCGACTATCAAACTCGGCGAGTTGGCCGAGTTCCTCGGGGCCACCTTGCGTGGCTCCAAGGAGAAAGAAATCACTGGGCTAGCCACCTTGCAGGAGGCTGGCCCAGCTCAGTTGAGCTTCCTCGCAAATCCTCAATACCGTAAATACCTGGTCGACTGCCAGGCCGCAGCCGTGTTGCTGAAGGCCGCTGACGCCGAAGGGTTTACCGGGGATGCGCTGGTGGTGGCCGACCCGTACCTGTCGTACGCCAAGGCGTCGCACTTGTTCGATCCCAAGCCGAAGGCGGCCGGCGGTATTCACCCGTCTGCCGTGATCGCCGATGATGCCCAGGTTGACCCTGCCGCCAGCATCGGTGCGTTTGCCGTGATCGAGAGTGGGGCGCGTATTGGTGCGGGCGTCACTGTGGGTGCCCATTGTTTCATTGGCGCGCGCTGCGAAATTGGTGCCGATGGCTGGCTGGCTCCTCGTGTGACCCTTTACCACGATGTGCGTATCGGTCAGCGTGTGGTCATCCAGTCGGGCGCCGTGATCGGTGGTGAGGGCTTCGGCTTTGCCAATGCCAAGGGCATCTGGCACAAGATCGCCCAGGTCGGTGGCGTACTGATCGGCGACGATGTGGAGATCGGTGTGAACACTGCTGTGGATCGCGGGGCCCTGGCCGATACCGTGATCGGTAACGGGGTGAAGCTCGATAACCAGATCCAGATCGCCCACAACGTACAGATTGGCGATCACACCGCCATGGCCGCCTGCGTGGGTATTTCCGGCAGCACCAAGATCGGCAAGCATTGCATGCTCGCCGGTGGCGTAGGGCTGGTGGGGCATATCGATATTTGCGACAACGTCTTCATCACCGGCATGACCATGGTGACCCACTCGATCACAGAGCCAGGGGCCTACTCGTCCGGTACCGCGATGCAACCTGCGGCCGAATGGCGCAAGAGTGCCGCGCGTTTGAGGAAGATCGACGACATGGCACGACGTATCAAACAGCTTGAAAAGCGTGTCGGGGACGTGACCCCCGGCGGTAATGCTTCATCAGAAGGCTGATACCATTTCCATATCAAGTGTGCGCGGCCGCTAGACAGCCTCCTTGATTTGCTAGCGGGGCGTGCGCCTGGTGCGCCCGCCCCCAATCTTTATTACAGGCTTCCCCCCGAAATGATGGACATCAACGAGATTCGCGAATACCTGCCTCACCGTTACCCGTTCCTGCTGGTGGACCGCGTAGTGGACCTCAACGTCGAGGAAAAGCGCATTCGTGCCTACAAGAATGTCAGCATCAACGAACCATTCTTCAATGGTCACTTTCCTGCGCATCCAATCATGCCAGGTGTGTTGATCATCGAAGCCATGGCCCAGGCTGCCGGTATCCTTGGTTTCAAAATGCTCGACCTCAAGCCTGCCGACGGCACGCTTTACTATTTCGTGGGTTCGGACAAGCTGCGTTTTCGCAACCCGGTCACCCCGGGTGACCAGTTGATCCTGGAAGCCAAGTTCATCAGTTGCAAACGCCAGATCTGGAAGTTCGAATGCCAGGCCTCGGTAGATGGCAAGCCGGTGTGCTCTGCCGAGATCATCTGTGCGGAACGCAAACTATGAGTTTGATTGACCCTCGCGCAATCATCGATCCGTCGGCCGTACTGGCCGCCGACGTTGAGGTCGGCCCTTGGTCGATCGTCGGCGCAGGTGTTGAAATCGGCGAGGGGACTGTCATCGGGCCGCACGTGATCCTCAAGGGTCCGACCCGCATTGGCAAACACAATCGTATCTACCAGTTTTCCTCGGTAGGCGAAGACACCCCGGACATGAAGTACAAGGGTGAAGAAACACGCCTGGTAATCGGTGACCACAACATCATTCGTGAAGGCGTCACCATTCACCGCGGCACCGTGCAGGATCGCGCCGAAACCACCTTGGGTGATCACAACCTGGTCATGGCCTATGCGCACATCGGCCATGACAGCGTGATCGGCAACCATTGCATCCTGGTCAACAACACTGCGTTGGCAGGCCATGTGCACGTTGATGACTGGGCGATCCTCTCCGGGTTTACCCTGGTGCATCAGTACTGCCACATCGGTGCCCACAGCTTTTCCGGCATGGGCACCGCCATCGGCAAGGATGTCCCGGCGTTCGTGACGGTGTTCGGCAACCCTGCCGAAGCCCGTAGCATGAACTTCGAAGGCATGCGTCGTCGCGGTTTCAGCGAAGAAGCCATTCACGCCCTGCGCCGTGCCTACAAGACGGTTTACCGCCAAGGGTTGACCGTGGAACAGGCCTTGGCCGAGTTGGCCGAGCCTGCCACGCAGTTCCCGGAAGTCGCGGTGTTCCGTGACTCTATCCAGACCTCGACTCGCGGCATCACCCGCTGATCATGGCCACTTTGCGTATTGCGCTCGTGGCCGGTGAAGCTTCCGGCGATATCCTGGGTGCTGGCTTGATGCGGGCGCTCAAGGCCCAGCATCCAGCGGTAGAATTTATCGGGGTCGGTGGCCCGTTGATGCAGGCCGAAGGCCTGACCTCCTACTTCCCCATGGAGCGCCTGTCAGTCATGGGGCTGGTGGAAGTCTTGGGGCGCCTGCGTGAGCTGCTGGCTCGCCGCAAGCTGCTGATCAAGACGCTGATCGAAGAAAAGCCTGACGTCTTTATCGGCATCGATGCGCCGGATTTCACGCTCAATATCGAACTCAAGTTGCGCCAGGCCGGGATCAAGACCGTGCACTACGTCAGCCCATCCGTGTGGGCGTGGCGCCAGAAGCGGGTGTTGAAAATCCGCGAAGGCTGCGACCTGATGTTGACCTTGCTGCCATTCGAAGCCCGGTTCTACGAAGAGAAGGGCGTGCCGGTGCGGTTTGTCGGCCACACCCTGGCTGACGCCATTCCCTTGCAAGCTGATCGTACGGCTGCACGTGCCGAGCTGGGCTTGCCGGATGGCCCCTTGGTTGCGTTGATGCCAGGGAGCCGTGGCGGCGAGGTAGGACGTTTGGGAGCGCTGTTTTTTGATGCCGCCGAACGTCTCCAGGCGCAAAAGCCGGGAATCCGCTTTGTGCTGCCTTGCGCCAGCCCACAACGCCGTGCGCAGATCGAAACGCTGCTGGAAGGTCGCAACCTGCCGTTGACCCTGCTCGATGGCCAGTCCCACCTGGCCCTGGCAGCCTGCGATGCGGTGTTGATCGCCTCGGGCACCGCCACGCTTGAGGCCTTGCTGTACAAGCGCCCGATGGTCGTGGCCTATCGCCTGGCGCCACTGACCTTTTGGATCCTCAAGCGCATGGTCAAGAGCCCTTACATTTCCTTGCCCAACCTGCTGGCCCAGCGCCTGCTGGTGCCGGAGTTGTTGCAGGACGATGCAACGCCCGAAGCGCTTGCGCAAACCCTATTACCCTTGATTGACGGCGGCGAAGAGCAGACCCGTGGTTTCGACGATATTCACCGCACGTTACGCCGTGATGCCTCGAACCAGGCGGCCGACGCCGTGTTGACCTTGATCGGCCATAAACAGGAAGCCTTATGACCATGCAAATGGGCCTGGATTTCAGCCTCGTTGCCCAAGCCCATGAACTGGTGGCGGGTGTTGACGAAGTCGGGCGCGGCCCGCTGTGTGGCGCAGTGGTTACGGCGGCGGTGATCCTTGATCCGAACCGCCCGATCCTGGGGCTCAACGATTCGAAGAAGCTCACCGAAGCCCGTCGCGAAAAGCTCTATGACGAGATCTGTGAAAAAGCCCTGAGCTGGCATATCGCCCGGGCTGAAGTCGAAGAAATCGATGAACTGAATATCCTGCACGCCACCATGCTGGCGATGCAGCGTGCTGTGGAAGGGCTGCACATCACCCCGAAAATGGCGATGATCGACGGTAACCGCTGCCCCAAGCTGCCAATGCCATCCGAAGCGGTGGTCAAGGGTGATAGTAAGGTTCCCGCCATTGCCGCCGCCTCGATCCTGGCCAAGGTCAGCCGCGACCGTGAAATGGCCGCGTTCGAATTGATCTATCCCGGCTACGGCATTGGTGGCCATAAAGGCTACCCGACGCCCGTTCATCTGGAAGCTCTGGCTCGGCTCGGCCCCACCCCGATCCATCGCCGCTCGTTTGCCCCGGTACGCCAGGCTTATGAGGCCCGTGAAAGTCTGATCGAGGTTTAGCGGCAAGGCTGATGTTTTTACCCAGGCCCGGTACAATCCGGGCCTTGTTGTTTTCATGTATCAAGACAGGATCACTATGCCGGCTTCATTCGTTCATCTACGCCTGCACACTGAGTACTCCCTGGTCGACGGCCTGGTACGGATCAAACCGCTGGTCAAAACCCTGGTGGGCATGAACATGCCTGCGGTCGCGGTTACCGACCAGAACAACATGTGTTCCCTGGTCAAGTTCTACAAGAACGCCATGGGCGCCGGCATCAAGCCGATCTGTGGCGCCGATCTGTGGCTGTCCAACAAAGACCCGGATAACCCCCTGAGCCGCATCAGCCTGCTGGCGATGAACGGCGTGGGTTATCGCAACCTCACCGAACTGATCTCCCGTGGCTTTATCGACGGCCAGCGTAACGGCTCGATCATCATCGAGCGCGAGTGGGTGGCCGAAGCCAGCGAAGGCCTGATCATGCTCTCGGCGGCCAAAGAGGGCGAAATTGGTATCGCGCTGCTGGGCGGCAACCCTCAGGAAGCCGAAGTACTGGCGCGTGAGTGGATGCAGGTGTTCCCAGGCCGTTTCTACCTGGAAGTCCAGCGCACCAACCGCCCCAACGATGAGGAGCATCTGCACGCTGCCGTAGCCCTGGCCGATAAGCTGGGTGCACCGCTGGTGGCGACCAACGATGTGCGTTTTATCAAGAAAGAAGATTTCGAAGCCCACGAGACCCGCGTGTGCATCGGCGAAGGCCGGGCCCTGGATGACCCGCGCCGCTCCAAGAACTACAGCGAAGAGCAGTACCTCAAAAGCGCCGATGAAATGGCGCAGCTGTTCAGCGATTTGCCCGAGGCCCTGGAGAACTCCGTCGAGATCGCCAAGCGCTGCAACATCGAAGTGAAACTGGGTAAACACTTCCTGCCCAACTTCCCGATTCCCGATGGCATGACCATCGACGAGTACTTTCGCAAAGTGTCGTTCGATGGCCTGGAGGAACGCCTCAGCGTCCTGCTGCCCAAGGACACCACCGAGGACTACGACGCCAAGCGCCAGGTGTATGTCGATCGGTTGAATTTCGAGCTGGATATCATTATCCAGATGGGGTTCCCCGGCTACTTCCTGATCGTAATGGACTTTATCCAGTGGGCCAAAAACAACGGTGTACCGGTAGGCCCCGGCCGGGGGTCAGGTGCTGGTTCTCTGGTGGCTTACGTACAGAAGATCACCGACCTTGACCCGCTGGAATATGACCTGCTGTTCGAACGATTCCTGAACCCGGAACGGGTTTCCATGCCCGACTTCGACGTCGACTTCTGCATGGATGGCCGTGACCGCGTGATTGAGTACGTGGCCGAAAAATATGGCCGCAACGCGGTAAGTCAGATCATCACCTTCGGTTCCATGGCCGCCAAAGCGGTAATCCGCGACGTGGCGCGGGTGCAGGGCAAGTCCTACGGTTTGGCGGACCGCCTGTCGAAGATGATCCCGTTCGAAGTCGGCATGACCCTGGAAAAAGCCTACGAGCAGGAAGAAATCCTGCGCGACTTCATCAAGGTCGATGAAGAAGCCGCCGAAATCTGGGACATGGCGCGCAAGCTCGAAGGCGTGGTGCGTAACGTCGGTAAACACGCCGGTGGCGTGGTTATCGCCCCGACCAAGCTCACCGACTTTTCGCCGATCTATTGCGATGAAGAAGGCGACGGCCTGGTCACCCAGTTCGACAAGGACGATGTGGAGGCCGCCGGCCTGGTGAAGTTCGACTTCCTCGGCCTGCGGACCCTGACGATCATCGACTGGGCGCTCAAGACCATCAACCGCGACCGTGCCAAGGTCGGCGAAGAACCGCTGGATATCGCGTTTATCCCGCTGGATGACAAACCGACCTACAGCCTGCTGCAAAAAGCCGAAACCACCGCAGTGTTCCAGCTTGAATCCCGGGGCATGAAAGAGCTGATCAAAAAGCTCAAGCCCGACTGCCTGGAAGACTTGATCGCACTGGTGGCCCTGTTCCGTCCGGGCCCGCTGCAATCGGGCATGGTGGATGACTTCATCAACCGTAAACACGGGCGGGCCGAGCTGGCTTACCCGCACTCCGACTACCAGTACGAGGGCCTCAAGCCCGTACTGGCGCCGACCTACGGCATCATCCTGTACCAGGAACAGGTGATGCAGATCGCCCAGGTGATGGCTGGCTACACCCTCGGTGGTGCGGACATGTTGCGTCGTGCCATGGGTAAGAAAAAGCCCGAGGAAATGGCCAAGCAGCGTGGCGGTTTCATTGAAGGCTGCGCGACTAACAACATCGATGCCGACCTGGCCGGTAACATCTTCGACCTGGTAGAAAAATTCGCCGGTTATGGCTTCAACAAATCCCACTCCGCCGCCTACGGCCTGGTGTCGTACCAGACCGCCTGGCTGAAAGCCCACTACCCGGCGCCGTTCATGGCGGCGGTACTCTCGGCGGATATGCACAACACCGACAAGGTCGTGACCTTGATCGAGGAAGTGCGCACCATGAAGCTGCGCCTCGACGCGCCGGACGTGAACGCTTCGGAGTTCAAGTTCACGGTGAACGACGAAGGCCGCATCATCTATGGCCTCGGCGCGATCAAAGGCGTGGGCGAAGGTCCGGTCGAGGCCATTACCGAAGCGCGTCAGGACGGGCCGTTCAAGGACCTGTTCGACTTTTGCGCACGCGTTGACCTCAAGCGCATCAACAAGCGTACCCTCGATGGCCTGATCCGCAGTGGTGCACTCGACCGTCTTGGTCCGTATTTCCATGATGAGCCGAAGGCTTACCAGGCCAATATCGACCGCAACCGCGCGGTGCTGCTGACCGCCATGGAAGAGGCGATCAAGGCCGCCGAACAGACCGCCCGTACCCATGACAGCGGCCACGCCGACCTGTTTGGCGGGCTGTTCGTCGAAGAAGATGCGGATGTCTACGCCAACCATCGCAAGGCCAAGGAACTGACCCTCAAGGAGCGCCTCAAGGGTGAGAAAGACACCTTGGGCCTGTACCTTACCGGTCACCCGATTGACGAGTACGAAGGCGAAATCCGCCGTTTTGCCCGTCAGCGCATCATCGACCTGAAACCGGCGCGGGATACCCAGACCGTCGCCGGTATGATCATCGCCCTGCGGGTGATGAAAAATAAGAAGGGCGACAAGATGGGCTTCATCACCCTCGATGACCGCTCGGGCCGCATCGAAGCGTCATTGTTTGCCGATGCGTTTCACTCCGCCCAGTCGTTGCTGCAGACCGACGCCATGGTGGTGGTGGAAGGGGAGGTCAGCAATGATGACTTCTCCGGTGGCCTGCGCTTGCGCATCAAGCGGGTGATGAGCATGGAAGATGCCCGCACCAACCTGGCCGAGAGCCTGCGCCTGAAGGTCAAGACCGAAGCGCTCAAAGGCGATCAGCTACGCTGGTTGGGTGACCTGCTCAAACGCCACCGGGGCGCGTGCCCGGTGACCATGGAGTACACCGGCAGCGATGCCAAGGCCATGTTGCAGTTTGGTGAGACGTGGCGAATTGATCCCGCTGATGGCTTGATTCAAGCATTGCGTGACCAGTTCGGGCGAGACAACGTCTTCCTCCAATACCGTTGACGGCCAGATAGATCTGATCTCGACTAAACATTTAATCTCGACCTAAACGCGCCTCTCCCTTAAGGTAGGGCGCGAATAGACAACCGGCTGGCCAGGCACCCCTTGGCCGTCGACCCAAGACGGACGCTTATGAACCCGAATTTTCTTGATTTCGAACAGCCGATCGCTGACCTGCAAGCCAAGATCGAAGAGCTGCGCCTGGTCGGCAATGACAATTCGCTGAACATCGGCGATGAAATCGCTCGCCTGCAAGACAAGAGCAGCACGCTCACCGAAGACATCTTCGGCAAGCTGACCAGCTGGCAGATCGCGCGCCTGGCTCGCCACCCGCGCCGTCCCTACACCCTGGACTACATCGAACATATCTTCACCGAGTTCGACGAGTTGCACGGCGACCGTCACTTCTCCGACGACGCGGCCATCGTGGGCGGCATCGCTCGCCTGGACGACCAGCCGGTGATGGTGATCGGTCACCAGAAAGGCCGTGAAGTGCGCGAGAAAGTACGCCGCAACTTCGGCATGCCGCGCCCGGAAGGCTATCGCAAGGCGTGCCGCCTGATGGAAATGGCCGAGCGCTTCAAGATGCCGATCCTGACCTTCATCGACACGCCGGGTGCCTACCCGGGTATCGACGCCGAAGAGCGCAACCAGAGCGAAGCGATTGCCTGGAACCTGCGCGTCATGGCCCGCCTGAAAACCCCGATCATCGCCACCGTGATCGGTGAAGGTGGTTCCGGCGGTGCACTGGCCATTGGCGTGTGCGACCAACTGAACATGTTGCAGTACTCGACCTACGCGGTGATCTCGCCGGAAGGTTGTGCCTCGATCCTGTGGAAAACCGCCGAAAAGGCGCCGGACGCTGCCGAAGCCATGGGCATCACCGCCGATCGCCTCAAAGGCCTGGGTATCGTGGACAAGGTCATCGCCGAGCCACTGGGCGGCGCTCACCGTGATCCGGCTGCCGCTGCTGCGACCATCCGTGCCGAGTTGGGGGCGCAACTGGCGATGCTCAAGAAGCTGGATAACGAAGCGCTGCTGGCTCGTCGTTATGAGCGCCTGATGAGCTACGGCCTCTAAGAGCAACGTAGTACTAAAATGTGGGAGCGGGCTTGCTCGCGAATGCGGATTGTCAGTCACTGAATATGTGTCTGATACACCGCATTCGCGAGCAAGCCCGCTCCCACATTGTTTTGTGCAGGCTGGTTTATCTCATTCCAGATTGATGGCGGTACTTTGTCATGACGCCCAGCTTATCCGCCAAATTCCTGCAAGCCCTGTCCCCCTGGCGCAACGCGCCGGCGTGGCATATCGCGTTCTCCGGTGGGCTCGATTCCACCGTGCTGCTGCATCTTCTGGCCACCCTGGCAAAATCCGAAACATTACCGCCCCTCAGCGCCGTCCATGTCCACCATGGCCTGCAAGCTGCTGCCGATGCGTGGCCTGCTCATTGCCAATCGGTCTGCGACACCCTGGGCGTACCTTTGCGCGTCATGCGCGTGCAGGTCAGTCCGGGGGCAAGCCTTGAGCGTGCGGCCCGCGATGCGCGCTACCAAGCGTTCATGCAGGTCATGGGGGCAGGGGAGGTGCTTTTCACCGGCCAGCATTGCGACGATCAAGCCGAAACCCTGCTGTTTCGCCTGCTGCGTGGCGCCGGTGTGCGAGGGTTGGCGGCTATGCCTGAGCATCGCCCGTTGGCCCAAGGCTGCTTGGTGCGGCCGTTGCTGGCGTTCTCCCGTAGCGAACTGGACGCCTACGCGCAGCAGCATCAGTTGCAGTGGATCGAAGACCCCTCCAACGTTGATCCCCGGTTTTCCCGCAATTACCTGCGTCACCGTGTACTCCCCACCCTGACGGAGCGCTGGCCCAAGGCGATCACCCACCTGGCTCGCACGGCTGAGCACATGGCTGAGGCTCAAGGGCTGCTCGACGACTTGGCGCTGATCGACCTGCAGCGTGCCGATCAGCCTTCTGCGTTTCCCTGGTTGCCTCTGCAGTCCCTGGCGCTTGAACCATTGCGTGAATTGTCCGATGCCCGACAGCGTAACGCCCTGCGGCATTGGCTCACGCCACTGACCCGTTTACCCGACAGCGATCACTGGGCTGGTTGGGATGCCCTGCGCGATGCCAAGCGTGACGCACAGCCTCTATGGCGCCTGGCCGACGGCCAAATACAGCGTAGTGGTGAACGCATCTGGTGGCTGCCCTCAACATGGTCGGAGTTTTCCGACGCGTCGGTGAGCTGGCCCGATCCGCAAAATCCACTAGAGTTAACGGGCAATGGTCAACTGAGATTTATCGGCAAGGCCCCTGAAGGCCCGCTGCAGGTTCGTTATCGCCAGGGTGGCGAAATCATCGACGTACCGGGCCGAGGCCGGCGGGATCTCAAGCGTCTGCTGAATGAAAGCGGCATGCCGGGCTTTGCCCGTGGCAGATTGCCGCTGGTCTATCGGGGCGAGCAATTGCTGGTTGTGCCAAGCGTTGCGGGGGCATGGACCAGGTCGGTGGGTGAGGTGCAATTGGATTGGTTGCCACAGACCTGCGATCAAGGTTTGAGCTGATAGCGCCTTTCCGGTAGACTACGCTCCCTTCTTGATACAACTTCTGTGGATTCGCCTGAATCGCAGTCGTTGCCGATTACCAAGCAGTCTTTGCTGGGCGATTCCAAAAAATGTGTAGCGATCAACGTACCGGTGTTTCATTGCTGGTCTGTCACAACGCGGCGGTTTTTTTGAAAGGTGCACTGTGATTAATGCAGGTGATCGGGGGCTTCGGCCTTCCTTCGCTTTCCCCGGCGGCTCGGACCGCTTTAACGCAGACTTCTAGGGTTTTTCATGACGCGCTACATATTCGTCACGGGCGGTGTTGTTTCTTCATTGGGGAAAGGCATTGCCTCCGCTTCATTGGCGGCCATCCTGGAGGCGCGGGGACTTAAGGTCACCATGCTCAAGCTGGACCCATACATCAACGTTGACCCGGGCACCATGAGCCCGTTCCAGCACGGTGAAGTGTTCGTCACCCACGACGGCGCCGAGACCGACCTGGACCTGGGCCACTACGAGCGGTTTATCCGCACGACCATGACCCAGAACAACAACTTCACCACCGGCCGTGTCTACGAGCACGTGCTGCGCAAAGAGCGCCGTGGTGACTACCTGGGTGCAACCATCCAGGTGATCCCGCACATCACCGACGAAATCAAGCGCCGCATCATCAAGGGTGCAGGCGATGCCGACGTGGCAATGGTCGAGATCGGTGGCACCGTGGGTGACATCGAGTCCCAACCGTTCCTCGAGGCCATCCGCCAGTTGCGTTTCGAAGTCGGCGCCAAGCGCGCGATGCTGATGCACCTGACACTGGTGCCCTACATCGCCACTGCCGGCGAAACCAAAACCAAGCCTACCCAGCACTCGGTCAAGGAACTGCGTTCCATCGGCCTGCAGCCGGACGTGTTGGTATGCCGCTCCGATCACCCGATCGACATTTCCTCGCGCCGCAAGATCGCGCAGTTCACCAACGTTGAAGAGCGTGCGGTGATTGCCCTGGAAGACGCCGACACCATCTACAAGATCCCGGGCATCCTGCATTCCCAGGGGCTGGATGATTTTGTGGTCGAGCGTTTCGGTTTGCAGTGCGGCGGTGCCGACCTGTCCGAGTGGGAAGCGGTTGTCGACGCCAAGCTCAACCCTGAGCATGAAGTCACCATCGCCATGGTCGGTAAGTACATGGAACTGCTGGACGCGTACAAGTCGCTGATCGAAGCCATGAGCCACGCCGGCATCAGCAACCGTACCAAGGTCAACCTGCGCTACATCGATTCCGAAGACATCGAGAACCAGGGCACCGCGCTGCTCGAAGGCGTTGACGCGATCCTCGTGCCGGGCGGTTTCGGCCTGCGTGGCGTGGAAGGCAAGATCACTGCCGTGCAGTACGCCCGTGAAAACAAGGTGCCGTACCTGGGTATCTGCCTGGGCATGCAAGTGGCCGTTATCGAGTTCGCCCGTAACGTGCTGGGCTGGAAAGACGCCAACTCCACCGAGTTCGATCACAGCAGCGGCCATCCGGTCGTGGGCCTGATCACCGAGTGGGAAGACGCCACCGGCGCCGTTGAAACCCGTACCGAAACGTCCGACCTGGGCGGCACCATGCGCCTGGGTGCACAGGACTGCCTGCTGGAAGCCGGCTCGCTGGTACACGACTGCTACGGCAAGGACGTGATCGTCGAGCGTCACCGCCACCGCTACGAAGTGAACAACAACCTGCTGCCGCAGATCAAAGAAGCTGGCCTGAAAATCTCCGGCCGCTCCGGTGATGGCAAGCTGGTTGAAGTGGTCGAGGCACCGGATCATCCATGGTTCGTGGCCTGCCAGTTCCACCCGGAGTTCACCTCGACACCGCGTGACGGTCACCCATTGTTCAGTGGTTTCGTCAAAGCAGCACTGACGCAACATCAGAAGAAGGCGTAAACCTGATGGCCCAGAAGATCATTCGCGTAGGCGACATCGAGATTGCCAACGACAAGCCCATGGTGCTGTTCGGCGGCATGAACGTGCTGGAAAGCCGCGACATGGCGATGCAGGTGTGTGAAGAGTACGTTCGGGTCACCCAGAAACTGGGTATCCCTTATGTCTTCAAGGCCAGCTTCGACAAGGCCAACCGTTCGTCCGTAACCTCCTATCGCGGCCCGGGCCTTGAAGAAGGCATGCGGATCTTCCAGGACATCAAGCAAGCCTTCGGCGTGCCGATCATCACCGACGTCCACGAGCCTGAGCAGGCTGCCGTGGTCGCCGAGGTGTGCGACATCATCCAGTTGCCAGCCTTCCTGTCGCGCCAGACCGACCTCGTGGTCGCCATGGCCAAGACCGGCGCTGTGATCAATATCAAGAAAGCCCAGTTCCTTGCGCCCCAGGAAATGAAACACATCCTGAGCAAGTGCGTGGAAGCGGGTAACGACCAGTTGATCCTCTGCGAGCGGGGTTCGAGCTTCGGCTATAACAACCTCGTGGTGGACATGCTCGGTTTCGGCATCATGAAACAGTTCGAGTACCCGGTGTTCTTCGACGTGACCCACGCGCTGCAAATGCCCGGTGGTCGTTCGGACTCCGCTGGCGGGCGTCGTGCCCAAGTGACGGACCTGGCCAAGGCGGGCATGAGCCAGTCGCTGGCGGGCCTGTTCCTTGAAGCTCACCCAGACCCGGACAACGCCAAGTGCGACGGCCCATGCGCCCTGCGCCTGGACAAGCTGGAGCCATTCCTGGCCCAACTCAAGCAGTTGGACGAGCTGGTCAAGAGTTTTCCGACGGTAGAGACCGCGTAACTGGCATTTCTCCGGTAGAATTTCCCACGCTTTACGCTCAGGCCCCCGGGCCTGAGCCTTGTCGTCTGCAAGCCTGCCCCGTTGTTCCACCCTTGCGGTCGGTCAAAAAATTTCCTTCAGCTGCGTCGTTTTCGTCAACTTTGGAGTGTTTACAACAATGGCAAAAATCGTCGACATCAAAGGTCGTGAAGTTCTCGACTCCCGTGGCAACCCCACCGTCGAAGCCGACGTGCTTCTCGATAACGGCATCATCGGCAGCGCCTGCGCGCCGTCCGGTGCTTCCACCGGTTCGCGCGAAGCGCTGGAACTGCGTGATGGCGACAAGAGCCGTTACCTGGGCAAGGGTGTACTCAAGGCTGTAGCCAACATCAACGGTCCGATTCGTGACCTGTTGCTGGGCAAGGACCCGCTGGATCAGAAAGCCCTGGACCACGCGATGATCAAGCTCGACGGCACTGAAAACAAAGGCAGCCTCGGCGCTAACGCCATCCTCGCGGTATCCCTGGCGGCTGCCAAGGCGGCTGCGCAGGACCAGGACCTGCCGTTGTACGCGCACATCGCCAACCTGAACGGCACCCCGGGCGTCTACTCGATGCCGGTACCGATGATGAACATCATCAACGGTGGCGAGCACGCGGATAACAACGTCGACATCCAGGAGTTCATGGTGCAGCCGGTGGGCGCCAAGTCCTTCTCCGAAGGCCTGCGCATGGGCACCGAGATTTTCCATCACCTCAAGGCTGTACTGAAGGCCCGTGGCCTGAGCACCGCTGTGGGTGACGAAGGTGGTTTCGCACCGAACCTGGCCTCCAACGAAGATGCACTGAAAGTCATCTCCGAAGCCGTGGCCAACGCTGGCTACAAGCTGGGTACCGACGTGACCCTGGCCCTGGACTGCGCCGCCAGCGAATTCTATGAAGACGGCAAGTACAACCTGTCCGGCGAAGGCCAGGTGTTCAACTCAGAAGGTTTTGCTGAATACCTGAAGGGCCTGACCCAGCGCTACCCGATCATCTCGATCGAAGATGGCCTGGACGAGTCCGATTGGGATGGCTGGAAAATCCTCACCGACAAGATCGGCGAGAAAATCCAGTTGGTGGGCGACGACTTGTTCGTGACCAACACCAAGATCCTGAAAGAAGGCATCGACAAGAAGATCGCCAACTCGATCCTGATCAAGTTCAACCAGATCGGCACCTTGACCGAAACCCTGGAAGCCATCCAGATGGCCAAGGCCGCGGGCTATACCGCTGTGATCTCCCATCGCTCCGGCGAAACCGAAGATTCCACCATTGCCGACCTGGCCGTGGGTACTTCGGCGGGCCAGATCAAGACCGGTTCCCTGTGCCGTTCCGATCGCGTCTCCAAGTACAACCAATTGCTGCGCATCGAAGAGCAATTGGCAGGTAAAGCCAAGTACAACGGTCGCGGCGAGTTTCGCGGCTAAGCAGTAAATGGTAAAAAGTCGGCGGGTTGCGTCAGAAATTTCACGAAAGTGTGAATTTCGGCGCTAATCTGCTGACTGACAAGCGCAAGCCTGGTTTTTCCAGGCTTTGTGCTATCAGTTGCTGCAAAAGGTTTGCATGACTGTCTTTTTTCACTGGATACCCGGATTTCGATGCGCAGTCCCAATTGGTTGTTCCTCGTCTTGCTCTTGTTGCTGGCTGGCCTGCAGTACCGCCTATGGGTCGGTAATGGCAGCTTTGCGCAGGTGGAAGAGTTGACCCAGCAAATTGCCGACCAGCGTGCCGAAAACGAACGCCTGCTGGAGCGCAACCGCGTCCTCGACGCTGAAGTGCTTGAGCTGAAAAAAGGCACGGAGACCGTTGAAGAGCGGGCTCGCCATGAGTTGGGCATGGTCAAGGAGGGCGAGACCCTCTACCAGTTGGCCCAATGAGCCACGATTTACCGGCCTTCTGGGCCGTGATTCCTGCCGCGGGCGTCGGTGCCCGTATGGCTGCGGACCGTCCCAAGCAGTACCTGCAATTGGGCGGGCGCACTATTCTCGAACACAGCCTCGGCTGTTTTCTCGACCACCCACGCCTCAAGGGCCTGGTGGTCAGTCTTGCAATTGACGATCCATATTGGCCCACCTTGGCATGCGCCACTGACCCGCGTATCCAGCGTGCCGACGGGGGCTCGGAACGTTCCGGCTCGGTACTCAATGCGCTGCTGCAACTCAACGCCCTGGGCGCCAGTGATGACGACTGGGTGTTGGTGCATGACGCTGCGCGGCCTAACCTGAGCCGTGATGACCTCGACAAATTGTTGGCGGAACTGGCTGATGATCCGGTAGGCGGCCTGCTGGCGGTGCCGGCGCGCGACACCCTCAAGCGTGTCGACAAGCATGGCCGTGTGGTGGATACCGTTGATCGCAGCCTGATCTGGCAGGCTTACACGCCGCAGATGTTTCGCCTTGGCGCTTTGCATCGCGCCTTGGCCGACAGCCTGGTGGCCGATGCGGTGATCACCGATGAAGCGTCGGCCATGGAATGGTCCGGGCAGGCGCCGCGCCTAGTCGAAGGGCGTTCGGACAATATCAAGGTGACTCGGCCGGAAGACTTGGAGTGGTTGAAGTTGCGCTGGGCTAACCGGCGGTAACCTGTCACACCGAGTCGCGCCTTTCGCGAGCAAGCCCGCTCCCACAGGGTAGGAGCACGGTCAAATGTGGGAGCGGGCTTGCTCGCGAAGAGGCCGGCCCAAATACCCCATTACAACCCGCTGTACTCCGGCCTCTGCGCCAAACCCACCTTCAAGAAATCCACCAACTTCCTCACCTTCGGCGACAAATGCCGCTGCTGCGGGTACAGCGCCCACACGGCGGTATTCGGCGGTTGATGAGCCTCCAGCAACGACACCAACGCCCCGCTGTGCAGATACTCCAGCACGTAGTAATCCGGCAACTGGCACAAGCCCATGCCTTGCAACGCCGCATCCAGCACCGCTTGCCCACTGTTGCAGCGCCAATTGCCCTGCACGCGCTGGGAAAATTCGCGCCCGTCCTGGGCCATTTGCCAGATATCCGAGCTGCCAATCAGGCAGTTATGCCGGCTCAATTCCGACAAGCTGTGTGGCCGACCGTATCGTTCGAGGTAGGAGGGCGACGCGCACAGGTACATGCGTCGAGGCGCCAGGCGGCTGGCAACCATGCGCGAGTCTTGCAGGCGTCCCAGGCGGATGGCCAGGTCGAGGCCTTCATGGACCAGGTCCAGCGAGCGGTTGGTCAACTCGATGTCCACGCGCAGTTGCGGATAGTGCGCCATGAACCGTGTCACCAGCGGCACGATAAAACGTTCGCCATAGGCCACGGCGCAGGTCATGCGCAACATGCCCTTGGGTTCGCTGGTCAGGTCGCCCACCGCTCGCAACGCTTCCTCGCGACCGTCCTGCAGGCGTTGGCAGTGCTGCAGGAAGGTCTGACCGGCTTCGGTCAAGGTCACCTTGCGCGTACTGCGGTACAGCAATCGGGTTTGCAGGCGTTCTTCCAGGCGCGCCACTTGCCGGCTGACATGGGAGGACGATACCCCCAACCGTTCGGCCGCCGCCGTGAACTGGCTGCACTCGGCCACCGCCACAAATTCGTCAATGCCTTCCCAGCGGTTCTCCAGCATTCTGATTGTCCCTGTACGGCAATAATGTTTTGCTTTGGTTCGGATTATTCATCAATGGGCGATGTTTTACACTCACAGCCTCAGTTTTTAACCCGATGGAGAAACCCGGATGATCAAGTCCCGCGCCGCCGTAGCCTTCGAAGCCAAGAAGCCCCTTGAGATTGTTGAAGTGGATGTCGCCATGCCCAAGGCTGGCGAGGTGCTGCTGCGGGTGGTCGCGTCCGGCGTGTGCCACACCGACGCCTACACCTTGTCGGGTGCAGACCCGGAAGGCATTTTTCCGTCGATCCTCGGCCATGAAGGCGGCGCAGTGGTGGAAGCCATCGGCGAGGGCGTGACTTCGGTCGCTGTGGGCGATCACGTGATCCCGCTGTACACCCCGGAATGCGGCAAGTGCAAGTTCTGCCTGAGTGGCAAGACCAACCTGTGCCAGGCCATTCGCGCCACGCAGGGCAAGGGCTTGATGCCGGATGGCACCACGCGTTTCTCCTACAAGGGCCAGCCGATTTTCCACTACATGGGCACCTCGACGTTCTCCGAGTACACCGTGCTGCCGGAAATCTCCGTGGCCAAGATTCCTAAAGAAGCGCCGCTGGAAAAAGTCTGCCTGCTCGGTTGCGGTGTCACCACCGGTATCGGTGCGGTGATCAACACCGCCAAGGTCAAGCCGGGCGACACCGTGGCGGTCTTCGGTCTGGGCGGCATTGGTCTGTCGGCGATTATCGGTGCGGTCAAAGCCAAGGCCGGGCGCATCATCGCCATTGATATCAACCCGGCCAAGTTCGAAATCGCCAAGCAACTGGGCGCTACCGATTGCATCAACCCGAAAGACTACGATCGCCCGATCCAGGACGTGATTGTCGACCTGACTGACGGCGGCGTGGACTTCTCCTTCGAGTGCATCGGCAATGTGCAGCTGATGCGTGCGGCCCTTGAGTGCTGCCACAAAGGCTGGGGCGAATCGGTGATCATCGGTGTGGCCGGTGCTGGCCAGGAAATTGCCACTCGCCCATTCCAGCTGGTCACCGGGCGCGTCTGGCGTGGTTCGGCGTTTGGTGGCGTGCGCGGACGTACCGAATTGCCAAGCTACGTGGAAATGGCTCAGTCCGGTGAAATCCCGCTGGATACCTTCATCACCCACACCATGGGCCTGGAAGATATCAACAAAGCGTTTGACCTGATGCATGAAGGCAAGAGCATTCGTACCGTCATTCACTTCTGAGGTCGGCCATGAGTCTGGAAAACCTGTCATGCCAGAAGAGCTTCGGCGGCTGGCATAAACGCTACAAGCATCATTCCGATGTGCTCGGTTGCGACATGACCTTTGCCGTCTACCTGCCGCCGCAAGCGGAGCAGGGCGGCAAGCTGCCGGTGTTGTATTGGCTGTCCGGTTTGACCTGTACCGACGAAAACTTCATGCAGAAGGCCGGCGCCCAGCGCATGGCCGCCGAGCTGGGCTTGATTATCGTCGCGCCGGACACCAGCCCCCGTGGCCCCGGCGTGCCGGGCGACCCGGACAATGCCTGGGACTTCGGCCTCGGCGCCGGCTTCTACTTGAATGCCACCCAGGAACCCTGGGCCAAGCACTATCGGATGCATGACTACGTGGTGCAGGAATTGCCGGCACTGGTGGAGGCGCATTTCCCTGCGTCGGATAAACGCGGCATCAGCGGCCACTCTATGGGCGGTCACGGTGCGTTGGTCTGTGCGCTGCGCAACCCTGGACGTTACCTTTCGGTGTCGGCATTTTCGCCGATCAACAATCCGATGGACTGTCCGTGGGGCCAGAAGGCCTTTTCCCGTTATTTGGGTGAAGAGCGCTCGAAGTGGCGTGAATGGGATACCTGCGTGCTGATCAGCGAGGCCTCGGAAAAGTTGCCGCTGTTGGTGGATCAAGGCGATCGCGACGATTTCCTCGCCGTTCAGCTAAAGCCTGAAGCCCTGCTGCAAGCGGCCAAGGCAGCCAACCATCCGCTGGAACTGCGCCTGCAGCCTGGCTACGACCACAGCTACTTCTTCATCGCCAGCTTCATCGAAGACCATTTGCGGCATCATGGTCGTGCTTTGCTCGGTTAATCTGAGGCAAAAGTAGGTAGAATCACGCCCTGAATTAAATCGGGGCGTTTTTTTATGCGTATTGGCCACGGCTACGATGTGCACCGTTTCGCTGAAGGCGATTTCATCACCCTGGGCGGCGTGCGCATTGCACACCACCATGGGTTGCTGGCTCATTCCGACGGCGACGTAGTCTTGCACGCCTTGAGCGATGCCTTGCTCGGCGCGGCAGCATTGGGCGATATCGGCAAGCACTTTCCGGACACCGACCCCACCTTCAAGGGCGCGGACAGCCGTGTGTTGCTGCGCCATGTGGTCGGCCTGATCCATGCCAAGGGCTGGAAGGTCGGCAACGTCGATAACACCATCGTCGCCCAGGCGCCAAAAATGGCCCCCCATATCGAAGCGATGCGCACAGCGATCGCCGCAGACCTGCAAATTGAATTGGATCAAGTCAACGTGAAAGCCACCACCACCGAAAAGCTCGGGTTTACTGGTCGTGAAGAGGGCATTGCGGTGCACTCCGTCGCCTTGTTGCTGCGCGCATGAACGACCTGCAACTGCTGGGCCCGCGGGCCTATGGCGAGGCCCTGGGCAGCGCGATACTCAAGGCCACGGCCGAAGACTTCCAGGTTGATGAGGTGCTGGACATCCCGCTGACCGGCGATGGCGAGCACCTGTGGCTGTGGGTGGAAAAGCGCGGCTTGAACACTGAGGAAGCCGCACGGCGTATCGCCAAAGCCGCTGGCGTGCCGTTGCGCACCGTCAGCTATGCCGGGCTCAAGGACCGTCAGGCCTTGACCCGCCAGTGGTTCAGCGTGCAATTGCCCGGCAAGGCCGACCCGGACATGAGCGGCGCAGAAAACGACACCCTCAAGATCCTGAAAACCGCCCGTCACAAGCGCAAGTTGCAACGCGGTGCCCATTCGGCCAACGGGTTCACCCTGCGCCTGACCCAGCTGGCCGGCGACACCGCTGCCATCGACGCACGTTTGCAGTTGATTGCCCGGCACGGCATTCCCAATTATTTTGGCGCCCAGCGTTTTGGCCACAACGGCGGCAACGTGGTGGATGCTCGCGAGTGGGCTGCCCGCAACGCCCTGCCCGAGCAGCGCAACGTGCGCTCGCGCTTGCTGTCCACCGCTCGCAGTTACCTGTTCAACCAAGTGTTGGCCGCCCGCGTCGCCGACGGTTCATGGCAGCGTGCCCAAGTCGGCGATCTGCTGGCGTTTACCGACAGTCGCAGTTTTTTTCCGGCCGGGGAAGCTGAATGCAGTGACCCGCGCCTGGCGATCCTGGACCTGCATCCCACCGGCCCGCAGTGGGGCGAAGGTGATTCGCCGGCGAAAGGTCTTACATACGAACTGGAACAATCTGTCGCCGCTGGCGAAGCTGACCTACGTGATTGGCTGGTGAAGGCGGGAATGAGCCAGGAACGTCGCATTCTGCGACTGCCCATTGGCGGGTTGACGTGGCATTATCCCGGGCCTGACATTCTGCAATTGGAATTCGTCCTGCCGGCCGGATGCTTCGCCACTGTCTTGGTGCGCGAGCTTGTTGATCTGGTGCCGGTGGGGCAGACGGACAGCCCATGCGTATTCTGATATCAAACGATGACGGTGCCACCGCACCCGGTCTTGCCGCGCTCCATGCTGCGCTGCAGGATTACGCCGAGTGCGTGGTGGTTGCCCCCGACCAGGACAAGAGCGGCGCCAGCAGTTCGCTGACGCTCGACCGTCCGCTGCACCCGCGGGTCCTGGCCAATGGCTTTATCAGCGTTAACGGCACCCCCACCGACTGCGTGCACCTGGCAATCAACAGTTTGCTGGAGCACCAGCCAGACCTGGTGGTCTCGGGGATCAACCTGGGCGCCAACCTGGGCGATGACGTGCTGTATTCCGGCACCGTGGCGGCCGCCCTTGAAGGGCGCTTCCTGGGTCGCACCGGCTTTGCCTTTTCCTTTGCCTCGCGGCAATTGGATAACCTGGCGACGGCGGCGTATTACGCGCGCAAGCTGGTGGAGGCCCATGGCTCCCTGGACCTGCCGCCGCGTACGGTGCTCAACGTCAATATCCCCAACCTGCCCCTCGACCATATTCGTGGTATCCAACTAACGCGCCTGGGCCATCGCGCCCGTGCGGCGGCGCCCTTGAAGGTGGTCGACCCACGCGGAAAGGAAGGATACTGGATCGCCGCGGCCGGTGACGCCGAAGATGGCGGCGAGGGCACGGACTTTCATGCGGTGATGCAAGGCTATGTCTCCGTTACCCCGTTGCTGTTTGATCGCACCTTCAGTGATGCCTTCAGTGGCCTTGACGGCTGGCTGGAGGGACTGCGTTGATGGCTCGTGAACAAGACGACCTGTTGCGCCGTGGCATCGGGATGACCTCCCAGCGCACCCGGGAGCGGTTGATCCAGCGTCTGTATGAAGAAGGCTTGTCCAACGCACAGGTGCTGGAAGTGATCCGGCGCACGCCGCGGCACCTGTTTGTCGATGAAGCCCTGGCGCATCGCGCCTATGAAGACACGGCGTTGCCCATCGGTCACAACCAGACCATCTCCCAGCCCTATATGGTCGCGCGCATGAGCGAGCTGCTGCTGGCGGCGGGGCCATTGGACAAGGTGCTGGAGATCGGCACCGGCTCCGGTTACCAGACGGCCGTGCTGTCGCAATTGGTAGAGCGGGTGTTTTCGGTCGAGCGCATCAAGGTGCTGCAGGACCGGGCCAAAGAGCGTTTGGTGGAACTGAACCTGCGCAACGTGGTATTCCGCTGGGGCGATGGCTGGGAGGGCTGGCCGGCACTGGCGCCCTACAACGGTATTATTGTCACCGCGGTGGCCACCGATGTGCCGCAAGCCTTGCTGGATCAATTGGCGCCTGGCGGGCGTTTGGTCATCCCGGTGGGCTCCGGCGAAGTGCAACAGTTGATGCTTATTATCCGCGAGGACGAAGGCTTTTCCCGGCATGTACTCGGTGCTGTGCGTTTCGTACCCTTGCTCAACGGCCCGTTGGCCTGATCATTTATTCGCGCGCAGTGAATTCTGTAGGCGGGGATGTGTCTTACGGCGGGGTCTATTGAATCAACATGCCTGGCAGCCACGATTAAACATGATGAATTTTTCCTTTCAGTCATGTGCCAGTAAAAAGCCAATGCCCAGTTATACTTGCGTCATATTTCAAGCCTGATCCAGGCGTTAACGTTCAGCCACCACAAAGGGAGCGGCGGGTGAGTCTCACAGGTCCTGCGCAGCGAATGAGTAAAACAAGCTTTCAGCGACTGGTGCTTGGCCTTGTCTTGAGTTCCTTATTGGCAGCCTGCTCGAGCACGCCATCCGGCGGTGCACGGGTCGTTGACCGTACCAACGCAACCCCCCAGCGACCCACGGTGACCACCGGCCAATACGTCGTGCGCAAAGGCGACACCCTGTTCTCGATTGCCTTCCGTTATGGCTGGGACTACAAGGCGCTGGCCGCCCGTAACAACATTCCTGTGCCGTATACGATCCATCCGGGGCAGACCATTCGTTTCGATGGTCGCTCAGGTTCTGCACCTACGGCAGTTGTGACAAAGTCGGGTTCTTCGCCATCGTCCTCGAGCAAGACCACCATCATCACTCGGCCTGCAGGCAGCGCCACGCCTACGGTTGCGAGCAAGCCGGCACCCGCGCCGTTGCCACCTGCCGGGCCTGCGCCGACCGGTTGGGGATGGCCTTCAAACGGAGTGTTGATTGGAAAATTCTCTTCAAACGGTAGTTTGAATAAAGGCATTGATATCGCCGGGGATTTGGGACAGCCTGTTTTAGCTGCGTCTGATGGGACAGTGGTGTACGCCGGGAGTGGTTTGCGGGGCTACGGCGAGCTGGTCATCATCAAACACAGCGATACCTACGTCAGTGCCTACGGTCATAACCGCAGGTTGTTGGTTCGGGAGGGGCAGCAGGTCAAGGTCGGACAGACGATTGCCGAAATGGGGTCAACGGGCACAGACCGGGTGAAACTGCACTTTGAGATTCGCCGCCAAGGGAAGCCTGTAGATCCGCTGCAATTCCTGCCCCGTCGTTGATGTGTTGCACAGCCTGTTCCCTCACGTAGAAGGAACAGGCTCCAGCGTTGCCAAGGATAGAGGCGTCGCTTGAGCTTGAGGTCGAACTCACCAAAGGACTATAACAATGGCTCTCAGTAAAGAAGTGCCGGAGTTTGACATCGACGATGAGGTTCTCCTTATGGAGGCCGGCATCGATTTGGAAACGATGTCAGATAATGAAGGGGTATCACCACCTTCAGTTCGCACCAAATCCAAGAATGCTGCTGCATTGAAGCAGCACAAGTACGTTGACTACACGCGGGCGCTTGACGCGACCCAGCTGTACCTCAATGAAATCGGCTTTTCCCCTCTGTTGACCCCCGAAGAAGAAGTCCATTTTGCGCGTCTGTCGCAAAAGGGCGATCCGGCTGGGCGTAAGCGCATGATTGAAAGCAACCTGCGCCTGGTGGTGAAAATCGCCCGACGCTACGTCAATCGTGGGCTGTCCCTGCTGGACCTGATCGAGGAGGGCAACCTGGGCTTGATCCGGGCTGTGGAGAAATTCGACCCTGAGCGGGGCTTCCGTTTCTCCACCTATGCCACCTGGTGGATTCGCCAGACCATCGAACGGGCGATCATGAATCAGACCCGCACGATCCGGTTGCCAATCCATGTGGTCAAGGAGCTAAACGTCTACCTGAGGGCGGCGCGTGAGCTGACGCAAAAACTCGATCATGAACCTTCGCCTGAAGAAATCGCCAACCTGCTGGAAAAACCGGTAGGGGAGGTCAAGCGCATGCTGGGCCTTAACGAGCGTGTGTCTTCGGTCGATGTCTCGCTGGGGCCGGATTCGGATAAGACCCTGCTGGACACCCTGACCGATGATCGTCCGACGGACCCTTGCGAGCTGTTGCAGGACGATGATCTTTCCCAAAGTATTGACCAGTGGCTGTCAGAGCTCACGGACAAGCAGCGTGAAGTGGTGATTCGCCGCTTCGGCCTGCGCGGTCATGAGAGCAGCACCCTGGAGGATGTAGGCCTGGAGATTGGTCTGACCCGTGAGCGGGTGCGGCAGATCCAGGTAGAAGGCCTCAAGCGCTTGCGTGAGATCCTCGAGAAGAATGGCTTGTCGAGTGAGTCGTTGTTCCAATAAACGACGCAAAATAAAATGTGGGAGCGGGCTTGTGTGGGAGCTGGCTTGCCTGCGATAGCATCAACTCGGCACAGCTAGTGCACCGAGTCGATAGGATCGCAGGCAAGCCAGCTCCCACATACAGCTGCGCTCCCACATTTTTTTTGTCCGTCATTACATCGGTGTAGCGCACCAAAATTCAGGCATAAAAAAACCCCGCTTTTAAGGGCGGGGTTTTTTCGACTAAGTCAGTACAAGTTAGATAACTTGTACTTCTTCAGCTTGCATGCCTTTCTGACCGCGGGTAGCGATGAAAGAAACCTGTTGGCCTTCTTTCAGGCTTTTGAAGCCGTCGGATTGGATAGCTTTGAAGTGAACGAACAGGTCGTCACCGGATTGTGGAGTGATGAAGCCGAAGCCTTTTTCATCGTTGAACCACTTAACGGTACCAGTTTGGCGATTAGACATGGTGTATCTCCTTGGACAAAGTTAACTGCGACTCAGGAAAAGCCCTGGCCGAGACTGAGTGCAAAGAGCAGGAAAAATTCTTGGAGATGGTTGGATCGAAATTCAACATATCGTGTAGAGATTCTCAGTGACACAAGCAGCACAGTGGCGCCACCTTAACCCTTTTTCCGGAACGTGCCAATGGTATTTCCGAAGGTTTCTCTATTTTCGTGACTGGCGGTGGTATTTACAGTCATTGGCGCCCGCCATCCGGGCCCCGGCCACGCTGGCTGAGGCTTATAACCGGCAGTGCATTGATCAAGAAAACCGGTGCGGCCTTTGAACCCCAACGCCGGCCCCGGTAAGATGGCCCACAGATTTATTTCGCCTCGCTATTCAGGACACCGCCATGAGCATCAAATCGGACAAGTGGATTCGCCGCATGGCGCAGGAACACGGCATGATCGAGCCGTTCGTCGAACGCCAGATTCGTGGCGAAGGCGACGAGCGCGTGATTTCGTACGGCGTTTCCAGCTATGGCTACGACGTGCGTTGCGCCGATGAATTCAAGGTGTTCACCAACATCAATTCGGCGATCGTCGATCCAAAAAACTTCGACGAAAAGAGCTTCGTCGACGTCAAGAGCGACGTGTGCATCATTCCGCCCAACTCTTTCGCCCTGGCGCGCACCGTGGAATTCTTCCGTATTCCTCGCGACGTGTTGACCATTTGCCTGGGTAAAAGCACCTATGCCCGCTGCGGCATTATCGTCAACGTCACGCCGCTCGAGCCTGAGTGGGAAGGGCACGTCACCCTGGAGTTTTCCAACACCACCACTTTGCCGGCGAAAATCTACGCCAACGAAGGCGTGGCACAGATGCTGTTCCTGCAGTCCGATGAGGCCTGTGAAGTGTCCTACAAAGACCGTGCGGGCAAGTATCAGGGCCAACGCGGCGTCACTCTCCCACGCGCTTGATCGAAAGCGCCTACGGGTAAAGGGAATTTGTCTGCAGAAAGTGACTCTATCTAGGTGTACTGCTTCGGCGCGTGTGAAACGCGCCTGGCCATACTTGAGGAGTACCTTATGAAGATCGACCCGCGAATCAGCGCAGAACTCGCCCGGCTTGAACCCAACCAGATTGGTGTTCTGGCCTGGTCCTTGATGGCCGACCCCGCCTATGCGGGTGGCATCCCTGGTCAACCCGAACCTGATTACCCACAGCCTACCGAACCGGGTGAGCCGACCTTGCCGGACGAGCCGCCACCCGCGCCTGTTGCCTGATACCTGAGCAGGCCTTATGGATTCATTGAATCGGCCAGACCTTGTGATCGCCGATTACATAGATTCGGCAGTCCTGGGCCTGCTCCACGGCATAACCCCCTGTAAACGCGCCAAAGGCTGGCAGCAGGCTTACCCGCATGCCCACCTGGAAGCACGGCAGGCGTAGCCGTTGGCGCCCTTTACCGCGCAAGTGGTACACCGGATGCACATGCCCCGCCAGTACATGATGGCTGGCATGGGCGTCGGGCTCATGTTGCAAGGCGAAAGGGCCCATCAGCAGAGGCTCCGCGACCACGTCGATGCCCAAGTCCAGTGGTGGGTCGCCGGCACGTTTGTCGTGATTGCCGCGAATCAAGATCAAGGCCAGGGTGCGATTGCGCTCACGCCAGGCCCGGATTGCGTTCAGGGTGCCGCTGGCGTGAGAGCCGGGGCCGTGCAGGAAATCGCCGAGAAAGATCAACTGCGCGCAGGGCAGGGCCGATAACAGCCTGTCCAGGCGTTCCAGGTTGGCCGTCGTCGTGCCCTGTGGCACCGGCTGCCCCAGGCTGCGATAGGCCGACGCCTTGCCAAAATGCGCGTCGGCGATCAGCAAACATTTACGCGCGGGCCAGTACACAGCTTTCTCCGGCAATAGCCATAGCTCTTCACCTTCCAGCGTCAGTGGGTAATGCATCAGCCTTGCCCTTTGTCGGCGACTTTTTCCAGGTCCTTGACCATCCGCGCGATGCGCTCCGAGAGTTTTTCCGAGCTCATGCTTTCGCGCATCCTTTCTACCAGCAGCGGAAAGGCCAGGGGCGTGGGCCGCTGGATCCTGTGCAGGTCCAACTTCAATGTCGACAGGTGATTCAGCGTCTGTTCCAGCCGGCGAATATCGAGCTCGTCCCGTAGAACTTCTTCCCCTGCCTGGGCCAGCAGCAGGTTCTGTGGGTCATATTGCTTGAACACTTCAAAGAACAAACCGCTGGAAGCCTGCACTTGTCGCGTGCTTTTCGGCGCGCCGGGATACCCGGCAAATACCAACCCGGCGATTCGCGCAATCTCGCGAAAGCGGCGCAGGGCCAGTTCGCCGGCATTGAGGCTGGCGACCACGTCCGCCAGCAGGCCTTGGGGGCTCAGCAACCTAGTATTCAACAACTGGGGCCACTGCACCTCGGTGGCGCTTAACAGCTCCAGGCCATAATCATTCACCGCAATCGAAAAGGTCAGCGGCTGCTGCTGGCTGACCCGCCACGCCAGCAAACTGGCTAGGCCCAGGTGTACCTGGCGGCCAGCGAATGGGTACAGAAACAGGTGCCAGCCCTCCCGCGACCGCAGGGTCTCGGCCAGCAGATGTTCGCGTGTCGGCAGGCCCGACCAACGCAATTGGGTGTGCAGCAACGGTTGTACCGCCAGCATCTCCGGGCCATCGAAGTGCCCGTGCGCGGCGGCATCAAAACGCTCGACCACCGCCTGGGCCAGTTCGTTGGAAAGGGGCATACGCCCGCCATTCCAGCGTGGCACGGCGGCTTTTTTCGCGTTGCTGCGGCGTACATAGGCGGTCATGTTTTCCACGCGCACCAGTTCCAGCAACCGCCCGGCGAACAGAAACCCATCCCCCGGCTTGAGCCTTGCAATAAAGCCTTCCTCGACACTGCCCAGGTTCTTGCCGCCGCCGCCTTTGCTCCAGAACTTGAGCTGGATGCTGGCGTCACTGACGATGGTGCCCACGCTCATGCGATGGCGGCGTGCAAGGCGGGCATCCGGGACACGCCAGATGCCGTGCTCATCAGGCTCCACCCGGCGGTAATCCGGATAAGCGGTGAGTGACAGGCCACCATGGCGCACAAACCCCAGGGCCCAGGCCCAGTCCGCTTCGGTAAGGTCGCGATAGGCCCAGGCGCCGCGGACTTCGTCCAGCAGTGCCGCCGGGATAAAGCCGCCGCCCAAGGCCATGCTGACCAGGTGTTGTACCAGCACATCCAGCGGTTTGTGCGGTGATTCCCGCGCTTCGATGTGCCGTTGGGCGATCGCGTCCTGGGCGGCCGCGGCTTCCACCAGCTCCAGGCTGTGGGTTGGCACCAGCGTTATCCGTGAGGGCCGCCCTGGTGCGTGGCCGGAACGTCCGGCGCGTTGCATCAGCCGCGCTACGCCCTTGGCGGAGCCGATTTGCAGCACCCGTTCCACCGGCAGGAAGTCCACGCCCAGGTCGAGGCTGGAAGTGCACACCACTGCCTTGAGCTGTCCATCTTTCAACGCTCGCTCCACCCAGTCCCGGGTCTCTCGCGATAACGAACCGTGGTGCAGGGCAATCAAGCCGGCCCAGTCCGGACGAGCGTCCAGAATCGCCTGGTACCAGATCTCGGATTGCGCCCGGGTGTTGGTAAATACCAGGCAACTGCTGCTGGCCTCTACCTCGGCTACCACTTGCGGCAACATCTTCAAGCCGATATGCCCGGCCCAGGGAAAGCGCTCGGTGACGGGCGGCAGCAAGGTGTCGACCTTCAGTGCCTTGGCCGTTTGCCCCTGTACATTGATGCCGCCGCCCTGTGGGACCAGTACTTCCAACGCGTGGGCCTGATTACCCAGCGTCGCGGAAATACCCCACACCATCAACTCAGGATGCCAGCGCCGCAAGCGTGCCAGCGCCAGTTGCAACTGCACGCCGCGCTTGTTTCCGATCAACTCATGCCATTCATCCACGATGACCAGGCGCAGGTGTGCCAGGCTGGTCTCACTGTCGGCACGGGCCAGCATCAACGTCAGGCTTTCCGGGGTGGTGACCAGGGCAGTGGGCTGGCGGCGGGTCTGGCGTGCGCGTTCGCTGCTGCTGGTATCGCCGGTGCGCAGGCCCACGCTCCAGGGAATGTGCAGGGCCTCCAACGGTGCTTGCAGGGCGCGTGCGGAGTCAGCGGCCAGGGCGCGCATCGGCGTGATCCACAGGACGGTCAGCGGCTCGGCAGGCGGTTTGCGTTTGCCTGTGGCGGGCGGGCGGGTGATGGCGAAACGATTGAGTGCGGCAAACCATAGGGCATAGGTTTTACCCGCCCCGGTGCTGGCATGCAGTAACCCCGACTGGCCGGCCCTGACCGCGGCCCATACCTCTTTCTGAAAGGCGAATGGCTTCCAGCCTTGGGTGGCAAACCATTGCTTGGCGAAGTCGTGGGTTTTTGCCATGCGGCAGCGGACGCTCTGGAGGGGTTAGTTCAAAGACCCTTCAAGCAGTGCCGACGTTCCAACTGCCTAATGCCAGTCAGTTAAGCAGGAGCGCTGCACTGTGGCGAGGGAGCTTGCTCCCGCTGGACTGCGTAGCAGTCCCCGTCTTTTTGAACAAAGAGCGGGGCCGCTTCGCGCCCCAGCGGGAGCAAGCTCCCTCGCCACAGCAAGCTCGCTCCTACTTCAAATTGCCACTCAGAAACTGCTGCAGGCGTTCGCTTTTCGGATTGCCCAGCACATCCTCTGGCAGGCCTTGCTCCTCCACCAGGCCCTGGTGCAGGAACAGCACCTGGCTTGAGACCTTGCGCGCAAAGCTCATTTCGTGGGTCACCATGATCATGGTGCGGCCTTCTTCGGCCAGGCCCTGGATCACCTTCAATACTTCGCCCACCAGCTCCGGGTCCAGGGCCGATGTGGGTTCATCGAACAGCATAACCTCCGGCTCCATGGCCAGGGCGCGGGCGATGGCGACACGCTGCTGCTGGCCGCCGGAGAGGAACGCCGGGTATTGATCAGCCACTCGCGCCGGCAGCCCGACTTTGTCCAGGTAGCGGCGGGCACGGTCTTCGGCGTCCTTCTTGTTGCAACCCAGCACGCGGCGGGGGGCCATGGTGATGTTTTCCAGCACGCTCATGTGGCTCCACAAGTTGAAGTGCTGGAACACCATCGCCAGCCGTGTGCGCAAGCGTTGCAGCTCGGCGTCGTCAGCCACCCTCATGCCCTGGCGATCGCTGACCATGCGGATCGCTTGGCCGTCCAGGGTCATGGCGCCATCGTTGGGGGTTTCCAAAAAGTTGATACAGCGCAGGAAGGTACTCTTGCCTGAGCCACTGGCGCCGATCAGGCTGATCACATCACCGGTCTTGGCCTTGAGCGACACACCTTTGAGCACTTGATTGTCGCCATAGCTTTTGTGCAGGCCTTCAACGGTCAGTTTGTACATGGGGCATGCATCCTCAAGGCGAAAGTAGATAACCGCTGCGGTAGGCCTGTGTGCCGGCGACATGGCAGATCACCATGCCGGCCGTGGCCATGCGACGTAGCGAACGGGCGTAAAGCAGCCCGGCGTGCTGGCAGTGCACAGGCGTTACGCGGTCTGTAATGGGGTCGATGATGTCGGCGACCCATTGCCCGGCCTCCAGGTATTCGCCTGGCAGGGCGTTGAATACCAGCAAGCCACCCACCGCAGTGGTCACCGGCTCTACCGCCGCTAGCGGGGTAGCCGGGTAGGCCAGGGCAGGTAAGGGGGCTGTATCGCCGCGAATGGCGCCGAAGTGGATCAAATAATCAATGATGGCCTGGCAGTCCAACGCGGCGAGGCCGTGGTTGACATCGCCCTGGCCGCGCAATTCGACGGTCACCGAAAAGCTGCCCATGGGGATCGGGTAGCGTTCGCCGAAGCGTTGCTGCAACTGCCACCACACCAGGGTGAAACATTCATCAAAAGACTGCCCGCCGGAATCGGTGGCCAACAGGTTGGCCTGCGAACCCAGGTAGCGCGCCAACGGTTCTACCTGTGGCCAGGCTTCGGGCGTGGTGTACAGGTGCGCCACGGCTTCGAAGTCGCAATGCAGGTCCAGCACCACGTCGGCATCGCAGGCCAGGCGTTGCAGCACCAGGCGTTGGGAGTGCAACTGGGTCTGGGCGGTTTGCGCGGCCAGGGCGTGGGACAGTGCGCTGCGGATCAATTGGGCATTGCGCTGGGGATCATCGCCCAGCAGGTCTTCGACCTGGTTGCCGACGTCTTCGCTGAGGTCGACAAACAGGCGATTGAAGTTCTGCCCGCTTTCCAGTTCGTAGCGGCCCAAGGGGATATCCATCAACACCTGTTCCAGGCCCACCGGGTTGGCGACGGGCACCAGCACGATTTCGCTGCACAAGCGCCCGGCCGTTTCAAGCTCTGCCAGGCGCGCCTTTAAATGCCAGGCCACCAGCATGCCCGGCAGTTCATCGGCATGCAGAGAGGACTGGATATACACCTTGCCTTCGGGCTGCTGCGGGCCGAAGTGAAAACTGTGGATCTGCCGCGCCGTGCCGGGCACCGGCGCGATCAGGTCATGTAGCTGATGGTGCATGCAAACTCCTTAGTGGCTCGGCCCGAGAAAGGCCAGCCAGCGCCGCTCCGCCAGGCGAAACAGGCCGACCAGGGCAAAGGTCACCGTCAGATAGATCAGTGCGGCAATGCCAAATGACTGGAAGGTCATGAAGGTGGCGGAGTTGGCATCCCGCGCCACTTTGAGAATGTCCGGGATCGTCGCGGTAAAGGCCACGGTGGTCGAGTGCAGCATCAGGATCACTTCGTTGCTGTAGTAGGGCAACGAGCGTCGCAACGCGGACGGCATGATCACGTAGGCGTACAGCTTCCAGCCGCTTAGGCCATAAGCCTTGGCCGCCTCGACTTCGCCGTGGGCCATGCTGCGGATCGCCCCGGCGAAAATCTCGGTGGTGTAGGCGCAGGTGTTAAGGGCGAAGGCGAGGAGGGTGCAGTTCATCGCATCGCGAAAGAACGCATCCAGCACCGGTTGTGCTCGTACGGCGGCAAGGCTGTAGATGCCGGTGTAGCAGATCAGCAATTGGATATAGAGCGGCGTACCGCGAAACAGGTAGGTGTAGAACTGCACGGGCCAACGCACCAGGCGCTTGCGCGAAACGCGGGCGATGGACAGCGGGATCGACACCAGAAAACCGATGACCAGTGAGGCGCTGAGCAGCCACAAGGTCATGGCCAGGCCGGTGATGTGCTGGCCGTCGCTGTAAAGAAAGGGGCGCCAGTATTCCTGCAATAGCTCGATCATCGCACGGCCTCCCGGGCGCCTGCGGAGTAGCGACGTTCAAGTCGGCGCAAGACAAAGTTGGAGGCGCTGGTGATCAACAGGTAGATCAGCGCCGCCAGCACCAGGAAATAAAACAGTTGATAGGTGCTCTTGCCAGCGTCCTGGGCGGCTTTTACCAAGTCTGCCAGGCCGATGATCGACACCAGTGCGGTGGCCTTGAGCATCACCATCCAGTTATTGCCGATGCCCGGCAGCGCAAAGCGCATCATCTGCGGGAAGGTCACATAGCGAAACCGCTGCCCGCGCTTGAGCCCGTAAGCGGTGGCGGCTTCGAGTTGGCCACGGGGCACGGCGAGGATCGCACCGCGAAAGGTTTCGGTGAAATACGCACCGTAGATAAAGCCCAGGGTGATCACCCCGGCGCTGAACGGGTCGATCTCGATGTATTCCCATTCCATAAAGTCGGTAAAGCCGCTCAGCCAGGTTTGCAGGCTGTAGAAAATCAACAGCATCAGCACCAGGTCCGGCACCCCGCGAATCAGGGTGGTGTAGAGCTGGGCGGGGATACGCACAATGGCCAGGCTGGACAATTTGGCGCTGGCGCCGAGCAGGCCCAGCACTACGCTGACGGCCAGGGACAGCACCGACAACTTGATGGTCATCCAGGTGCCTTGCAGCAACAGCGGGCCGAAACCCTTCAGGCTGAATGCGCTCAGCCCGAGGGTTTGCAACAGATCTTCGAACATAAATCAGGACCTATGGCGATAAAAAAGCGCCCCACCTGAAGCAGGGCGCCCCAGGCATTATTTGCCGCTGTACAGGTTCAGATCGCCAAAGTGTTTCTTCTGGATAGTGGCGTAGGTGCCATCATCATGTAACGCTTTGATACCTTTATCCAAAAGCGCCTTGAGTTCAGTGTTACCTTTTTTGATACCGATGGCGGTTTTCGACGGCAGCAGCGGGTCGTCGATGGCGGCGCTCACTTCATAGCCAGCACCGGCTGGCGACTTGAGAAAGCCCAGTTCGGCTTGCAGCATGTCCTGCACGGAAGCGTCGAGGCGCCCGGAGGTCAGGTCGGCGTACACCTGGTCCTGGTTGGCGTAAGCCTTGGTGGTCACCCCGGCTTTATCCAGTACGGCCTTGGCGTAGGCTTCCTGGATGGTGCCTTGCTCGTAACCCACGGATTTGCCTTTGAGAGATTCTGGCGTCGAATAGCCAGCGCCTTTCTTGAACACCAGCGAAGTCGGGCCGGAGAACAGCTCGGAGGAGAAGTCGATGGCCTTCTCGCGCACTGGAGTCACGGTCATCGACGAAATCACGCCATCGAATTTATTGGCTTTCAGGCCCGGGATCATGCCGTCGAAGTCACTTTCGACCCACTTGCACTTGACCTTCAGCTCCGCGCAGATCGCATTGCCCAGGTCGATATCGAAGCCAACCAGGCTACCGTCGGCGGCCTTGGATTCGAACGGTGCGTAGGAAGGGTCGACACCAAAACGCAATTCCTTGTATTCCTTGGCTGTAGCAACACCAGCAGCCATGCACAGAGCCAGTGCAGAAAGGGTCAGCAATGCTTTTTTCATTAGGTAATCCCTGGAAACCAAGATAAGCGCTTGTGGCGCGATTAGGACTGTTACTGAACGGTGTCAGACCCATCACAAGTAGCAATTTCTGCACCATAGTTCCGGATGGGCTTTTTAAAAGGTGGGATAAGGCAAGACTGAGTGTAGGCGGTGCCCGAAAATGGGCGTCAGCAAATGAGCGCACTATTTCGGGGCAAAGGTAGACCGGCATGTGGGAGCGGGCTTGCTCGCGAATGCGTTGTGTCAGTCACTCAATAGTTGGTTGAACCACCGCATTCGCGAGCAAGCCCGCTCCCACAGGGTGCTATGTCAAGTCAGCAAGTCTTGTAGCGTGGCCAGGTTGTCCGCTTCCTCCACCGCCTTATCCTGGCGCCAGCGCAGCATCCGCGGAAACCGCACCGCAATCCCGCTCTTGTGCCGCTTGGACAGGGCAATTCCCTCGAAACCCAGCTCAAACACCATGCTCGGCGTCACGCTGCTGACCGGGCCGAACTTCTCCACCGTGGTTTTGCGCACAATGGCGTCGACCTTGCGCATTTCCTCGTCGGTCAGCCCGGAATACGCCTTGGCGAACGGCACCAGGGTGCGCTCGCTGCCTGGCGGGCCGTCCCATACGGCGAAGGTGTAGTCGCTGTAGAGGCTGGCACGTCGACCATGGCCGCGCTGGGCGTAGATCAACACGGCGTCGACGCTGAAGGGGTCGACCTTCCACTTCCACCACAGGCCCATGTCTTTGGTGCGGCCCACGCCGTAGAGGCCGTTGCGATCCTTGAGCATCATGCCTTCCACGCCCAGGCTGCGAGAGGCTTCGCGCTGCTCGGCCAAGGCTGCCCAGGTCTTGCCTTCCAGCAAGGGCGAGGGCAATAACACCGGTTCGTTGCACGCAGCGATTACCTGTTCCAATTGGGTACGGCGTTTGGCTTGGGTGTGGTTGCGCCAGTCGTCGCCCTGATACTCCAGCAGGTCGTACGCGAGCACCGCCACTGGCGCATCCTCAAGGACTTTTTTACTCAAGGTTTTACGGCCAATGCGCTGTTGCAGCAACGCGAAGGGTTGCACCGAGTCTTTCCACACCACGATTTCGCCATCGATCACCGTACCGTCGGGCAGGCCACTGACCAGGCTGTGGAGTTCAGGGAAACGTTCAGTCAGCAACTCTTCACCGCGAGACCAGACCCACAGGCGTCCCTCGCGCTTGACCAGTTGTGCGCGAATGCCATCAAATTTCCATTCCACCTGCCAATCGGCGGGCGAACCGAGCAGGGTGTCGAATTGCTCCACCGGTTGCGCCAGCCCGTGGGCAAGAAAAAACGGATAGGGTTGCCCACCACGTTGCGCGTGCTCGTCGGATGATTCGGCGGCAATCAGCTTGAGGTAGCCTTCGGCTGTGGGACGGTTCGACAAATCGGTGTAGCCCACCAACCGCTGCGCCACGCGCTTGCTGTCGAGGTCGGCCATGGCAGCGAGGGCGCGGGTCACCAGCAGTTTGGACACGCCCACCCGAAAGCTGCCGGTGATCAACTTGATGCACACCATCAGGCTCGGTTGGTCCAGTTGCGCCCACAGCGCCGGCAGCCGGTCTGCCAGGTCCAAGGGTGGCAGACCGCGCAGGGGCAGCAGTTTTTCTTCCAGCCACACGGCCAGGCCGTCTTCGGAGGTGTAGCTGGATTCTGGCAGGAGCAGGGAGATGGTCTCGGCCAGGTCACCCACGGACTGGTAGCTCTCTTCGAACAGCCAGGGTTCGATACCGGCCGCTTCGGTGGCCATGTCCCGTAGCAGGCGCGTTGGCACCAGTTGCCGTGGCCTCCCGCCGCTGAGAAAGTACACCGCCCAGGCCGCATCGGCCGGCGGCGCCTGCAGGAAGTAGGCTTGCAGGGCGGCGAGCTTGGCATTGCTGGATGTGGTGGCGTCGAGATTGGCGTACAGCTCGGCGAAGGCTTTCATGCAGTAGCCTCTTCTTCGTCATCGCCGTATTCGGTGCTGAAGCCTTGGGCATCCAAGCCCTTTTCCCGCAGATGACGCACCAACACACCGACCGAACCATGGGTGACCATCACCCGTTGTGCGCCGGTTTGTTCGATGGCCCACAACAAGCCGGGCCAATCGGCGTGGTCCGAGAGCACAAAACCACGGTCTACCCCGCGCCGCCGCCTTGTTCCGCGCAGGCGCATCCAGCCGCTGGCGAAGGCGTCGCTGTAGTCGCCAAAGCGGCGCATCCAGGTACTGCCTCCGGCGGAGGGCGGGGCGATGATCAGGGCTTGGCGCAGCAGTGGGTCGGTCTTTTTGAAGTCGCCGGCATACAGGGTCTCGGGGATGTAGATGCCCGCTTCGCGGTACACTCGGTTCAACGGCTCTACCGCGCCGTGGCTGAGGATCGGGCCGAGGCTGGCGTCTAGCCCATGGAGAATGCGTTGGGCCTTGCCGAAGGAATAGCAGAACAACACGCTGGCTTTGCCTCTGGCGATATTGGTCTGCCACCAGTCATTGATCCCGGCAAAAATCTGCGCCTGGGGCTGCCAGCGGTAAATCGGCAGGCCGAAGGTGGATTCGGTGATAAAGGTGTGGCAACGCACCGGTTCGAAGGGCGCGCAGGTGCCATCGGGCTCGACCTTGTAGTCGCCGGACGCCACCCAGACCTCGCCCTGGTATTCCAGGCGCACTTGGGCCGAGCCCAGTACATGCCCGGCTGGATGGAAACTCAAGGTCACGCCGTGATGCACCAACTGTTCACCGTAGGCCAGGGTTTGCAGGTTGATGTCCTGGCCCAGGCGCCAGCGCAGGATACCTTCGCCGGGGGCGGCGGCCAGGTAGTGTTGATTGCCGGTGCGGGCGTGGTCGCCGTGGGCGTGGGTGATGACTGCACGTTCCACTGGGCGCCAGGGGTCGATATAAAAATCACCGGCAGGGCAGTAGAGGCCTTCGGGGCGGGCGATGACAAGGTCCATGGGGTTGCCGGGGCGGTGGGCTTGTTATTTATGAGGCGGGGCTGGGTGCAGAAGTTCTATCTGAATGCAGGTTGCAAAGGTGGGCTTGCCTTCGATGTTGGCCTAGAAGCCGACACCTATCTACCTGACACCTGACGATCCAACTGTGGGAGCTGGCTTGCCTGCGATGACGGCCCCACAGCCGATGCATATCTACCTGACACCCCAACGATCCCACTGTGGGAGCGGGCTTGCTCGCGAAGGCGGCCTGGCAGGCGACGCTGTTATACCGAGTACATATCCATTCCTGCGGTAACGGCCACTTAGGGTTCCGCTTTTACAGCGGGTCACTTTTGGAAAAGAGCCCCAAAAGTAACCAAAAGGGCTCTCGCCCCACCACTCGGCACCTCGCCTAGGCTCGGTGTGCCCGAACACAGGCTTGAATCCGTGGGCCGCCGCCACGCGCCATCCATGGCGCGGGGCGGCTAACCCGGCGTCCTGCCGGGTTACCCACGAATTCAAGCCTGCGCTCGGCCAGCGTGGTTTAACGGGGCGCCTGAGATCAAGATCAAGAGCGGCTCGCTTCGCATCGTGGTTACCGTCGGCTGCTATCGCAGGCAAGCCACACAGGGTTATCCGGTTTTGTCAGTGGAAACCGGTTTACTTACCAGGCGTCAGGGTCAACCTGGCCTTGCCATACACCTTTTCAAAGTTCTGCGGCTGCATCGGGAAGCTCAGGTATTGCGCCTTCAGCGACGGGTCGATGCCGTTGGCATAGTTCGGGCTGGCCGGGTTGCCGGATTGGCCGATGCCGCCCTGGCCCATCATCGGTTCCGCCTGGCCGAAGTCGATGATCATGCGCAGCGCCGACACCTGGGTCGCGTTGAAATCCTGGCCCCAGGTGTACGGGGCCGGGTTCAGGGTGTTGTGATCGCCACCGCTGGCGAAGGGGCCGCGGATCGCCTGGCCATGGGTATCTTTCCAGGTGGTGCTGTGCAGCTTGCCCCACTGCCAGGCCTTGTGGTCGGCGCCCAGTTGGCTGTCGCCAGTAGTGATGGCGGCGGCCAGGGTGCGGGCCAGGATCGCGGGTTTGTCTTCTTTGTGCGGTGTACGCGTGTCATCCCAGAATGGGCTGTCTTCACGGCCCAGCAGGTGGTCGGCGATAGCCGAATAGGACAGGCTGGCGTTGCTGACGAAGGCTTTCCAACTGGCGCTGTTTTCCGGGCCGAGTTTGTCGAGGAAGATCTGCCGGGCGCTTTCCTGCAGGAACAGTTCATAGAGCGCCGCGTCAGCCGAGGTGGTTGCCAGCCGACCGTCGAAGGCCATCAGGCGCTCCAGTGCTTCGCGGGCCTTAGCGCGTTCCGCTGCCGGCAATGCATCGATGGCCTGCTTGAGGGGCTGGGCCATGCCGGGTGCCTGGAACATGCCCTTGAGCTTGGCGGCGAAGAGGGTGGTCTGGTCGTATTGCATGGCAATCAGGCTGCGGCTGTCATGCTTGCCGGCGTTGGCCAGTTGCGCCAGGCGCTCGCTGCGCTCCGGTGCATCCCAGGCGTTGGACAGTTGCATACCGTAACCACGCGGCGCGGTGCGCTGGTTGGCGGTGCCGATCCAGCCCTGGGCCGGGTCCTGGTCGTACGGGTGCAGCATCGCGTCGGCGTAGCCGTCCCAGTCAAAGCGCGTGTCCCAGCCCGGCGATGGCAGCAGGCCTTCGCCTTCGCGGCGGTTGGGGAAGCGGCCGGTAACCTGCCAGCCGATGTTGCTGGCGTCGGCGAAGATCATGTTCAGGGCGATGGCGCGAATCTCGCGGGTAGCATCCGAGGCCTTGCCGGCGTTTTGTGCGCGGGACAGGTCGAAGAACGCATCCAGGCTCTTGTCGTCTTTGAAGTCGGCGGTTTGCAAGGCCAGGCCAAGACCGCTGGTGAGCGCCTGGCTGCTGTTGAGCAGGGCGCCGTGGCGGGTTTCGTACACCACTTCGCGAATCGAGCGCTGGCCCCTGATGAAGAAGGTTTCGTTGCGCACGCCGGCCGGCAGCCATTTGCCGTTGTTCTCGTAATACAGCGCGCTGCCCTGGCGTTTGACCTTCTCCAGGAACAGGTCCTGGGTGTCGCCCTTGACCGCGCTCATGCTCCACGCCACTTTGCCGTTGAAACCCGACAGCAGGGTCGGCAGGCCGGCAATCGAAGCTCCGACGGCCTGGTATTTGGGCGCACGAATCTGCACGTAGTTCCATGGTGACGGTGCTTGTGGCTGCGCGGCGATATCGTTGGCCAACAAGCTTTTGCCGCTGCGGCTGCGTTGTGGGCCAATGGCCCAGTTGCTTGAGGTGGTGACGCCCAAAGCATTAAGGCCGCGCAATTGCTGGCCCACTGTCTCCAGCCCGGCGAGGCCGGTGATCTGGTTCAGGTTGACGCCATTGAGCTTGTCGGCTTCGGCCAGCGGGACGGGTTCGTCCGGTGCGCTTGGGGTGAGCCAGGCGAGTTTGTCGACGCCGACCTTTTGCGCCAGCACCAGGGACGAAAGCTCCTCCTGCAGGTTGCTCGACTGGCTGAAATTGAGCAGGCAGAACAGCAGCGCCGAATCTTCCGGCTTCCAGTACTCGGGCTTGTAGCCGCTTTGGGCCAGGTCCGCCGGCAACTTGTCACGGTAGCGGAACAGGTAGGCGTTGACGCCTCGGGCGTACACTTCAAAGAAGCGTTTGAGGCGTGGCGACGAGGCGTTGTACAACTCGCCAGCGCTTTTCTTGAGGTTGACCGCTCGCATGAAGCGGTCGACATCCAGCACTTGCGGGCCCGACATTTCCGCCAGACGGCCCTGGGCCAGCAGGCGCAGGGTGACCATCTGGGTGATGCGGTCGCTGGCGTGCACGTAACCGAGGCTGAACAGTGCGTCGTGGAAGGTGTTGCTTTCGATCAGCGGCATGCCTTGGGCATTGCGGCGCACCGACACATTCTGTGCCAGGCCCTTGATTGGCTGCACGCCAGCAACGGGCGGCAGGGTGTCCTGGGTGTTCTGGAGCTGGCAACCGGCCAGGCCCAAGGCACTGACCACTGCCGCGGCAACGCCGAACCGGGGAAGAAAATGTAAGAGGGCTGGCGAGGCCATGGCAAAGCTCCTGCGGGGGGTAGCGTCAGTAAAGGCGCTACGTTAGTGAGCGCGGCGAAACGACGCAAGCGGGAGTTTTGGGTTAAGCATTAGAACTTGAGTCAGGCGCAGACCTGTGTGGGAGCGGGCTTGCTCGCGAAAGCAGTGTATCAGTCAGTGTCTGTATCAACTGACGGAACGCATTCGCGAGCAAGCCCGCTCCCACATTTGATCGCATGCAACCTTGGATCAAGGCTGGGGCGGGGGGCCGCCGGCATTTTGATCTTCAGTGCGATTTAAGCGCCGTGGCACTTCTTGAATTTCTTCTCGCTGCCGCACGGGCAGGGATCGTTGCGACCCACGTCCTTCAACGCATTGCGCACCGGCTCTTGATGAGCGTGGCCGCAGTTCGGGCCGTGGACATGGCCATGATCATGGTGGTCGTGATCGTGGTTGCAGTCAGGACCATGGACATGAGGTTGCTGTGTCATCGATGTTGCTCCGGAATAAAATCGCCGGGGATTATCTCGCCATTGTGTGCCACCTGCACGTCATTACCGATGAATAATCCGGTTTTCAGTTCGCCCTCTAAACGATAAGGCACGGGCCGGTCGGGATTTTTCAGCATCTGCACCACCTCACGCACCTGTGGCCAGAGGTTGGTGCGCACCGAGACCTTGAAGAATTTATGCCCGCGTGGCGGCACGGTCAGCCACTCGTTGGACTCGCCTTCGGTCAACACCAGGTTGCCCAGGCTGACCTTGTAGACCAGGCCGCGCACGGTCAGGTCGGCGTCGTCGCGGTTGTCCACGCGAAAGTACAGCTTGAATTTCTGCTCCAGCAGCTTGGCCCGTACCACTTCGACCTTGACCAGGGAAACGTGCGGCGGCGGCGCGTCGTCTTCGAACCAGGACGCGCAGCCGGTCAGGCCCAGGGTCAACGCCAGCATCAAGCTATACATCCGAAGCATGGCGTTATCCCCGTCGAGTGATTAGAAGTAGCTGGAACAGCACTTCTTGAATTTCTGCCCACTGCCACACAAACAGGCATCGTTACGTCCGGCCTTCACTTCTACCGTAGGGTCGATGAAGTACCAGCGCCCTTCATTCTGTACGAAAGAAGACTGCTCGCGGTGACTATGTTCACCGGTAGCGTCATGCCAGCGCGCCGTAAAGGTGACAAAGGCGTGTTCCGGCTGGCCGCCGAACACCTCGGAGCTTTCAACCTCCAGGCCCAGCCAGGTGCTTTGGGCACTCCAGGCGGCAATGGCGTCGCGGTCCAGGCCGGCCTGTTGCGCAGGCAGCGTAGTGGCGATCAGGTAATCGACCAGGCCCAGCACATAGGCGCTGTAGCGCGAGCGCATCAATGCGCTGGCACAGGGGGCCGGGTGACCGGCGTGATAATGGCCGCAGCAGGCATCCAGCAGATTGCCGCTGCCGCACGGGCAAATGGATGTACTCATCGGGTTACCACCAATACTTTCCGAAGTTTTCCGGGTTGGCCCAGAAGCGGGCGTTGAGCCAGTCCGGCACCTGTTTATAGTCAAGCAGATCATAGGTAAACAGCGTGAGTACCTGATCATCGCGTTGGAAGCGTTCGCCGGCTTGCAGGGCCAGGGAGAAAAAGTCGGTGTCCTTCCAGTCGCAGGCACTCAGGTCGGCCAGCACGGCAATGCGGCTGGCGTTGAGGTTACGAATACCACCGAGCAAGGTCAGGCCTTGGGGTTTGGGCAGGTGCTCCAGGCAGTCGACCACCAGCGCGAGGTCAAAGCGCTGTACCGCGAGGTCTTCCGACAACGGCCCTGGCGCGGCATAGAACACTGCGGTGTCCGGGTGCGCAGCTTTGAAGGCATCCAGCGCCGGAAATTGGCTGGCGCCCACTAATAACAGGCGTTTTGGCCTGTGAAGGTCCAGCAGGGCCGCCAAGGCTTGTTGGGGCGTAGGGGCAGAAATTCCAGCGGTCATTGCAGATCCTCGCATCAAGACCGTAGAGACTAGCGCGGCTGGGCGCGCGGGCCTAGAGCGCGACGGTCGATACCCACCGAGGCAGAACTGAAGTTTTTTGATCCTTCACTGGCAAATCGCCTGTAGAAGTCGTTACTGTGCGCTCAAAGAAAAATTTGAAAACACTCAGGAGCCCCATGATGCGTAAGGTTTTTCTGTTGGCCCTGTTGGTCAGCCCCGTTGCCCTGGCCCAGAGCGTCAGTGTCGAAACCAATTCGTTGATGCGCTTGCCCAGCAGCACCAGCGTGTTGCAACTTGAGCGCCTGGACGTGGCGGACTACGGCACCTTGCTGATTCCGGCCACCATCAGCCAGGTCACGGTGGATGAGCTGCACTTGGGGCGCGACGCACGTATCACCATTGTGCCCGGCAATACCGCCTTGCAAATGCAAGTGCGCGAAGCGCAGTTGGAGCACGGTAGCCAGATCACCTCACGGGGCGCTCCTGGCACCCACGAAAAACCCGCCAAAGCTGGGCGTGACCTTACCTTGCGCATTAATTCGCTGACCGCCGAAGCGCTGTCGGTGGATGCCCGTGGCGGCGCTGGCGCCCAAGGATATGCGGGCCTGGACGGTGCCAACGGCGTGGATCCGGGTTGCACCTGGGGCTCGGCCGGGCGCGGTTTCAATGGCGATAATGGCGGCGATGGCCGGCCAGGGGCAGCGGGCGCCCAGGTACGCCTGGAGTTGCCGCAGGAGTTCCCGGCTGAACAGATCAAGGTCTGGGTCGATGGCGGGCCGGGTGGCCTGGCGGGGGTTGCGGGCAAACCCGGCAAGGGCGGGCAGTCCAAGGGTTGCCTGGTGTACCGCGCGGACGGCGGCGAAAAGGGCCGGCCAGGGCTGGAAGGGCAACCGGGGCCGGCTGGGCCTGCGGGGTCCGTGACCATTCAGCGGCTGTAGGAGCGAGCTTGCTCGCGAAAAACGTCAACGATAACGCGTACTTGCTGAATGAACGCGGCGTCTGTGAGTTTTTCGCGAGCAAGCTCGTTCCTACACGCGTTAGGGCAAGCCAACAGCTCAGAACATCGGCCGAGCCGAAGCCACCGCCACCACCACCAACCCTACAATCAGGTTTATCCCCACCAACTTTCGAATCTGCCCCAGTGCAGCCGCGCCCGCCGGCCAATCCTCAGCTGCCACCGCTGCCTTCAGTTCCGGGAATTTCAACGCCTGGATACGGATAAACAGCGCCGTCATCACCAGGTACAAGCCCATCATCACCTGTACATAGCGCGGCGCGGTTTCGAAACCACTGAAACGTAGTTGCAGCAAACCAATGCCGCTGATCGGCAAAAGCACCACCGCCACCCACACCCATACGAAAAAACGTTGAAACACATTTGCCCATAGCTTGAGTCGGGCAGGGCCCTCAAGCGCCGCCATGGCGGCGGGGCGCAGGATCATCCAGGCGAAAAACATGCCGCCGACCCAGATCAAGGCGGCCAGTACATGCAGGGTATAAGCGAGGCTAAACGCGGTCATTGTGGTACTCCGTTCTGCGCGGGATTAATTAGCGGGGTATGATAGCGGCCGATCCGAACCACTGAAAATTTATCCAGCGTTTTTTGCGCCCGACTATCCATGATCAGCACTGAACTCAAAACCACGATCCAGGGCGCCTATTCGCGTTTTCTCGAAGCCAAAAGCTTGAAGCCGCGCTACGGCCAACGCCTGATGATCGCCGAAGTGGCAAAAGTCCTCGGGGATATCGACACCGACGATGAAGGCCGCCGCGAGGGTGAGCCTGCGGTAGTGGCCGTCGAGGCCGGTACCGGTACCGGCAAGACCGTGGCCTACAGCCTGGCCGCGATCCCCACGGCCAAGGCCGCTGGCAAGCGCCTGGTGATCGCCACCGCCACCGTCGCGCTGCAAGAGCAGATTGTCTACAAAGACTTGCCCGACCTGATGCGCAACAGCGGCTTGAGCTTTACCTTCGCCCTGGCCAAGGGCCGTGGCCGCTACATGTGCCTGTCCAAGCTCGACGTATTGCTGCAGGAAGGCCACGCCCAAACCGCCACTGCCTCCTTGTTCGAAGAAGAAGGCTTCAAGATCGAGGTGGATGAGGTCAGCCAGAAGCTGTTTACCAGCATGATCGAGAAGCTGGCCGGCAATAAATGGGATGGCGACCGCGACAGCTGGCCCACCGCCCTGGAAGATTCAGACTGGGCGCGCCTGACCACCGACCACAGCCAATGCACCAACCGCCATTGCCCCAACTTCGGCCAGTGCGCCTTCTACAAGGCGCGCGAAGGCATGGGCAAGGTGGACGTCATCGTCACCAACCACGACATGGTATTGGCTGACCTGGCCCTGGGTGGCGGTGCGGTACTGCCCGACCCCCGCGACACCCTCTACGTCTTCGACGAAGGCCACCACCTGCCAGACAAGGCCATTGGCCATTTCGCCCATTACACCCGCTTGCGCTCCACGGCCGACTGGCTGGAAACCACTGCCAAGAACCTCACCAAGTTACTGGCCCAGCACCCGTTGCCCGGCGACTTGGGCAAGTTGATCGAGCAAGTGCCGGAGCTGGCACGCGAAATCAAGACCCAGCAGCAGTTCATGTTCAGCGCCTGCGAGCAGGTTGCGGACTTCAAACCCGGTGAAGACGTCGAGGGCCGCGAGCGCCCGCGCCACCGTTTTGTCGGCGGGATGATTCCCGAGCACATGCGCGAAATGGGCATCGAGTTGAAGAAAGGCTTTTCGCGCCTGACCGACCTGTTCACCCGCCTGACGGATTTGCTCAAGGAAGGCATGGATGGCGAGGTCAATATCGGCATCGCCAGCAACCAGGCCGAAGAGTGGTACCCCTTGTTCGGCAGCCTGCTGTCTCGTTCTCAAGGCAATTGGGAGCTGTGGACCGCCTTCACCGTCGAAGACCCGGAAGACAACCCGCCCATGGCCCGTTGGCTGACGTTGTCGGAAAGCGGTGCGTTGTTCGATATCGAGGTCAACGCCAGTCCGATCCTCGCCGCCGAAATGCTGCGCCGCAACCTGTGGAACGTGGCCTACGGCTGCCTGGTAACCTCGGCGACGCTGACGGCCCTGGGCACCTTTGACCGCTTCCGCATGCGCGCCGGCCTGCCGAAAAAGGCCGTCACCGCCGTGGTGCCCAGCCCGTTTCATCACGCTGACGCCGGCGTGCTGCGGGTGCCAGACCTCAAGGCCGACCCACGGGACGCGGCGGCGCACACAGCGGCGATCATTCGCGATCTGCCGTCTCTGGTGGAAGGCTCCCGGGGCACCCTGGTGCTGTTCTCGTCGCGCAAACAGATGCAGGACGTGTTCGATGGCCTCGACCGCGACTGGCGCAAGCAAGTGTTTATCCAGGGCAACCTGTCCAAGCAGGAAACCTTGAACAAGCACAAGGCGCGGGTCGACGGTGGGGATTCCAGCGTGTTGTTTGGCCTGGCCAGCTTTGCCGAAGGCGTGGACTTGCCCGGTGCTTACTGCGAACACGTGGTGATCGCCAAGATCCCATTCTCGGTGCCGGATGACCCGGTAGAGGCCGCACTGGCCGAATGGATCGAAGCCCGGGGTGGCAACCCGTTCATGGAAATTTCGGTGCCGGATGCTTCACTGAAGCTGGTGCAGGCCTGCGGGCGTCTGCTGCGTACCGAAGAAGACCGCGGCACCATCACCTTGCTCGATCGGCGCCTGGTCACCCAGCGCTATGGCAAGGCGATCCTCAATGCGTTGCCGCCGTTCAGGCGCGAAATTTCTTAAGCCACCGTGGGCGGATTCGCCCACTCTGTGGTCTATCTCATCACTATCATCAGGCCAGTCATCGGCCGTTTGGGAGAACCTTGTTCGTATGATTCGCACGCTGCCCGCTCTTTTTGCCCTGCTGTTCGCTGCGCCATTGATGGCGGCGCCCGAGGGGCAACAAACGCTGTTCAACTTCGTCCGGCCTGCCGATGTGGTCAAGGTGGCGACCCAGGACGCCAGCCTGCCGCAATACAACGCCGAACAAACGCCCGAAGGCGAGGTGCTGCGCCGCATCACCTTCAACCCAACGGCCGAGCCGAGCCTGGTGCTCAGCCCGCAGACGGGGACGTGGGATTGGTCGCAATCGAGCGCCATGAGCCTGCGTATCCAGAGCGCGATGAACTGGGCGCTGACCCTTTACGTCAAGGTGCAAAGTGCCGACGGCAAGACGCTCGTCAGCCGCGTCGACCTGCCGGCCGGCCCGGCCCAGACGTTGCTCGTCCCGCTGCAAGCCAACTCACCGCTGAGTCAGGGCATGAAGGCCGGCCCGCCGATGCCGATGACCGTGGATGGCCAGCGGGTATTGCTGGCCGCCAGCGCCGGGGAAATCGACCGCAGCCAGGTCGTCTCGGTGACCCTGTCGATGCTCAAGCCTAATGCCGCCCAGAGCATCTTGCTGGAGCGCTTCGGCGTGCAGGACAGCGAGCCGGTATTGAAGGCCGCCTACACTGAACTGGTGGACGCCTATGGCCAGTCCAACCGCGCACGCTGGCCGGAAAAGGTCAGCAGCGATGAGCAGCTCAAGGCATCGGCCGCCAAGGAGCAACAGCAGCTCAAGACCTGGCTGGCCGAGCGGGACAAGTCCTCCCTGGATCAATACGGCGGCTGGAAAAAAGGCCCGGCCTTCGACGCCAGCGGTTTTTTTCGCACCCAGAAGCGCGACGGCCGCTGGTACCTGGTGACGCCGGACGGGCATCCGTTCTACTCCCTGGGGGTGAACACCGTGGCGCCGGACAACAGCCAGACCTACGTGGCGGGGCGCGAGTGGATGTTCGCGGCGCTGCCCAAGGCCGGCGAACCCTTTGATAAGTACTACGGCAGCGACGACAGCCGCACCGGCAACGGCGCCGGCGAAGGTCGCGGCTTTGGCTCGGGGCGTTGGTACGATTTCTATGGGGCCAACTTGCAGCGCATTTACGGCGGTGACGCGTTGGACCAGCCACGCTGGGTGACCCATACCCTTGATCGCCTGCAAGCCTGGGGCTTCAACACCGTCGGGAACTGGAGCGATCCGGACCTGGCCACTGCCGACCGCGTGCCGTACACCTTGCCCCTGTCGATTGTCGGTGACTATGCCAGCATCAGCACCGGCACCGACTGGTGGGGCGGTATGCCCGACCCGTTCGACCCGCGCTTTGCCATGGCCACGGAACGCGCCGTGGCCATCGCGGCTCGCGACCATCGTGACGATCCGTGGCTGATCGGTTTCTTTGCCGACAACGAATTGGCCTGGGCCGGCCCCGGCGACGATGCAAAATCCCGCTACGCCCTGGCGTACGGCACCCTGCGCATGACCACCGACGTGCCGGCCAAGCGCGCCTTCCTCAAGCAACTGCGCGATAAATACCGCAATGAAGAGGGCCTTGCCAAAGCCTGGGGTATTCACCTGGCCGGTTGGGAGCTGATGGAAGACCCAGGCTTTGAGCCGCCGATGCCCAGCCCCGAACACCCGGAAATCGAAGCCGACTTCAAGTATTTCCAGAAGACCTTCGCCGACGCTTACTTCAAGACCATTTCCGACTCGCTCAAGTGGCACGCGCCCAACCAGCTGTTGCTGGGCGGTCGTTTTGCGGTGAGCACGCCGGAAGCTGTCGCTTCGTGCGCGCAGTATTGCGATGTGCTGAGCTTCAACATGTACACCTTGAAACCCCAGGACGGGTATGACTTCGCTGCCCTGCGTGCGCTGGACAAACCGGTACTGATCACCGAATTCAACTTTGGCTCTGCCGACCGTGGCCCATTCTGGGGCGGCGTGACGCAACTGGCCCGCGAAGAGGACCGTGGCGCGGCGTACACCACCTTCCTCAAGCAGGCGGTGGCCGAGCCGTCGATTGTCGGGGTGCACTGGTTCCAGTACCTGGACCAGCCGGTCACCGGGCGTCTGCTGGATGGTGAAAACGGCCATTTCGGCCTGGTCGGCATCACCGATCTACCCTTCCAGGGCTTTGTCGAGACGGTGCGCAAGAGCAACCTGGCCGCGCTCGACCAGTTGGGCCGTGAGGCGCAAAAAGCCAAGGCCACCCAAGCGATGCGTGAAAGTGACGCCGGCAAGCCGGGGCGCGACGGCAAAGGCGCGGGGCAGGGCGCTGGGCATGCCGGTGGACACGCTGGAAATGGTCATTGATTCATCGTTGACGGGTTCACAAAACCTACAATGGCTGAAAGAATGGCGACCACTTTTCATGGTGTTTTCCGAGGGGACTTAGGTGCAGATTCAGGGTCATTACGAGCTGCAGTTCGAAGCGGTGCGCGAAGCCTTCGCGGCCCTGTTCGATGATCCTCAGGAGCGTGGTGCCGGGCTGTGCATCCAGATTGGCGGGCAAACCGTCGTCGACCTGTGGGCCGGTACTGCCGACAAGGACGGTGCCGAGGCCTGGCACAGCGATACCATCGTCAACCTGTTCTCCTGCACCAAGACCTTCACGGCAGTGACTGCCCTGCAACTGGTGGCCGAAGGCAAGCTCAAGCTCGATGCGCCGGTGGCCGAGTACTGGCCGGAGTTTGCCGCTGCTGGCAAGGACGCGATCACGCTGCGCCAGTTGCTCTGCCACCAGGCCGGGCTGCCCGCCATCCGCGAAATGCTGCCCACCGAGGCCCTGTACGACTGGCAATTGATGGTCGATACCCTGGCGGCCGAGGCCCCGTGGTGGACACCGGGCCAGGGCCATGGCTATGAGGCGATCACCTACGGCTGGCTGGTTGGTGAACTGTTGCGCCGCGCCGATGGGCGCGGGCCGGGGGAGTCGATCGTGGCGCGGGTGGCACGCCCCTTGGGGCTGGACTTCCATGTGGGCCTGGCGGATGAAGAGTTTTATCGCGTCGCCCATATCGCGCGCAGCAAAGGCACTATGGGTGATGAAGCCGCGCAACGGTTACTTCAAGTAATGATGCGCGAGCCTGCGGCGATGACTACCCGTGCATTTGCCAACCCACCGTCTATTCTGACCAGCACTAATAAGCCCGAATGGCGACGCATGCAGCAGCCTGCGGCGAATGGCCACGGTAATGCGCGCAGCCTGGCCGGGTTTTATAGTGGTTTGTTGGACGGTAGTTTGCTGGAAAGCGACATGCTCGAACAATTGACCCGCGAGCACAGTATCGGGCTGGATAAAACCTTATTGACCCAAACCCGCTTCGGCCTGGGCTGCATGTTGGATCAACCGCAGTTGCCCAATGCAACGTTCGGCCTTGGGCCGCGTGCATTCGGGCATCCCGGGGCAGGGGGCTCAGTCGGGTTTGCCGACCCTGAACATGATGTAGCCTTCGGTTTTGTGACTAATACCCTGGGGCCTTACGTACTTATGGACCCGCGTGCCCAGAAGTTGGTCGGAATATTGGCCGGTTGTCTATAAACCCCTTGCTGTTTCACAATTTTTTGTTACAAAGGCAAGTATAAAAAAGATGCTGAACGACATGTTGTAACTTGAATGTTCTTTTAGCGTCTGTTTAACGGGTCCCGCGACCCCCTGGTTTTTTCTCATTTTGTGGATATCTCATGTTATCGAACAAGTCTTTGGCACTGGCGCTGTGCCTCACTATTACGGGTTGTGCACAAACTCCACAAAATGATGCCGAAGGTGGGCATTGGTGGTCATTTGGATCTGACAAAGCTGCAACCAAGGATCCAGTGGCCCAGACCGACGCCAAGCCGGATGCCAAACCCGACGCCAAGCCGGCGGCGGGTGCCAAGCCTGTTGAGCCTGTCGTCGCTGCTGCCGCTGCCCCGGTCGCCAAAGCCGACACCGGTTACAGCTGGTGGCCGTTTTCCACCAAGACCGCCGAAGAAAAAGCCGCCGACGCCAAGGCTGACCTGAAAGCCGACCTCAAGGCGGCAACCCCGGCCTCGGACGCGGCACCTGTCGTCGCCAAGACCGACGGTGAGCCGCGCTGGTGGTGGCCGTTCGAAAGCAAGCCAAAGCCATTGGCCAAGGTCGATGTGACCAACGTACAAATGCCTGACCCGAAAATCACCCAAGCCTGGCTGGATGAATACGAACCACGCCTGCGTGCGGCCATCAAGGATAGCAACCTGCAACTGGAGCGCCGTGACAACACTCTGGTAGTGATTGCTCCGGTAGACGGTTCCTACAACCCGAAGCGCCCGGCCATGTTGCTGCCGGTGACACTGGGCCCGTTCACGCGGGTGGCCAAGGCCGTTGAAGCTGACCCCAAGACCGCCGTACTGGTGCTGGGCCACGTTGATGCCACTGGCAGCGCTCCCGCCAGCCAGGCGTTGAGCAAGGAGCGTGCGCAGTCCATTGCCTCGATTTTCAGCCTGAGTGGTCTGAAACAGGATCGCTTGATGCTGCGTGGCATGGGCGACCTTATGCCGCGTGCCGCCAACGACAGCAATCAGGGGCGTGCGCTGAACCGTCGCATGGAAATCATGTTCACTCAGCGTACAACCATGTTGGCACTGCTGAGCAAGTACAACTCGGGCAAGACGCCGCCCGTAGCCGAAATGGTCGCGGTGCAGAATGTGCCTGCGCCAGCACCGGCGGCAAAAGCGCCTGCCAAAAAGGCCACGGCCAAGAAAGCGGCGGCCAAGCCAGCGGCTAAAAAGGCTGCGGCCAAGCCGGCTGCCAAGAAGCCGGCTACTGCAAAAGCCAAGGCGGCACCTGCTTCGAACGACCAGGCGAAAAACTGAGCTGTTGAACCACAAGGATAAAGCCGCATGACCCAGGCACTGGCCGATATGCGCCGTGACTACACACGGGACGGTTTGAGCGAGGCCCAGGCCCCGGACGAGCCGTTTGCGTTGTTCCACCAATGGTTTGGTGATGCGGTGAAAACCGAACAGCCGCCAGTGGAGGCCAATGCCATGACGCTGGCGACGGTCGACCAGGACGGTCGCCCGCACTGCCGCATCCTGCTGCTCAAGGGCCTGGATGCACAGGGCTTTACCTTCTTCACCAACTATCAGAGCGCCAAGGGTGAGCAACTCGCGGCGCGGCCGTTTGCGGCCATGACCTTCTTCTGGCCCACCCTGGAACGCCAGGTGCGCATTGAAGGGCGCGTGGTCAAGGTCACGCCTGAAGAGTCGGATGCTTATTATCAGGTGCGCCCGTTGGGCAGCCGCCTGGGCGCTTGGGCCTCTCCACAGAGCAAGGTCATTCGTGATCGCGAGGAGCTGCAGGCGTTGCTCAAGGCCACTGAAGAGCGTTTCAGCGATACCCAGCCCGATTGCCCCGAGCATTGGGGAGGGTACCGTTTACTGCCCGAGCGCATCGAGTTCTGGCAAGGCCGTGCCAGCCGCCTGCATGATCGCCTCAACTATCGTTTGCAAGACGGCCTATGGTCCCGCGAGCGTCTGGCGCCCTGAGCGTCACCTTTCGTCATCCCACCTGAATCAACCCCGTTGCGACGAAGTCTCTGTTCAAGAGACTTTGGGCGCTTTCGACTGTGCGGCTACACTGATCAAGCCGGTTATGGCATCGTTCTGTACCCTGGCTTGGTTACCGTTCGTCGAGTTATCTGGTGCTGGCAGTCTGTACTCAGGCTGAATGAAAGCAAGTTTCTGCCTGGTGCGCCGTGACACGCGCCAAGCCACAGCGTTTAATGAATACCTGTCCTTTGGAGTTGATGCTATGCGTAAGTCCGTTTTACTAGTTGCCTGCTTTACCACCCTGTCGTTGCTGTTGGGTGGCTGCGCCTCGAGTCTGACCGGCGACTCGTACTCTCGTGATGAGGCGCGTCGTGTACAGACCGTTCGCATGGGCACCATCGAATCCCTGCGCCCAGTGAAAATTGAAGGCACCAAGACCCCAATCGGCGGCGCAGCGGGTGCAGTCATCGGCGGCGTTGGCGGCAGCGCCATCGGGGGCGGCCGTGGCAGCATCGTCACTGCTGTGATCGGCGCAGTTGCGGGCGGCCTGCTGGGCTCGGCCACTGAAGAAGGCCTGACCCGTACCCAGGGCGTGGAAATCACCGTGCGCGAAGACGACGGCAGCATGCGTGCCTACGTACAAGCCGTGCAGGAAAATGAAATCTTCCGCATTGGCGACCGCGTACGCATCATGACCGTCGACGGTACCAGCCGCGTTACTCGCTAAGCCTTAAGCTTCAGGCGAAGAAAAACCCCCAACCGGGTGACCGGTTGGGGGTTTTGTTTGTAGGAGCGAGCTTGCTCGCGAAAAACGTTAACGATAACGCGTGCTCAATGAATGAACGCGGCGCCTGTAAGTTTTTCGCGAGCAAGCTCGCTCCTACAACTGACGGACTTCAATCATGCAACGACGGTTTTCTTGCGACTTGCCATCGCCGTCACCGCGTATCCGATAAAGGCCGCCAGGATCGACCCGGTCAGAATCCCCATGCGATCTTCACCGGCAAACTCACTGGCGCCTGGCACAAATGCCAGGGAACCGACAAACAGGCTCATGGTGAAGCCGATCCCGCACAGGATCGCCACGCCCATTACCTGGCCCCAATTGGCGCCGCTGGGCAGTGAGGCGATGCCGGTCTTGATCGCCAGCCAGGTGAGGCCGAACACACCGACGGTCTTGCCGATCAACAGGCCGGCAGCGATGCCCATGGGCACGGAGTGGGTGAAGCTCTCCAGGCTGACACCGGTGAGGGACACGCCGGCATTGGCGAATGCGAACAGTGGCAGGATGGCGTAGGCCACCCAGGGGTGCAGGGCGTGTTCCAGGCTCAGCAGCGGTGAGGTTTCGGCATTCTTGGTGCGCAGTGGAATGCAGAACGCCAGGGTTACGCCGGCCAAGGTCGCATGCACACCGCTCTTGAGCACGCACACCCACAGGATCAGACCGATGATCATATACGGCCCCAGCTTGATCACGCCCAGGCGGTTCATCGCAATCAGCGCAATCAAGCACGCCCCCGCGCCCGCCAGGGATGCTGTGGACAAGTCAGCGGAATAGAACAAGGCAATGACGATGATGGCGCCAAGGTCATCAATGATTGCCAAGGTCATCAGGAACAGTTTCAGCGACACCGGTACGCGCTTGCCCAGCAGGGCCAGCACGCCCAGCGCAAAGGCAATGTCGGTGGCCATGGGGATCGCCCAGCCAGCGAGGGCGGCCGGGTTGTCCTTGTTCAGTGCCCAGTAGATCAGCGCCGGCACCACCATGCCGCCGATGGCCGCTGCGCCAGGCAACACCACTTGGGAAGGCTTGGACAGATGGCCATCCAGCAGCTCGCGCTTGACCTCCAGGCCGATCAACAGGAAGAACAGGGCCATCAAGCCATCGTTGATCCAAAGCAGCGCCGGCTTGGCGATTTTCAACGCGCCTACCTGTGCAACCACCGGTGTGTCGAGAAAGGCGTTGTACAGGTGCGACAACGGTGAGTTGTTGATGATCAGCGCCAAGGCGGCAGCGGCAATCAACAACAGGCCACTGGCGGCTTCCAGCTGGAAGAAACGGGTGAAAGTGCTACGCAGAGGCAAGGGATGCTCTCCAATCCAGGTTCAATAGGTGGGTACCCTAACCCGTACCGTTAGTTGTTAAAACAAAAGTTATATTCTTATTTGTTATAAGAGATGGTCCGGGACATCGGTGGGCTAAAGACTAGCAATTGTGTGTCCAATTGCGTCGTCACTGTATCTGTGTGAAGTGTGGGAAACATCCTAAGATCACCGCTGAAAACCTTTAGAGAACCCACCATGAGCGACCACCGTACCTGGGCCCGCGAAGCTATTCGTATCATTGAAGCGGACTTCCAGCGCAGCGCCGATACCCACTTGATCCCGCTGCCATTACCGGGTTTGCCAGGCATCGAGTTGTACTTCAAGGATGAGTCCAGCCACCCCACCGGCAGCCTGAAACACCGGCTGGCGCGCTCGCTGTTCCTGTATGCGCTGTGCAATGGCTGGCTCAAGCCGGGTGCTCCCGTTATTGAAGCGTCCAGCGGCTCCACGGCGATCTCGGAAGCCTACTTCGCGCGCTTGCTCGGCTTGCCGTTTATTGCCGTCATGCCCGCTACCACGTCCCAAGAGAAGATCGCCCAAATTGCCTTCTACGGCGGCAAAAGCCATCTGGTCCAAGACCCGACGCAGATCTACGCCGAATCCGAGCGCCTGGCCCAGGAAAGCGGGGGGCACTTCATGGACCAGTTCACCTACGCCGAACGTGCCACCGACTGGCGGGCGAACAACAACATCGCCGAATCGATCTTCCAGCAGATGCGCTTTGAACAGCACCCGGAGCCGAGTTGGTTGATTTCCAGCCCTGGCACCGGCGGCACCACCGCGACCCTGGGCCGCTATGTGCGTTATCGCCAACATTGCACGCGTGTACTGTGTGCCGATGCCGAACGCTCGGTGTTCTTCGATTTCTACCAGAGTGGTGACGCCAGCCTACGCCTGGACTGTGGCTCGCGGATTGAAGGGATTGGTCGTCCACGGGTGGAGGCATCGTTTCTGCCCGCGGTGATTGACGCCATGGTCAAAGTGCCGGATGCATTGTCCCTGGCGGCCATGCATTACCTGGCGCAGCGTTTGGGGCGACGGGTTGGCGGTTCCAGCGGGACTAACCTGATCGGTGCCCTGATGGCGGCGCAACAAATGAAAGCGGTAGGGGATTCGGGGTCGATCGTTGCGATCTTGTGCGATGGCGGTGAGCGCTATGCCACAACCTATTACGATCAAGCGTGGCTGGCGGGGCAGGGCTATGAGCTGGAAGGGTTGATCGCGGCGGTTGCGGCGAGTGTCGAACGCGGTGAGGCGCTACCCGCTAACATCCTGCGCGCCAATATCTGACACCCTACAAAGCAGTGTGGGAGCTGGTAAGCCAGCACCCACACTGGATTTATGCTCACCGTCAGCGTGCTTTAGGCCTCGATGCCGAGCATATCCCGCGCCAACGCCTCGGCGATCCGAATCCCGTCGACACCCGCCGACAGAATCCCACCGGCATAGCCCGCGCCTTCACCGGCCGGGAACAAGCCTTTGACGTTCAGGCTCTGCATCGACTCGTTGCGGGTAATGCGCAGTGGTGACGAGGTGCGGGTCTCGATGCCGGTCAGCACCGCATCGTGCAGCGAGTAGCCTTTGATCTGCTTCTCGAACGCCGGCAAGGCTTCGCGGATGGCTTCGATGGCGAAGTCCGGCAAGGCCAGGGCCAGGTCACCCAACGACACGCCGGGTTTGTAGGACGGCTCCACACTGCCCAGCGCGGTGGAGGGTTTACCGGCGATGAAGTCGCCCACCAGTTGTGCGGGGGCCTCATAGTTACTGCCGCCGAGGATGTAGGCGTGGGACTCCAGGCGCTCCTGCAGCTCGATACCGGCCAGCGGGCCGCCTGGGTAATCCACCTCGGGGGTAATGCCTACCACGATGCCGGAGTTGGCATTGCGCTCGTTACGCGAGTATTGGCTCATGCCGTTGGTCACGACGCGATGGGGTTCTGAAGTCGCAGCCACGACGGTGCCGCCCGGGCACATGCAGAAGCTGTAGACCGAACGGCCATTCTTGGCGTGGTGCACCAGTTTGTAGTCCGCTGCGCCCAGCTTGGGGTGGCCAGCGTATTTGCCCAGGCGTGCGGCGTCGATCAGCGACTGCGGGTGCTCGATACGGAAACCCACCGAGAATGGCTTGGCTTCCATGTACACGCCACGGTCGTGGAGCATGCGGAAGGTGTCACGGGCGCTGTGGCCCAAGGCAAGAATCACGTGCTTGGAAAGGATCTGCTCGCCGCCGTCGATGACCACGCCGTTCAACTGGCCGTCTTCGATCAACACGTCGGTGACCCGTTGTTCGAAGCGCACTTCACCGCCCAAGGCGATGATCTGCTCGCGCATGTTTTCTACCACGCCGGTCAGGCGGAAGGTACCGATGTGCGGCTTGCTGACGTAGAGGATTTCTTCCGGCGCACCGGCCTTGACGAACTCGTGCAGTACTTTGCGACCGTGGAATTTCGGGTCCTTGATCTGGCTGTACAGCTTGCCATCGGAGAAGGTACCGGCGCCGCCTTCACCAAATTGCACGTTGGACTCTGGGTTGAGCACGCTTTTGCGCCACAGGCCCCAGGTGTCCTTGGTGCGTTGGCGCACTTCCTTGCCGCGCTCGAGGATGATCGGCTTGAAACCCATCTGTGCCAGCAGCAGGCCGGCGAAAATCCCGCAAGGACCGAAACCCACCACGATTGGCCGCTCAGCCAGGCCTTCCGGCGCCTGCCCCACCACCTTGTAGCTGACATCCGGTGCCGGATTGACATTGCGGTCGTCGGCAAACTTGAGCAGCAGGGCAGCTTCGCCCTTTACGTTCAGGTCGACGGTGTAGATGAAGCACAGCTCAGAGGTCTTTTTACGCGCATCGTAGCTGCGCTTGAACAGGGTGAAATCGAGCAGGTCATCACTGGCGATGCCCAGGCGCTGCACGATGGCCGTGCGCAGGTCTTCTTCGGGATGGTCGATGGGCAGCTTGAGTTCGGTGATTCGTAACATGACAGGATCCGGTAGGCGGCGGGCAAGAAGGCCGGCTGTTTTGCAAACCGGCGATTATAAGCCCCAATGACAACTTTCCGTCAGGTTAAAACAGCACAGGGGCTAATCAGTCGTCCCGCGAGCCGCCGAACGCCGCGCAACCACGCTGCACCTGGCCGTTCACGCGCAACTCGGCGCTCATGTGTTGCAGGCTGCCGCTCACACTGTCGACGCAGCGCTGGGGCGCCACCCACAGTTCGATGTGCTGGTTATTGGCTTCGGTCATCAGGTTGAAACGGCCGTCGCCCAGTTGCTCCTCGACGTACGGCACTGCCAAAGGAGGCTGGCCCTCTCGTTCGAGCACCATGCCCTTGGCCGTGACGTTCATCGCCCAGGCGGGTTTATGGCCGTTGGCCCGTAGGATCATGCGCTTGAAGTCCGGGTCGGAGCAGGCTGAGGTCGAGCGTTCTACGCGATATAGCTGTTGCAGGTCCACTGAACCCTGGGTGCCGCTGGCGACCCCGGAAAACTTGCCACGCAGGTCGGCAAACAGCATGCCCTGCTGGCCGGCCAGCGAGGCCGCTTCCTGCAGGACGCTGGTGCCGCCGGTATCGTTGACCACGTAGCTACGCTGGTCGCCACATGGCTGGAACAGCAGTTTGCCATCCACCGCCGTCAACTCACCCTGCATACGGGTCAGCCCGACAGTCGATGGCTTGGCCGGCTCGCTTTCGAACAATTGGCAGGCGGCGAACAGAGGAAGCAAGGCAAACAGGGCGAGGGTACGGGCGGCGCGCATTATCGGGTCTCCAGGCAAGTGCCGCCACGTTACGCAGGCTGGCCGTGCATCACAAGCCCGCTTGCCAGCTTCAGGCGTTTCTTACGGATCTCACTCTCACCCTACGATAAAGGTCTGACCGGTTTGCAGGCCCTCGACGCTTTTGGCGTAAGCCAGCGCTACATCGGCGGCCGGGGCAGGTTTGTAGCCACGGAAATAGGGAGCATAGCTGCCCATGGCTTCCAGCAACACCGTCGGGCTGACCGTATTGATGCGCAGGCCGCGTGGCAACTCAATGGCCGCCGCTTTGACGAAGGCGTCCAATGCACCGTTGACCAAGGCCGCCGAAGCGCCGGTGCGGATCGGATCACGGTTCAGAATGCCGCTGGTGAACGTGAACGAAGCACCGTCGTTGGCGTATTCACGGCCGATCAACAGCAGGTTCACCTGGCCCATCAGTTTGTCACGCAGGCCCAGTTCGAAATCGCTGTCGTTCATGTCTGCCAGGGGCACGAAGTTGACGCTGCCGGCCGCGCAGATCAGCGCGTCGAACTTGCCGGTCTGTTCGAACAGCGTGCGGATCGAGGTGCTATCGCTGATATCCACCTGGAAGTCACCGCTGGTGCGGCCGATGCTGATCACTTCGTGGCGCTGGGCCAACTCTGCCTTGACCGCTGAACCGATGGTGCCGCTGGCACCAATCAATAGGATTTTCATCGTGCTGTTCCTCTGGGGCTGATTCCCTGTAGGAGCGAGCTTGCTCGCGAAAAACTCAAGATCGCCGGCGTGTAGTCAGGCTTACCGCGTGATCGTTGACGTTCTTCGCGAGCAAGCTCGCTCCTACAGGGGTTGGGATTTGCATTCAGTCTAGTGTGGCTTTTTAACTGGATAAACGTGCTAATAGGCAACCTTTGGTTTTTAAATGGAAACAGTCCATGAGCGAAATGGATGACCTGGCGGCGTTCGCCGTGCTGATCGAAGCCGGCAGTTTCACCGTGGCGGCCGCACAATTGGGCTGCAGCAAAGGGCAGTTGTCCAAGCGCATCAGCCAGTTGGAGGCGCAGTTTGCCGTGGTCCTGCTGCACCGCACCACGCGCAAGCTGAGCCTTACTGCTGCCGGCGCGGCGTTGCTGCCCCAGGCACAAGCATTGGTGGTGCAGGTGGAGCGCGCGCGCCAGGCCTTGGCGCGGCTCAAAGATGATTTGGCCGGCCCTGTGCGTATGACCGTCCCGGTGTCGTTGGGCGAAACCTTCTTCGATGGTTTGTTGCTGGAATTTGCCAAGCAATACCCGCAGGTGCAGATCGAACTGGAGCTTAACAACAGCTACCGGGACCTGGCGCGCGACGGCTTTGACTTGGGCGTTCGCTCGGGCGCCATCGAGCATGAACGCTTGGTGGCCAAACCTTTGCTGGCCTGGCATGAGATGACCTGCGCCAGCCCGGCTTATCTGGAACAGCATGGCGAGCCGCAGACCCCGGCGGACCTGGCGGCGCACAGCTGTTTGCTCAACAGTCATTACAGTGGCCGCGAGGAATGGTTGTACCACCAGCAACACGAATTGCTGCGGGTAAAGGTGAGCGGCACCTTCGCTTCCAACCACTACAACCTGCTGAAAAAAGCCGCGTTGGTCGGCGCCGGTATTGCCCGCCTGCCGTCCTACGTTCTACCCAGGGAGCTGGCTGACGGCCGATTGCGCTGGCTGCTGCGCGACTATCAGACACGCAGCATGCCGATGTACCTGGTGCACCCCTATCAGGGTGGCTTGCCACGGCGCACCCAGGTGTTGGCCGACTACCTGGTGGACTGGTTCAAGCGCAGCGGCGAAGCGCTGGATCGGCTTCAGCGATAGCGACGGGCAATCAGGTGGTCGATGGACAGGCAGCCTGGGCCTTTGGCAAGCAACAGCAATAACAGCGCAAGCCAGGTGCCGTGAGTGGGATAGGCGTCAGGGTAGACGAACAGCTGGATGGTCAGGGTCATGCCGATCAAGGCCAGGGCCGAAAACCGCGTGGCGAACCCCAGTAGGATCAATACCGGGAAAAAGTGCTCGGCAAAGGTTGCCAAGTGCGCGGCCACCTGCGGCGACAGCAGAGGCAGTTGGTATTCGCTGCGAAACAAAAACAGGGTCGAGGCGGCAAGTTTGGGCTCGCCCCATTGGAAGGTGCCGCTGATCAGGTCAATGGCAAAGCCTTCGACCTTGGTCTGGCCGGACTTCCAGAACACCGCCGCAATGGAGAAGCGTGCGATAAAGGCGATCAGGCTGTAGGGGATTTTTTCAAATAGTGCGACGGTTCGCTTTACCAGGCAGGGAGCGGGAATGTTCATGGCAATACCTCTGGTTGCAGATGCAAATGGGTGATGGCGTCGTGGCTGATCAACAGCGTGAGACATTGGTGCAAATCGAATTCGGTCGTGGCTTCCAGGGCATCAGCTATGGCCATCTCCAGTCCGGCGCCTTGGTTGAGGCGGTTGATAAAGGTCACAGACCCGCGGTCGATGGCGAACACCTTGACCGCTAACCCTTGGCGTAAGACCAGCGCGCCCTGGGCATACCAAGGGTTCAAAGTGGCGATAGCCCCGTCGACCTGATGCGCCGCCCAAACCGATACCACCGCGTAGGAAGATTCCAGCGTGGCAAGTGACGGATGCAGTCGTACACGCAGTTGCCCCAGTTGGGCGCAGCCTTGCAGTTGCCGAAGTACGCAGTGCTGATCCAGAACCTGGCAATCCGCCGCGTGATAAGCGCGGACCCTCAAGCGTTCCAGCCGGGCGACATCGGCCAGGTAGGGCACGCTCGAGGCCGGTTCGAAAGCCTGGATAAAGTCAGAGAACGTGCTGCCGTACTCACTGATCAACGGGCTGGTGGGCGGATGAGCCTGGGCATACAGGCCGGCCATGGCGCGGAAAAACTCATCGCCGACCAGTTGCCGCGCCACCGGGTAGGCGGCTGCCAAAGCATTGATCAACGCGCTATGGACATTGTTTCGATACACCGCAAAGCGGCTCGCCGGCTCAGCACCGTTGCTGCTGAACACGCCCTCGGGGCAGGTTGCTTGCGGGGCCAGTAAAGCCTCGGCGAATGTTTGCTGAATACTCATCGTGCCACCTGCGACAAATACCATTGGGCCTGCCGGGCCTCTGCTTGCAGCACGCTGAACGCGGGCACCTGATTATCCCGCTCGATCAGCGTCGCCACCGCTCCGGTCCGCGCCAGTACCTGTGCGTACAGCTGCCACACGGCGTTATCAATCGGCGCGCCGTGGTCATCGATCAGCAGGCGGTCGCCCAGGTTGTCGGTGTCTTCGGCAAAACCGGCCAGATGTATCTCGCCCACTGCGTGCAATGGCAAGGCGTCGATGTAGGCCAGCGGGTCGCGCTGATGATTGATGCAGGATACGTAGACGTTGTTGACGTCAAGCAACAGGCCGCAACCGGTACGGCGGACGATCTCGCTGATAAAGTCGGTTTCGTCCAAAGTAGAGCGCTGGAACTGCAGATAGGTGGACGGGTTTTCCAGCAGCATCGGGCGCTTGAGCGTGCTCTGTACCTGGTCGATGTGTTCGCATACCCGCTCCAGGGTGCTGGCGTCGTAGGCCAGGGGCAGCAGGTCGTTGAGAAACACCGGGCCGTGGCTGGACCAGGCCAGGTGTTCGGAAAAAGACTGGGGTTGGTAGCGTTCGATCAGCGTGGCCAAGCGTGCCAGGTGCTCGCGGTCCAGAGGACCTTCGCCACCGATGGACAGGCCGACGCCGTGCAGTGACAGGGGGTACTGCGCACGAATCAACCCCAGGTAGTGATGAAACGGGCCGCCGGCCACCATGTAGTTTTCGGCGTGTATTTCGAAAAAACCGATGTCGGGGCGGGTCTCGAGCACCTCGGTGAAGTGCTCGGTCTTGAGCCCGAGCCCGGCTCGATAGGGGAGCCCGGGCGCCTGAGCCGGTGCGACCGCGAGTTGGGCTGTAAGCGTCATCATCAGTACTCAGGCTGCGCGGGGTTCAGGATTTGGCGGTGAAGGCTGCTTCCTGGCCAAAACCGGTCGGCGAGGTGGTGCTTGGGGTCTGGGTGCAAGTGCCGGTAGGGACCAGTTTCCAGGCATTGGCCTGGTCTTTGGTTTTGGAGGTGCCAGCGCAGGAAGTGCCGGCGCCTGCGGCGCAGTCATTCTTGCCGGCTTCAGCCACGCCGAAGCATTTCTGCATGTCGTCGGCCGCGTGGGCGGTGGTGGTCAGGGCGGACAGGCTCAGGGCAGAACCAAGGGCCAGAACGAGGGTGGCAGCGGACAGTTTGGTGGTCATGGTGTGTCTCCAGCAGTGGTTGAATGCGCAGGCTTGATTGCCTGCATGCACCACTAGAGAGGGCTCGACGAATTGCGTTACACAAACTTCGAAAATAAATTCAATATTGCGGTTCACACCAAACAAATGTGGGAGCGGGCTTGCTCGCGAATGCAGCGTGTCAGCCAACAGTTCCCTGGCTGATTCACCGCATTCGCGAGCAAGCCCGCTCCCACATTTTTGATCCGGTTCCTATAGCAGCCTTCGTTTAGCCGCCGAGGTACGCCTCCCGCACCTTCGGATCCGTCAGCAATTGCTCCCCGGTGCCCTGCATCACCACCCGGCCATTCTCCAGCACATAGGCACGGTCAGCGATTTTCAGCGCCTGGTTGGCGTTCTGCTCCACCAAAAACACCGTCACACCGTCCTTGCGCAGCTGTTCGATGATGTCGAAGATCTGCTGGATGATGATCGGTGCCAGGCCCAGGGAAGGCTCGTCCAGCAACAACAGCTTGGGCTTGCTCATCAGCGCCCGGCCGATGGCGAGCATTTGCTGCTCGCCGCCGGACATGGTGCCGCCGCGCTGGCTGAAGCGTTCCTTGAGGCGGGGGAACAGGTGCAGCACCTTGTCCATCTGCTCTTGGTAATCGCCCTTGTCGGTGAAGAACCCACCCATGGCCAGGTTCTCTTCCACGGTCAGGCGCGAAAACACCCGACGGCCCTCTGGCACCACCGCAATGCTCTTGCGCATGATCTCGGCGGAGTGCTTGCCCACCAGCTCTTCACCCATGTAGCGGATGCTGCCACTGTAGGCTTGCGGCGAACCGCACAAGGTCATCAGCAAGGTCGATTTACCAGCCCCGTTGGCGCCGATCAGGGTCACGATCTCACCCTGGCGTACTTCGACGTTGACGCTGTGCAGGGCCTGGATCTTGCCGTAGAAAGTGGAAACGTTTTCGAATTGCAGCATTTTACGCTTCCCCCAAGTAGGCTTTGATCACTTCAGGATTGTCGCGGATCTGCTCCGGCGTCCCGTTGGCCAGTGGCGTGCCCTGGTTGATCACCACGATGTGGTCGGAGATGCTCATGACCAGTTTCATGTCGTGTTCGATCAACAGCACCGTGGCGTTGTTTTCCTCACGCAGCACACTGATCAGCGCCTTGAGGTCTTCGGTTTCCTTGGGGTTCAGGCCGGCAGCGGGTTCGTCGAGCATCAGGATGCGCGGGCGGGTCATCATGCAACGGGCGATTTCCAGGCGACGTTGCTGGCCGTAGGCGAGGGTGCCTGCCGGGCGGTTGGCGAACTCGGTCAGGTTGACCTTGTCCAGCCAGTACGCCGCGTATTCCATGGCCTCGCGCTCGCTCTTGCGGAACGCCGGGGTCTTGAACAGACCTGCGAAGAAGTTGGTGTTCAAGTGACGGTGCTGGGCGATCAACAGGTTCTCGACCGCCGTCATGTCCTTGAACAACCGCACGTTCTGGAAGGTGCGCACCACGCCTTTGCGGGCGATTTCATGGCCGGCCAGGCCCTGGATAGGCTGGCCGTCCAGCAGGATGCTGCCACCGCTCGGCTTGTAGAAGCCGGTGAGGCAGTTGAACACCGTGGTCTTGCCGGCGCCGTTGGGGCCGATCAGCGCTACCACTTGTTTCTCTTTGACGGTCAGGGCCACGCCATTGACCGCCAGCAAACCGCCGAAGCGCATGCTCAGGTTTTCGACTTTCAGGATCTCGCGGCTCATTTGCGCAGCTCCATGTGTGGACGTTGCATGGGCAGCAGGCCTTGAGGGCGCCAGATCATCATCAGCACCATCATGGCGCCGAACATCAACATGCGGTATTCGCTGAACTCACGCATCATTTCCGGCAGCAGGATCATCACGATGGCCGCCAGGATCACGCCCAGTTGCGAGCCCATGCCACCCAATACCACGATGGCGAGAATGATCGCCGACTCGATAAAGGTGAACGATTCCGGCGTCACCAGGCCTTGGCGAGCGGCGAAGAAGCTGCCGGCAAAGCCTGCGAACGCAGCGCCCAGGGTGAATGCGGAAAGCTTGATGATGGTCGGGTTCAGGCCCAGGGCGCGGCAGGCGATTTCATCTTCGCGCAACGCTTCCCAGGCGCGGCCGATGGGCATGCGCAGCAAACGGTTGATCACGAACAGTGCCGCCAACGCCAATAGCAGCGCCACCAGGTACAGGAACACCACTTTGCTCACCGGGTTGTAGGCGATCCCGAAGTACTCGTGGAAGGTCTGCATGCCTTCGGCGGCGGTGCGGTCGAACGACAGCCCGAAGAACGTCGGCTTGGGGATGCTGCTGATACCGTTAGGGCCACCGGTGATATCGGTGAGGTTACGCAGGAACAGGCGAATGATTTCCCCGAAGCCCAGGGTCACGATGGCCAGGTAGTCACCGCGCAGGCGCAGCACCGGGAAGCCCAGCAGGAAGCCGAACGTGGCCGCTGCCATACCGGCCAGTGGCAGGCAGATCCAGAAGCTCCAGCCCAGGTAATGCGAGAGCAGCGCGTAGGTGTAGGCACCCACGGCGTAGAAGCCCACATAACCCAGGTCGAGCAGGCCTGCCAGGCCCACCACGATGTTCAGGCCCAGGCCCAGCAGCACGTAGATCAGGATCAGCGTGGCAATGTCGACCGCGCCGCGCGAACCAAAGAACGGCCAGATCAGCGCCGCGATGATCAGCCCGATGATGATGTAGCGCTGGGTGCGCGGCAGGGTCAGAAATTGGCTGACTTTGGGCGACACCAATGGGCCACGGTTGCCCTTGAACAAGGCACCGACCTGCTGGGTGAACAGTACACGCAGGAACATCAGCACCGAACACAGCGCGATGACGGTCAGGGTCACAGGCCCGGTGCCATGCACTTCCAGATTGATGCCGACAATGCTCAGCTTGAGGCCGAGTACCGGGAAGGCCACGGCCCACACCAGCAGGGCGCTGAAAAACGCCGATTTAAGATATCTGCTCATACTTTCTCAACCTCCGGACGGCCCAGGATGCCGGTCGGACGGAACAACAACACCAGAACCAACAGGCCGAACGCGACGACGTCCTTGTACTGGTCACCGAAGATATCGGCGCCAAAGGCTTCGGCCACACCCAGCACCAGCCCGCCGAGCATGGCGCCCGGAATGCTGCCGATGCCGCCCAATACCGCTGCGGTAAAGGCCTTGAGGCCCACCAGGAAACCGGCGTTGGGGTTGATCACGCCGTATTGCATGCTCAGCAACACGGCCGCCACGGCCGCCAGCGCAGCACCAATGACGAAGGTCAGGGCGATGATGTTGTTGGTGTTGATGCCCAGCAGGTTGGCCATCTTGATGTCTTCGGCACAGGCCCGGCAGGCGCGCCCCAGACGGGAGCGGGAGATGAACAGCGTCAGGCCCAGCATGGCCACCAGGGTGACCACGAAAACCAGAATCTGCATGTACGAAATCAGCACTTCTTGTGCGCCACCCGGGCCGAAGGAGATGCTCCCCGGAATCAGGTTGGGAATGGACTTGTCCTTGGAGTCCTGGGATAGCAATACGGTGTTTTGCAGGAAAATCGACATGCCGATGGCAGAAATCAGCGGGATCAAACGGTTGCTGCCCCGCAGGGGACGGTAGGCAACCCGCTCGATGCTGTAGCCATAGGCACTGGTCACGATGATCGACGCCAGGAACGCAGCGGTCATCAATAGCGGCAGGGAGTGGATCCCCATCATGGCCAGCCCGGCAAGGGCGATGAAGGCCACGTAGGAACCAATCATGTACACCTCGCCATGGGCGAAGTTGATCATTCCAATGATGCCGTAAACCATTGTGTAGCCAATGGCTATCAAGGCATAGGTGCTGCCAATGGTCAGGCCATTAACCAGCTGTTGGAAAAAATGATAGATCTCAGGCATTACAGCGCTCCTAAAAACCCGATACGCATTTCACTGGTGGAGTCATTTCCGGCTTGGTGCCCTGTTCTGTGACCAGGTTGCACAAAGCGTTTGCCAGCGAACCGCTGGTGACGGTTTTAAGATTTTCAGGTGAGCCAGCGCCCGGATCGCGGGTGACATGGCCCATAAACCTCGTAAAACAAAGCCCACTGCTTGCACAGTGGGCTTGTTGACCAGTAACGCCTGGCTTACTGAGGGGAAACTTCGGTTTTTGGTTTACCGAAATGCCATTCGTAGACCACGAACTTGAAGTCCTTCAGGTCGCCCTTGGCGTCGAAGCTCAGGTCGCCCGTAGGGGTCTTGAAGGTACCGGCGTGGATGGCCTCGGCCACCTTGGCGGTATCTTCGCTTTTGGCTGCGGTGATAGCGCCGGCAATGACTTCAACCGCCGAGTAGGCCGGGAACACGAACGGACCGGTTGGGTCCTGCTTGTTCTTGGCGAACTCTTCGACGATGGCTTTGTTGGCAGGGTCGGTGTCGAAGGATTTCGGCAGGGTCACCAGCAGGCCTTCGGAAGCGCCCTGGGCGATTTGCGAAATGGAGTCGTTACCCACGCCCTCTGGGCCCATGAACTTGGCGTTCAGGCCTTTTTCCTTGGCTTGGCGCAGGATCAGGCCCAGCTCAGGGTGGTAGCCGCCGTAGTAGACGAAGTCGACGTTGGCTTGCTTGAGTTTCTGGATGATCGAGGAGAAGTCTTTGTCACCGGCGTTCAGGCCTTCGAAGACGGCAACCTTGGTGCCTTTTTCTTCAAGGGTCTTCTTCACGGCGCTGGCGATACCTTCACCGTATTGCTGCTTGTCGTGCAGGACGGCAACGATTTTCGGCTTCACGTGGTCGGCGATGTAGTTGCCGGCTGCCGGGCCTTGTGCGCTGTCCAGACCAATGGTGCGGAAGATCAGCTTGTAGCCACGGGAAGTGATTTCAGGGCTGGTGGCAGCCGGGGTAATCATGATGACGCCTTCGTCTTCATAAATATCCGACGCTGGCTGAGTGGAGCTGGAGCAGAGGTGGCCGACGACGAACTTGACGCCATCATTGACCACTTTGTTGGCAACGGCCACGGCTTGCTTTGGATCGCAAGCGTCGTCGTATTCCTTGGCCTCAAGCATCTTGCCGTCTACGCCGCCCTTGGCGTTGATGTCTTTGATGGCTTGCTTGGCACCCATGAATTGCATGTCGCCGTATTGCGTCACCGGACCGGTCTTAGGACCGGCGATGCCGATCTTGATGGTGTCGGCTGCGAACGAATGGCCGGCAACCCCAGCCAGGACCATAGCGGCAAACAGTTTGGAAATCTGCTTAGTAGCCTTATTCATAGTGCTCCACTCTTACTGTTGTATTTTTTATAGTTCTAGCGGCCTTGTGAGCTGCAGAACCGGATCAGATATCGCGGATATCCCCCCGGCATTGCCCTGGCAACTGTACCGGTACAGTGTAGAGCGCCGGTTGATCGCTTGAAAAGCTGGCAGTTGGGGGCAAAACCTGGACATGTCGCTTAAGTGAAAGAAAAAGACAGAATTGCGTCGGGCTGCTAACCGCTTTCAAGGCATTCCTTGGCTTTCCTGGCAGTTTCAATCGCTACCTCATTTGCTACTGGGTTTTTCTGCCTGTGCGACGGAGCTATGATTGCGCCGATTTTTTACTCAGGTGAATTCCCATGACGCAAGAACCAAGCACCCTCTATGCCAAGCTACTCGGTGAAACCGCCGAAATTTCCTGGAAGGAGCTTGAACCGTTCTTTGCCAAGGGTGCCCTATTGTGGGTCGATGCCGGCCTGGATTTGATCGAGGCCGCCGAAGGCATGGCCGAAGACAACCGTGACAAAGTCGCCGCCTGGCTGGCTGCAGGCACCCTTGGCGAGGTGTCTGCGACGCGGGCATTGGACCTGGTCGAACGGGATCCAAGCTTATGGGCGGTGGTGGTCTCGCCATGGATCCTGATCCAAGAAAGGGCGAGGTAAGAATGTCGCGCACGAAAAAGGTGCGTATTTTTCACGCGCTGAAGTGTGTAGCCGAGTAACCGCTCAACGCGTGATGGCACCTTGCCGTAGAGAAAGGTCACAGCCGAGGGTGACGTAAGCGTCACGGGAACAGTTGAGGGCTGAAGGAATGAGTGGCGCAATTGTTTCCAGGTATGACCCGGCGTGAAGAGAAGCAACGATCACACCACCACTCCCCGTGCCTGGGTCTCAGCGAATCGGCCTGACAATAGAAGGCGGGCCGATACGCCCTGGCGCCGGGTCTTTTGACTGCGCAGCGTCGTTGCCCTCCACGCTGAGCGGATATAGCGGATTACGCATGGCAATCCCTTGCATCACGCCGATGATGTCATCGAAAGGCACCGCGGGGCTGAGCAGGTAGCCCTGAATGTAGTCACAGCCATGCTTGAGCAACAGCTCGAACTGCGCCTGGGTTTCCACGCCCTCGGTGACCACCTGCAAGTGCAGGGTGTGGGCCATGCCAATAATCGCCTGGACAATTTCACTGTCTGCGGTGGACTTGGGGATGTCCTGGATAAACGAGCGGTCGATCTTCAAAGTGTTGAGCGGCAAGCGCTTGAGATAAGCCAGCGACGAATAGCCGGTGCCGAAGTCATCGATGGCCAGTGACACACCCAGGGCGCGGATCTGCCGCAACAGTGCCAGGGTGCTGCTGATGTTGCCCATCAACGCGTTTTCAGTGACTTCCAGTTCCAGGCGGTTGGTGCCTATGCCGGCGAAGCGCAGGGCGTCTTCGATTTCGTCGGCCAGTTCGTCGCGCGCCAGGTTCAACGCCGAGCAGTTCACCGCCATGATCAGCTCGGTGTAGCCCCGGTCAGACAACAGGCTCAGGTCATGACAGGCTTGGCGCAATACCCAGTGGTCCAGTTCGGCGATCAGCCCGTTGTTCTCGGCGATGCCGATAAAGCGGTCCGGGGCCAGCAGCCCGTGTTGGGGGTGCTGCCAGCGCACCAGGGCTTCCAGGCGTGTGACCTTGCCCAGCTTCATGTCAAAGATCGGTTGATAAAACAGCACCAGCTGGCTGCGCGTACGCAAGGCGGCGCGCAGTTCTTCTTCCAGTTGCAGCTCAAGAAAGGCACGGGTTTTAAGGTTGGAACTGAAGAAGTTCAAACAGTTGCGCCCGGCATCCTTGGATTGGTACAGCGCCAGGTCGGCGGTTTTCAGCAGCTCTTCGCAGGTGTGGCCGTCCTCGGGAAACAGGCTGATACCGATGCTGGTGGTCATCACCATGCGTCGGCCGGCCAGTTCGATGGGCTCTTTCATCTTCTGCATGATGCGCTGGGCCATGTGCCGGGCTTCGTCGCGGTGATGAATATTGACCAAGATGCAGAACTCATCGCCGCCAAAGCGTGCCACTACATCTTCATGGCTGCGTATCGAGCCCTTGATATGCCCGGCGAGCACCGTGAGCAACTGGTCGCCCGCATCATGGCCCAGGCTGTCATTGATACGCTTGAAATGGTCTATATCAAGGAAGATCACCGCCAGCATGCCTTGGCTTCTGGTTTTTTCCGCGACTTTTTCCGCGAAGATCTGATTGAAACCACGACGATTGAGCAGGCTGGTCAGCGCGTCAAAGTGGGCCACTTGTTGCAGTGAAGCGCGGGCCTGGTCGAGTTCGCTGAGCAGCGCGTTGACCCGGCGCAGGTCGCGCTCCTTGTGTTGCAGCTTCTTGTCGGCCAGGGCTGCGCTGACGCTGCTGCCGATCACCAGCAAGGTAATCATCGCGACCGAAAGGCCCAGTTGAATCGGGTTGTTATCCGCCGGCAACGAAAGATCTGCGCCACTGGGCACCAACATTTGCATAGCCGCCATGCCGGTGAAGTGCATGCTCAGAATCCCGGCGCCCAGCACCAGGCTGGCGGCGTATTTGAGCAGTTGGTGAAACACGCCGGCACCGTTGCGCAGGTAACTGGACAGCAACAATGCGGCCAGGCTGGCGCCTATGGCAATCGCCACCGAGGCCAAAAACAGCCGTGTTTCGAAGTACACCTGGGCCTGGGAACGCATGGCTGACATGCCCACGTAGTGCATCAACGCGATACCCAGCCCCATCCACACCGAAGCCAGCAGGTACTGATGAAAACGCAGGTGGGTATGACTGAGGGTCTGCATGGCGAGCAGCGAGGCGATCAGGGCGATCAGCAGCGAGGCGAACGTCATGAACAATTCGTAGTGAATGGCGATGGGGGCCTGGAAGGCCAGCATGCTGATGAAGTGGGTCGACCAGATGCCGCCTGCCAGGCAACCCGCACCCAGCCAGCGCCAATGGCGTCGGGCGGTGGGGTCTTCGACATGGCCCACACGTTCGGCCATGTCCAGCGTACCGAAACCCGCCGCGCAGGCGACCAGGTACGCCAGCAGCACCAGAAACGGGTTATGACTGCAGTTGAGCAATAAATGCCCGCTGTCTGGAAGGTCGGTAAAAAAATGCTGCCCCAGCCATTCCATAGCTTATCCCGTCACAGAGCCATGTCACTGCCAGCGGCGATGACCTATGAGGTCGAGTATAGAAGTCTCTCTAGATTTGCCATGAGTAATGGCGTTTTGATCTCAAATTATTTTGATATGCCTTCCATAGCGTTTGGTGCTAAGCGCTGATGGGCAGGTCGAGTTCGAAGTGCAGGGCCTCCAGCGGGGCCAGGCCAAATGCGGCACGGGCGGCGTCGCAATCGACATTTTGCACGCCCTGGCTCCAGGACGCCTCGAACTCGCGACACACGCTGGAGCGCTGCTCATAAATTGAGCAACTGGTGGCCTGTCCGACTTCACCTTCAAGGCTGCAGCACCGTGCCGGTTTGCGGTCGGTGCCGATCATCGCCACGCGGCTGGGGTTGATCTGCACCACCAGGTCATCGGGCACCGTGCCCCCGGACGAGGCGCACTCACCCCAAAAGAAAGACACGCGAAAGTGTGAACAGCAGGCACCGCAATTCAGACACGGACTGGCTTCGGACATGGGCGTCATCAATAAGAAAAGTAGGAGGAGGGTGCTGCGAAAGGCTCGCCATTCTATCCGTGCCATGGCCGTTGGGAAGAGGGGCACGCACTTATATTTTCGTGGGCAAAATCCCCTGCTGCCTGGGTGAAATCATGCCCTATCAGCTTTACGAATCATTACAGACAATCACCGCCAGCCTGACTATGTTGCAGTGACCTGAGCAGGATGCACCGGGCATCACAGCTCTCATAACAATAAAAGAGACGGACCCATGCAGAACTCGACCCAAGCGGCGAATGCCTGGCGCATTCTGTTCCTGCTGTTCCTGGCCAACCTGTTCAACTTCTTCGATCGCACCATCCCCGCGATTATCATCGAGCCGATCCGCATGGAATGGCACTTGAGCGACTTTCAGCTCGGTATCATCGGCACCGCCTTTACCATCGTCTACGCCATTGCCGGGCTACCGCTCGGGCGCCTGGCCGACACCGGCTCACGCAGCAAGTTGATGGGCTGGGGCTTGTTCGCCTGGAGCGGGCTGACTGCGGTTAACGGCATGGTCGGCAGTTTCTGGACCTTCCTGCTGGTGCGCATGGGCATTGGCATCGGCGAAGCCAGCTATGCACCAGCGGCCAATTCGCTGATTGGCGACCTCTTTCCCGCCCATCGCCGCGCCCGCGCCATGGGGATTTTCATGCTTGGCCTGCCATTGGGCCTGTTGCTGGCGTTCTTTACCATCGGCGCGATGGTCAAGGCGTTCGACAGCTGGCGTGCGCCCTTCTTTATCGCGGCGGTGCCGGGGCTGATCCTGGCGGTGTTCATGTTCTACATAAAAGAACCCAAGCGCGGCGCGGCGGAAACCGTGCAAGTCTCCCAGGAGCGCGTTGACCGCCCGATCCGCCGCGTGCTGGCCGTGCCGACCTTCCTGTGGCTGGTGCTGGCCGGGCTGTGCTTTAACTTTGCCACCTATGCGTGCAACTCATTCCTGGTGCCGATGCTGCAACGCTATTTCCTCATGCCGTTGCAGGACGCGGCCGTCGCGACGGGCGTCATTGTCGGCCTGACCGGGTTGGTGGGCCTGACGCTGGGTGGCTGGATTGCCGACAAGATTCATCAGCGGGTCGCCAACGGCCGATTGTTGTTTGCCGCATTCAGCTTGATCATCTCCACGGTCACCACCGCCTGGGCATTGCATGCCGGGCGCGTCGAGATCGGAGTGTTTGTCGCGCTGTTCAGTGTGGGCTGGTTGTTTGCCTACAACTTCTATACCTGCGTGTATACCGCGATCCAGGACGTGGTCGAACCGCGTTTGCGCGCGACGGCGATGGCGCTGTTCTTTGCTGGGCTGTATTTGCTCGGCGGTGGCATGGGGCCGGTGGTGGTCGGGGCGCTGTCCGATCACTTTGCCCATTCGGCGATGTATGCGGCCGGGGCGCAGCAGATGACCGAGGCTTATAAAGCGGTGGGCTTGCATGACGCCATGTACCTGATTCCGGTGGCGCTGTTCTTGACCATGCTGTTTCTGTTCCAGGCCTCGCGCAGTTTTGTGCGGGATGCCAAGCGGATGAAGGAAGGGCTGAGTGCAGTTGAGGTGCCGGCAACTGCGGTAACGGCGTGAGACCGCGGTGACCCTTTCGCGAGCAAGCCCACAGGAGAATGTATTTCAAAATGTGGGAGCGGGCTTGCTCGCGAAGAGGCAATTACAGGCTCCGGTATTCTCAAGTGAATAAAAAGGCCCGCACTAAGCGGGCCTTTTACGTTCAGCGGATTATCAACCCGCCACCAACACTCGAATCGCTTCCAGTCGCAACGCGGCTTTATCGAGCATGGCCAGGCCTTGCTCGCGCTGGTTGCGCAGGGCAACCAACTCGCTGTCACGCACGGTCGGGTTGACCGCTTGCAGCGCGGTCAGGCGCGCCAGCTCTTCGTCGGTGTCTGCCGCCAGGCGACGCTTGGCTTCGGCCACACGCTCGGCGTGACGCGGGGCGATCTTCTCTTCACCGGCGTTGATGCGCGGTGTGAGTTGGTCACGCTGCGCCTGCACGAATTTGTTCGCGCTGGCCCGTGGCACGCTTTCCAGCTGGTCATTCAAGGTCACGAACGACACGCGGCCCGACAGGTCATTGCCGTTGGCATCCAGCAGGCAGCGCAAGGCGGCCGGCGGTAGGTAGCGGCCCAGTTGCAGGGAGCGCGGGGCGACCACTTCGCTGACATACAGCAGTTCAAGCAATACGGTGCCTGGCTTGAGCGCCTTGTTCTTGATCAGCGCCACGGCGGTGTTGCCCATGGAACCGGACAGCACCAGGTCCATGCCGCCTTGCACCATCGGGTGCTCCCAGGTGATGAATTGCATGTCTTCGCGCGACAGCGCCTGGTTACGGTCGTAGGTGATGGTCACACCTTCGTCGTCGCCCAGGGGGAAGCTGGCGTCGAGCATTTTTTCGCTGGGCTTGAGGATAAGCGCGTTTTCCGAATGGTCTTCGCTGTCGATGCCGAACGCGTCGAACAGGGTTTCCATATAGATCGGCAGGGCGAACTGGTCGTCTTGTTCGAGGATGTCCTCGACCAGTGCATCGCCTTCGCCGGCGCCGCCGGAATTGAGTTCCAGCAAACGGTCACGACCGGTGTGCAGCTCCTGCTCCAGGCGCTCGCGCTCGGCACGGGCTTCGTCGATCAGGGCTTGCCACTCGCCGTCGTCGGCGGCTTCCAGCAAGGGCAGCAGGCGCGGGCCGAACTGATGCTGCAAAGCGTTGCCGGTCGGGCAGGTGTTGAGGAAGGCATTGAGCGCTTCGTGGTACCACTGGAACAGGCGTTCTTGCGGGCTGGTTTCCAGGTACGGCACGTGCAGTTCGATCACGTGTTTCTGGCCGATCCGGTCCAGACGCCCGATACGCTGTTCCAGCAGGTCGGGGTGGGACGGCAGGTCGAACAGCACCAGGTGATGGGAAAACTGGAAGTTGCGGCCTTCACTGCCGATTTCCGAGCAGATCAGCACCTGGGCGCCGAACTCTTCATCGGCAAAGTAAGCGGCGGCGCGGTCACGCTCGAGGATGTTCATGCCCTCGTGGAACACCGTGGCCGGGATGCCGGAGCGCACGCGCAGGGCGTCTTCCAGGTCCATGGCGGTTTCGGCGTGGGCGCAGATCACCAGGACCTTGGTGCGCTTGAGCATTTTCAGCTGGTCGATCAGCCACTCGACCCGCGGGTCGAAGCGCCACCAGCGGTTCTCTTCCTCGACATCCGGTTGCGCCTGGAAGCTGACTTCCGGGTACAGCTCGGCGTGTTCGCCCAGGGGCAGTTCGAGGTATTCGTCCGGGTTCGGCAGCGGGTAGGCGTGCAGCTTGCGCTCCGGGAAGCCTTGCACCGCGGCACGGGTGTTGCGAAACAGCACGCGGCCGGTGCCGTGGCGGTCCAGCAGCTCACGCACCAGGCGGGCACTGGCTTCGGTGTCGCCATCGTTGACGGCGGTGAGCAGGGCTTCACCTTCGTCACCGAGGAAGCCTTGAATGGTCTTGTGCGCGGTCGGCGACAGGCGGCCCTTGTCCAGCAGCTCCTGCACGGCTTCGGCCACCGGGCGATAATTTTCGCTCTCGGCGCGGAAGGCTTGCAGGTCGTGGAAGCGGTTCGGGTCCAGCAGGCGCAGGCGCGCAAAATGGCTGTCCTGGCCCAGTTGTTCCGGGGTGGCGGTCAGCAGCAGCACGCCAGGAATCACTTCGGCCAGTTGTTCGACCAGCGAGTATTCGGCGCTGGCCTTGTCTTCGTGCCACACCAGGTGGTGGGCTTCGTCGACCACCAGCAAGTCCCAGCCGGCAGCAAACAGCGCGTCCTGGGCCTTCTCGTCGTCCACCAGCCATTCCAGCGCAACGAGTGCAAGCTGGGTGTCTTCGAACGGGTTGGTGGCATCGCTTTCGATAAAGCGCTCTTCATCGAACAGCGCAACCTGCAGGTTGAAGCGGCGGCGCATTTCCACCAGCCATTGGTGCTGCAGGTTTTCCGGAACCAGGATCAGTACGCGGCTGGCGCGGCCCGAGAGCAGTTGGCGATGGATCACCAGGCCTGCTTCGATGGTCTTGCCCAAACCCACTTCGTCCGCCAGCAACACGCGTGGCGCGATACGGTCAGCGACTTCGCGAGCGATGTGCAGTTGGTGGGCAATCGGTTGGGCGCGTACGCCACCCAAGCCCCACAGCGAGGACTGCAACTGGCGGCTGGTGTGTTCCAGGGTGTGGTAGCGCAGCGAGAACCACGCCAGCGGGTCAATCTGCCCGGCGAACAGACGGTCGCTGGCCAGGCGGAACTGGATGAAGTTGGACAGTTGGGTTTCCGGCAGGGTGACCTGCTCGTTCTGCCCATTGAGGCCGTGGTAGACCAGCAGGCCATCGACGTCGTCGACTTCCTGTACGGTCATTTTCCAGCCTTCGAAATGGGTGATGGTGTCACCCGGCGAAAACCTCACGCGAGTGAGGGGCGCATTCCGTAGCGCATACTGGCGAGTGTCGCCAGTGGCCGGATAGAGCACGGTCAACAAGCGGCCGTCCTGTGCCAGAACGGTGCCTAACCCCAGCTCTGCTTCGCTGTCACTAATCCAGCGTTGCCCCGGTTGATACTGCTGCGCCATGCTGCCTGACTCCCGCCGTGAAAAAGCCGACTATGTTAACGGAACACGGCCCGGCGCCCAAGAACTCTGACAAAAACTACGCTGTTTGTACGGGCAGGCGGAAATTGAATCGACGGGTGGCGGGCACTTGAGAGTGTCGACTGAGTCACAGCTTGGCACGCGGGTGCTCAAGTCGCCCTGCCACCCGCCGACAGCCTGTTGATCAGGAGAGTAATTATCATGCTGCCACCCATGCTGCCCGTCAGTGTTGTGCCGGTCACGTCGCAACTCGACCCGGCACGCCAGAAGCCGGATATTCCGCCGGTGGTGCCCGTTCAACCGGGCTCCAACGAGAGCACGATCGACCTGAAAAAAGGCGATGCCGAGCAATCGACCTTTCTGCTGCGCGAAGAGCAGCGTCGCCAGCAGGAGCAGCAGAAACGCCGGCGCGAAGCCGATGACGACGCGCAGCAGCATTTGCCGATTCCCGGCGACTTGCTCAACGCTGACAACACCGTGCCCGTGGCGCCGCTGATCGAAGACGCGCCGCGCCAGGGCCTGTGGGTGGATATCGAGGTTTAACCGTTCAGTTCGCGCAGGGCCTTCACCAGTAACTCAATCTCGTCATCGGTGTTGAGCGGGCTGACGGAGATGCGTGCAGCGCTGGTCAACCCGCGTGCTTGCATGTCCAGCGGGGTGTAGGCCACGCCATTGGCGCCGATGTTGATGCGCTTGCAGCCCAGGCGTTGCTTGAGTTCAAAGCTATCCCAGCCGGCCAGGTTGAACGCGATCAAGCCTGAATGCGTGTTGCCCAAGTCATGCAGGGTAATTCCCGGTATCTGACGCAGTGCTTCACGGATTCGCGCTCTGGTTTGCGAGACCCTTTGCCATACCCGCTCAATCCCCAGTTGATTGATCTCGTGCAACGCATTGCCCAGGCCGGCCAGCAGGGCGAAAGACATTTCGCTGGTTTCAAAGCGCCGGGCGTCGTTGCGCAGGTCGAAGCCTTCGGCGGTCCAGGGCGCTGAAAACACGTCGCGCTGGGCCGGGTTCAGGTGCGCAAGGAAATCCGGCCTGATGTACAGCAGTGCGGTACCGCGAGGCCCGCGCAGGTGTTTGCGGCCGGCAGACTTGAGCACATCGCACTGCAACGCTTGCACATCCACCGGCAGCTGGCCGACGGCTTGGCCCGCGTCGATGAAGTAGGGGATGGCATGCCGCCTGGCCACATCGCCGATGGCCTGGGCCGGGTTGATCAAACCCCCGTTGGCCGGCAGCCAGGTGAGGTCGATCAGCTTCACCTTGGCATCCAGCATCGCCTCCAACGCCATCGGGCAGACCGCGCCGCTGGCATCACAGGGGATGACCTCCACCCGCGCCCCGGCTTGAATGGCCAGTTCCATGCTCGCCAGGTTACCGCCCCATTCGTGGCGCCCCACCAGAATTCGATCGCCTGGCTGCCATGGCCCCAGCGCCTGGAAGGCCATGCTCCAGGCCGTCGAGCCACTGCTGGCGAAGGCAATCGCTGAGGCGGGCGCATTGAGCAGTTGCCCGGCGGCGCGGCGGGCCTTTTCCACTAAGACGGCACCCTGTTCTCCGGCCTCCATCGGGCCGTCGCGGGCTTCGCGCTGCAGCTGTTCGATGATGGCGTCGAGCGTCGCCTGGCTGGGCAAGGAGGCTCCAGCATGATTGAAGTGCACGATGCCGGACTGGCAACCGGGCGTGGCTTCTCGCAAGTGCTGCACTTGCAGCGGGCTCATGGCTGCAGCTCGAAAATGGCGTCCACCTCCACGGCGACGCCAGCCGGCAAACTGCAGACCCCTACGGCGGTGCGCACGTGTCGGCCCTTGTCGCCGAGGGCGTTGACCAGCAGGTTCGAAGCGCCATTGGCGACCAGGCTTTGGCGCTGGAAGTCGGCGCTGCTGGCAATGAACACGCCCAGACGCAGGATGCGCACCACCCGCGACAGGTCATCGCCCAGCGCATCGCTTAATTGCCCAAGCAGGCCCAGCGCCGCCAATTCCGCCGCTTGGGCGCCATCTTCATCGCTGAGAGAATCGCCCAGCCGGCCAATGTAGGCGGGTTTACCATCGATCATGGGAATTTGCCCCGAGATGAACAGCTGGTGTTGGCTGGTCACATGATTGATGTAGTTGGCCGCGGGTTGGCTGGGTGTAGGCAGTGTCAGGCCGAGGGCGTGTACGCGCTGGCGGATGGAGTCGGTCATGGTGAAATCCTCTGGTGTCAGAAGGTTCCAGCATGTTGGCGGTGGCGAGGGGCGACAAACGGATAGATCTCAACCGACGTATCGAAAAAACTCACCCGTCGGCGCACGCTTGCTTCAACCACTGACTGAAGCATTCAGCCGCTTCACTGAGTGGACCCTGGGGGGCGATCAGCCAATAGCCGATGTCGCTGTGATAGGGCGGCCAGTCAAAGGCCTCCACCAGGCTGCCGTCCTGGAGCCTGCGTTCAATCAGACGATGGCGGCCCATGGCGATACCCTGGCCGGCCACGGTCGCTTCGACCACGATGTTGTAGTCATGCAGCATCACGCGGGGGTGGCGGTCGAGGTTGATCTGGTAATGGGCGGACCAATCGGTCCACTCGAAAGGGCGGTGCGAGGTCGCCATCAACAACGGACCTGTGGCGACCTGTCTGGCCTTGAACGCGGGGCTGCATACCGGTGACAGGGTTTCGGTCATCAGGCGTGTGGCGAGCACGTCGGGCCAGTCGCCCTTGCCGTAGCGGATGGCCAGGTCAACTTCGGCCGTGGCGACGTTGGCCAATTGAATCGCGGGTAGCAACTCCACCTGGATATGCGGGTGGCGCTGTAGAAACTCGGCCAGGCGCGGCGCCAGCCACAACGTGGCAAAGGACGCTAGCAAGCCAATACGCAACACACTGGCGCTCGGCGCGCCCCGCTGGCTACGTGTTGCAGCGGCGATGGCGTCCAGGGCAGGGCGTATTTGCGCGTAGTAATCTTGCCCGGCCAACGTCAGGTCAATCGCACGGGTTCGCCGGATAAACAGCGGCTTGCCCAGGTGGTGTTCGAGCTTATGTACCTGGTGGCTCAGCGCACTTTGGGTCACCGACAACTCGTTCGCCGCCTTGATAAAACTCAAGTGCCGCGCCACGGCCTCGAAGGCGCGCAGGGCCAGCAGCGGTGGAAGGTCGTTGTGCAAGGCCACCTGGATGCACCTCCTGGGCAGGGTAGAAAGTGCCGATTTTGGTCGATGGCCTGCATTTTGTCGCCCGCTTAATTGCCGTCGGGCGGGGCAGGCCGCATTATTGAGGCATTCTCGCCACGACGTAAGCCAAGCCATGAGTGATGACGACAAGCTGATCGACCTGAACGCCGAACGTGCCAAGCGCGTGCACGACCTTAACGACAAGCGCCTGAATGAAGTGCGCCAAGCCTTTGAACACGCCATGCCCTTGGGCAAGCCCAAGAAGAAGTCGAAGAACAAACCGAAAAAACGTTGAAACGCCCTGCATCTTTTGATGCAGGTCAGTTATTCCCCTTCTTTACGCCCCGTTGTGGGCGACATTGATCCTGGTCAATTTCCCGCTGTGCCTTCTCTATTAACTTAGCCCTATCGCAACAGGGCAAGTGCAGGAGGCCGGTCATGTTTTTCGATAATGTGGTTTTTGCCGGAGTGCTGACTGTTAGCCTCATGGTGCTGTTTTTTGTAGGGTTTGGATTTTTTATCTGGAAAGACGCGAACAAGCGTAAAAAACCTTAAGTCTTTCCGGGTTACATGAGCACGCAAGGCATTTTGGGCGACTTCGGTCGCCCTTTTTTTTGGATCGTTCCCACGCTCCGCGTGGGAACGCATCCCGTGACGCTCCGCGTCACCCGTGCGCCAGTGGGACGCGGAGCGTACGCGGCGGCATTCCCACGCAGAGCGTGGGAACGATCATAAAAAAAGGTGCGACCCTCGCGGATCGCACCTTTTTTATTGCCGGCAGGCTATCAGTTGCCCAAAGCCTTGGACGCCAACCAGAACAACCCGGCCGAGAGGCCTACGGTCGCTGGCAAGGTCAATACCCAGGCCATCAGGATGGTCTTGACGGTGCCACCTTGCAGGCCGCTTTTGTTGGCAACCATGGTGCCCGCCACGCCAGAAGACAGGACGTGGGTGGTGGACACTGGCAGGGCGAAGATGTTGGCGAAACCGATCATGGTGGCCGTGGTGATTTGCGCCGACATGCCCTGGGCATAGGTCATGCCTTGCTTGCCGATCTTTTCACCGATGGTCAGTACCACGCGCTTCCAGCCCACCATGGTGCCCAGGCCCAGGGCCAGTGCGACCGCGAGGATCACCCAGAACGGGGCGTACTCGGTGGTGGCAGTCAGGTCTTTGCGCAGCTTGTCGAGGTCGGATTTCTCACGGGAGTCCAGGCCTGGCAGCTTGCCGACTTTCTTCGCGGTGTCATCCAGGCAGAGCAGGTAGCGACGTACCTCGATGCGGTGGTCGGCCGTCAGCGAGTGGTAGTCCGAGACGCCCTTGAGGGTGCCCAGCAGCGCGTTGATCGTCGGTTCGGTCTGCTGCGGGTTGCAGCGGAACTTGCCCGGCAGGTCATCCTTCACGCTTTTGCCCAGGGCCAGGAACTCACCGAGGGTCTCGTGGTTGCGCTGGTAGAACTGGTTAAGGTGCAGGGTGGCGTCGCGGGTACGTTCGATCTGGTAAGTGGTGCTGCCCAGGTCCAATACGAACTGCGCCGGCACGATACCGATCAGGACCAGCATGATCAGGCCGATGCCTTTCTGGCCATCGTTGGAGCCGTGCACGAAGCTCACAGCCATGGCCGAAATCACCAGGACCAGGCGGTTCCAGAACGGCGGGTGCTTCTTGTCGTCAAGCTTGCGGCGCTGGTCCGGGGTCTTGTGCATCTTCGACAGCGGACGCCACCACTTCAGGCCGATCAGTACCAGAGCGGCGACCAGAAAGCCCGCCATCGGCGAGAACACCAGGGAGGCGCCGATATCCACTGCCTTCTGCCAGTTCACACCGTCAGCCAGGGGGATGTCGTTGATCAACGCGTTGGCCAGGCCGACACCGAGGATCGAGCCGATCAGGGTGTGGGAGCTGGAGGCGGGGATACCGAAGTACCAGGTGCCCAGGTTCCAGGTGATCGCCGCCGCCAACAACGAGAAGACCATTGCCAAGCCGTGGCCGGTGTTCACATTGATCAGCAACTCCACCGGCAGCAAGTGCACGATGGCGTAGGCGACACCGACACCACCGAGCAATACGCCGAGGAAATTGAACACCCCGGAGAAGAACACGGCCAGGTGTGGCGGCATGGCTTTGGTATAGATGACTGTGGCCACCGCGTTAGCGGTGTCATGAAAGCCATTGATGAACTCGAAGGCGAGGACAAAGGCCAGGGCGAGCAACAGGCTCACTAGAACCCAAGCATCCAGTCCGCTGAATAAATCGATCATGAAGGTTTTCTGACCCGGTCGTAAGGGGGCGCGATTATGCCAGAAAACATCAGTAATCGATGCATTAGCTGCTCATCGGTAACAATCTTCCTGGAAAAAAACGCGGCAAGACGCACGCATCCCAGGGTTTTCGGGGCTTTGGCAAGTCTTTGATTTATAAAGCGCAGACCGCAGAAGGCGGGCTTTAGTCATGAAAATGCCATGCCTGAAACATTTGTATGAAATTTCGTGGGTGGCTGTAGGTTGCTGACCAGCGGACGCTAAAGCAGGTGCCCTCTGCCAGTACTTCACCGGCAGAGACAGCACGACCCTTAAGGCTCGAACCGAAGCGCTTATGGCTCCTCGGTCTTGAGCTCCTGCTCGATCTTTTGGATTTCCTGGGCAAATGCCTGGTCCAGCAGGCTGGCGCGTTTACGCCATGGCTTGCGTTCCGGCTCGGGTTGCGCGGCGTAGGTGGTGACTTCCCCGCCGTAGACATCCTTGTAACGTTGCTCCTGGCGCTCAAGTTCCGCGCGCAGTTCATCTTTCGTCACAGTATTACCTAATTGAGTTGAGTTTATTGATTGCGCAGCGTCATGCCTGAAAGTCGTGCTCGGGCGAATCCAAATAGAACAATAAATCGTTCAAGTGGGTAAGTAGGCCTGAGAGCAGTTCTTTTAAGCGAGTACTTGTGTCCGGCCCTGCATACAGCCGGCAACGCCCGGTGAGCTCCACTCCCGATACATACCGGGCTGACCTCTGCACAGGTTGCATTATAGCGGCGCATTTGAATAACACTATCATCATGAAGTTAAAAAGCGTCAACGATGTGTCAGAGGTTTGTTACATGCTGGCGTCGGTATTTGTGAACACCGTCATCATCCTGGCAGGGTAAATGCCCATGCTTTATAGATGCATCAGGCAAATCTGAAACCATGGCCGCGAGATCTGCGTCAGCGCCGGCCAAATTGCGATAATCGCATGGTCGTCCGATAATCGCCCAATGTTGCCAGCGCTGACTTGTGCAGGGCGACCGGCACGGCTTGTAATAGCCGCCAACCCTCCCGTGGTGATAACAAGAGAAGGCCCCTTGAAATGAACGATCAATTGCGCAACTCCTTTGCATCAGTGGCGCCGCCGATCGTGGCTTCACCGGCCAAGCGCATCCAGGCATTCACCGGTGATCCTGATTTCATGACGTCCCTGGCCCGTGGCTTGGCCGTGGTGCAGGCATTCCAGGAGCGCAAGCGTCACCTGACCATCGCCCAGATCAGCCATCGCACGGAAATTCCCCGCGCCGCCGTACGCCGTTGCCTGCATACCTTGATCAAGCTCGGCTACGCCACCACGGATGGGCGCACCTACTCGCTGTTGCCCAAGGTGCTGACCCTCGGTCATGCCTATCTGTCGTCCACACCGCTGGCCGTCTCGGCCCAGCCTTACCTGGACCGCATGAGCGAGCAGCTGCATGAAGCGTGCAACATGGCCACCCTGGAAGGCGACGACATTCTTTATATCGCCCGTTCCGCCACCACCCAGCGGCTGATCTCGGTCGACCTGTCGGTGGGTGGGCGCTTGCCTGCGTATTGCACGTCCATGGGCCGCATTCTGCTGGCTGCCCTCGACGACGCCTCGCTGCAGGACTACCTCGACCATGCCGACCTGCAAACCAAGACCAGCCGCACCCTGACCACGCCGCAAGCGTTATTCGAATGCCTGCAACAGGTGCGTCAGCAGGGCTGGTGCATTGTCGACCAGGAACTGGAACAGGGCCTGCGTTCCATCGCGGTGCCGGTGTATGACGCGTCCGGCCAGGTGTTGGCCGCGCTGAATGTGAGCACCCACGCCGGTCGGGTCAGCCGCAGCGAGTTGGAGCAACGCTTTCTACCGAGCATGCTCAGCGCCAGCCGTGAGCTGAGTGCGCAACTGTTTGCCTAAGCTGTTCGGTGACCGCACAGATCCCGGCTGGCTCGATTGACGGTGTTTCCCTTGGCTTATTAATGTGCGGCAGCGCTCTGAGGAGCTGCCCCCTACAAGAATGACGACCTCAGGTTGTCAGCCCGCCATCGGTGTGGAATAAAAATAATGAATCAGCCTTCTGTCGGTACCACCCTGGACGTACAGTCCTTTATCAACGCCCAGCCACTCTCGCGCTATCAGTGGCGCGTGGTGATCCTGTGTTTCCTGATTGTGTTCCTCGACGGCCTCGACACCGCCGCGATGGGCTTTATCGCACCCGCGCTGTCTCAGGACTGGGGCATTGACCGCGCCAGCCTCGGCCCGGTGATGAGCGCCGCGTTGATCGGCATGGTGTTTGGCGCACTCGGTTCTGGCCCGCTGGCCGACCGCTTTGGCCGCAAAGTCGTGCTGGTGGGCGCGGTGTTGGTGTTTGGTGCGTTCAGCCTGGCGTCGGCCTACAGCACCAATGTCGACCAGTTGCTGGTGCTGCGCTTTCTCACCGGCCTGGGCCTGGGCGCCGGCATGCCGAACGCTACTACCTTGCTGTCTGAATACACCCCCGAGCGGCATAAGTCCTTGTTGGTGACCAGCATGTTCTGTGGCTTCAACCTCGGCATGGCCGGTGGTGGGTTTATTTCGGCCAAGCTGATCCCGGCCTTCGGCTGGCACAGCCTGTTGCTGATCGGCGGCATCCTGCCGTTGATCCTGGCGGTGGTGCTGTTGGTTTGGCTACCGGAGTCTGCCCGCTACCTGGTGGTACGCAATCGCGGCACCGACAAGGTGCGCAAGACCCTGGCCCCTATCGAGCCACACATCGTTGCCCAGGCCACTCACTTCAGCGTACCGGAGCAAAAAACCGTCAAGGCCCGCAATGTGTTCGCGGTGATCTTCTCGGGCACCTACAGCGCTGGCACCTTGCTGTTGTGGCTCACGTACTTCATGGGCCTGGTGATTGTTTACCTGCTGACCAGTTGGCTCCCCACCTTGATGCGCGACAGTGGCGCGAGCATGGAGCAGGCCGCGTTTATCGGTGCGCTGTTCCAGTTTGGCGGGGTCTTGAGCGCGGTGGGCGTGGGCTGGGCGATGGACCGGTTCAACCCGCACAAAGTGATCGGCACTTTCTATCTGCTGGCCGGGGTGTTTGCCTACGCGGTGGGGCAGAGCCTGGGCAACATCACGCTGCTGGCCACCCTGGTGCTGGTCGCCGGGATGTGCGTCAACGGTGCGCAATCGGCGATGCCGTCTCTGGCGGCGCGTTTCTACCCCACCCAGGGCCGTGCCACCGGGGTGTCGTGGATGCTCGGCATCGGCCGCTTCGGCGCGATCCTGGGAGCGTGGATGGGCGCGACCTTGCTGGGCCTGGGCTGGAACTTCGAGCAGGTGCTGACGGCACTGGTGATTCCGGCGGCCTTGGCCACGGCAGCGGTGGTGATCAAGGGCATGGTCAGCCATGCCGATGCGACCTGAGCCCCGGTACAGTTTGAACATGTGGGGGGCAAGCCCCAATGCCAGTCCGTTAAGCGAACGCAATGCTCAAGGCAGCGAAGATAAAATGTGGGAGCTGGCTTGCCTGCGAAAGCGGTCTTGCAGTGACAGATGCAGTGACTGACACACCGCCTTCGCGAGCAAGCCCGCTCCCACAGTTTGATCGCGGGGTGTCAGGTGAGCATGTGTCGGTTATCGGGCCGCCATCGCAGGCAAGCCCGCTCCCACATTGGAAGATTAGCTAGGCAACAATCGGTTCGATAATCGAACACTCAGTCGATTATCGGATTGTTTGGCCCATTTCCCCGGCTTAATCTTCAAGCACTTCGGCGCCACCTCAGCGCCTTTTTCGATCAACACCGGGAGCCCAACCCCATGGCTGAAATCCTCACCCTGCGTGATGCGGTCAAGCGCTTCGTGAACGACGGCGATACCGTCGCCCTCGAAGGCTTCACCCATCTGATCCCTACGGCCGCAGGCCATGAAATCATTCGTCAGGGCAAGAAAGACCTGACGCTGGTGCGCATGACGCCTGACCTGATCTACGACCAGTTGATCGGGGCCGGCTGTGCGCGCAAGTTGATTTTCTCCTGGGGCGGCAACCCGGGCGTGGGTTCCCTGCATCGGCTGCGCGACGCGGTAGAGAAACAATGGCCGCAAGCGCTAGAGATCGAAGAGCACAGCCACGCCGATCTGGCCAATGCCTACGTTGCCGGTGCCTCCGGCCTGCCATTCGCCGTGTTGCGTGCCTACGCCGGTTCCGACTTGCCCAAGGTCAACCCGCTGATCAAGACCGTCACCTGCCCCTTCACGGGTGAAGTGCTGGCGGCGGTGCCATCGGTGCGTCCGGACATCACCGTGATTCACGCGCAGAAAGCCGATCGCAAAGGCAACGTGCTGCTCTGGGGCATTCTCGGGGTGCAAAAGGAAGCGGCCCTGGCGGCCAAGCGCTGCATCGTCACCGTCGAGGAAATCGTCGACGACCTGAATGCGCCGATGAACAGCTGTGTGCTGCCGACCTGGGCGCTGACGGCGGTGTGTCACGTACCCGGTGGTGCCCATCCTTCCTACGCGCACGGCTACAACGAGCGGGATAACCGCTTCTACCAGGCGTGGGACCCGATTGCCCGCGACCGCGGGACCTTTACCGCCTGGATCGACGAATATATCCACGGCACTGCCGACTTCAGTGAATTCCAGGCCAAGCTGGCCGCCGCGCAGGAGGCTAAGTAATGGCTTATTCCACCAATGAAATGATGACCGTCGCCGCCGCACGCCGCCTCAAGAACGGCTCGGTGTGCTTCGTCGGCATCGGCCTGCCATCGAAGGCGGCCAACCTGGCGCGCCTGACGTCCTCACCGGATGTGGTGCTGATCTACGAGTCGGGCCCGATTGGGGCCAAGCCCAGCGTGTTGCCGTTGTCCATCGGTGACGGCGAGTTGGCCGAGACCGCCGACACCGTGGTGCCCACCGGTGAGATCTTTCGCTACTGGCTGCAGGGCGGGCGCATTGATGTGGGTTTTCTCGGCGCGGCTCAGGTCGACCGTTTCGGCAATATCAACACCACCGTGGTCGGTGATTATCACCAACCCAAAGTGCGTTTGCCGGGCGCCGGTGGCGCGCCGGAGATCGCAGGTTCGGCCAAGAGCGTGCTGATCATCCTGAAACAGTCGTCGCGTTCGTTTGTGGACAAACTGGACTTCATCACTTCCGTCGGTCACGGAGAAGGTGGCGACTCACGCAAGCGTCTGGGCCTGCCCGGCGCCGGCCCGGTGGGCATCATTACCGACCTGTGCATCATGGAACCGGAGGAGGGCAGCCATGAATTCGTGGTTACTGCGCTGCACCCCGGCGTGACCCGTGAGCAAGTGATCGCCGCCACCGGCTGGGCAATTCGCTTTGCCGACCAGGTGAGCACCACCGCTGAACCCACCGAGACCGAACTGACCGCCCTGCGTGACCTCGAAGCACGCACCGCCGCCGCCCATGGCCAAGCACCGGGAGAAGCCTGATGCGCGAGGTTTTTATCTGTGATGCCATTCGCACGCCTATCGGCCGTTTTGGCGGTGGCCTGTCCACGGTGCGTGCCGACGACCTGGCGGCACTGCCGATCAAGGCGCTGATCGAGCGTAACCCGTCGGTGGACTGGAGCGCCGTAGACGAAGTCTTCCTCGGCTGCGCCAACCAGGCCGGTGAAGACAACCGCAACGTGGCACGCATGGCGTTGCTGCTGGCGGGGCTGCCGGAGAGTATCCCGGGTGTGACCCTCAACCGCCTGTGTGCCTCGGGCATGGATGCCATCGGCACCGCGTTTCGTGCGATTGCCAGCGGTGAAATGGAGTTGGCGATTGCCGGTGGCGTCGAGTCGATGTCCCGCGCTCCGTTTGTGATGGGTAAGGCCGACGCGGCGTTCTCGCGCAACATGAAGTTGGAAGACACCACCATTGGCTGGCGCTTTATCAACCCGCTGATGAAGGCCCAGTACGGCGTGGATCCCATGCCGCAGACCGCCGATAACGTGGCCGATGACTACCAGGTTTCCCGTTCCGACCAGGACGCTTTCGCCCTGCGTAGCCAGCAACGCACCGCCGCGGCCCAGGCCGCCGGTTTCTTCGCCGAGGAAATCGTTCCGGTGCGGGTCGCCCATAAAAAAGGCGAAACCCTGGTGGAACACGATGAGCATCCACGGGATACCACCCTGGAAGCCCTGGCCAAGCTCAAGCCGGTCAACGGCGCGGACAAGACCGTCACCGCTGGCAATGCCTCGGGCGTCAACGATGGCGCCGCCGCGCTGATCCTCGCCAGTGCCGAGGCCGTCAAGCAACACGGCCTCACCGCCCGCGCCCGTGTGCTGGGCATGGCCAGTGCAGGTGTCGCCCCGCGGGTGATGGGCATCGGCCCGGTGCCGGCGGTACGCAAGCTGGTGGAGCGCCTGGGGTTGGCGGTCACTGACTTTGATGTGATCGAACTTAACGAAGCCTTCGCCAGCCAAGGCCTGGCGGTGCTGCGCGAGCTGGGTATTGCTGACGATGCACCGCAGGTCAACCCGAACGGCGGCGCCATTGCCCTCGGCCACCCCTTGGGGATGAGTGGTGCGCGGTTGGTACTGACGGCCCTGCACCAATTGGAAAAAACCGGCGGCCGCAAAGGCCTGGCGACCATGTGTGTGGGCGTCGGCCAAGGCTTGGCCCTGGCGATTGAACGCGTCTGATCAATAAAAGAGGATTGCTCCATGAGTGACAAGCCCGGTTACCGGCGCCCGCAAGCGGGCACTCAACCTGATTACCTGCACCCGGCCTACCAGTCGACGAACCTGCGTTCGCCGTCCCAGCCTTTGGTGTTCCTGCCCCATTCCTTGTCGGAAATCACCGGCCCGACCATCGGTGCCGAACGTATCAATGAGAAGGACAACGACCTGACAGCCCAGCATGAGGGCGAGCCGCAAGGCGAGCGCATCATCATTCATGGCCGTGTGCTGGACGAAAACGGCCAGCCAGTGCCGGGCATTCTCGTGGAGATCTGGCAGGCCAATGCCGCCGGCCGCTACAACCACAAGCGCGACCTGCACGATGCACCCCTGGACCCGAACTTCACCGGCACCGGGCGCACCGTCACCGACGCCGACGGTTGGTACCAGTTCCAGACCATCAAGCCCGGCGCTTACCCGTGGGGCAACCACCACAACGCCTGGCGCCCGGCGCATATCCACTTTTCGCTGTTTGGCCCCAGCGTGCTGACGCGCTTGGTGACGCAAATGTATTTCCCGGGTGACCCGTTGCTGGAATACGACCCGATCTACAACTGCGTGCCGGATACCAGTGCCAAGCAACGTTTGATCGCTAGCTTCGACCTGGAAAAAACCATTCCTTCCTATGCCCTCGGCTACCGCTGGGACATCGTCCTGCGCGGCCGCGACGCCACGCCGATGGAGAAATGAGATGACACTCAACGCGACCACGTCCCACACCGTCGGGCCGTATTACCACATTGGCCTGACCTGGCTGAACCGTGAAGACCTGACCGTCACCGCCACCCTCGGCGAACGCGTGGCAATCAGCGGCCAAGTGGTGGACGGCAACGGTGATGTCGTCAACGACGCCATGCTGGAAGTCTGGCAGGCCAATGCCGCCGGCAAATATGCTCACCCCGAAGACGAACAGGACAAAGCGCTCGACCCGAACTTCGAAGGCTTCGGCCGCGTGCCGGTGGATGCCGAAGGGCGTTTTCGCTTTACCACCATCAAGCCGGGCAGTGTGCCGGGGCTCAAGGGCACCACCCAGGCGCCGCATTTGGTGGTGCTGGTGTTTGCCCGTGGGTTGGTGAAGCACTTGCTGACGCGAATTTATTTTGACGGTGAGGCCTTGAACGGCGATGACCCGTTGCTGGCGTGTGTGCCGACAGAACGCCGTAGCACTTTGATTGCCCAGACGGATGCGGCAGGGGTTTATCAGTGGAATGTGATTTTGCAGGGGACAGATAAGGAAACGGTGTTCTTCGACTATTGACCGGTCCCTGTAGGAGCGAGCTTGCTCGCGAAAGTCGCCAGCGATAACGCGGTCAGCTTGGATGAACGCGGCGCTCTCAGGTTTTTCGCGAGCAAGCTCGCTCCTACAAGGATGAGACTCAGGCTCCACCTATCCAAAAGTCTGCTTGCGGAACAGGGTTGTTGCAAAGTATGTCTAGGCTATAACCGTTCCCACTGAGTAAAAAAACATGACAACAAAAACCAGCCACTACACCGGAGAAGAACGCAGCAAAAGGATCTTTGCGATTGTCGGTGCGTCCTCCGGCAACCTGGTCGAATGGTTCGACTTCTACGTCTATGCCTTCTGTGCGATTTATTTTGCTCCGGCGTTTTTCCCCTCAGACGACCCCACGGTGCAGTTGCTAAACACCGCCGGTGTGTTTGCCGCCGGGTTCCTGATGCGACCGATCGGTGGCTGGTTGTTTGGCCGGGTGGCCGACAAGCACGGGCGCAAGAACTCGATGATGATCTCGGTGCTGATGATGTGCGGCGGCTCCCTGGTCATCGCCTTCCTGCCCACTTACAACGACATCGGTGCCTGGGCCCCGGCGCTGCTGCTGGTGGCACGGCTGTTCCAAGGCTTGTCGGTGGGCGGCGAATACGGCACCACGGCCACCTACATGAGTGAAGTCGCGCTCAAGGGCCAGCGTGGCTTCTTTGCTTCGTTCCAGTACGTGACCCTGATCGGCGGCCAGTTGCTGGCGGTGCTGGTGGTGGTGATCCTGCAACAGATCCTCACCGAAGAAGAACTGCGCGCCTGGGGCTGGCGCATCCCCTTTGTGATCGGCGCCATTGCCGCCGTGATCTCCCTGCTGCTGCGTCGCACCCTGAAAGAAACCACCAGCAAGGAAATGCGCGAAGACAAGGACGCCGGCAGTATCGTCGCGCTGTTTCGCGACCACGGCAAAGCCTTCATTACGGTGCTGGGCTACACCGCCGGCGGCTCGCTGATTTTCTATACCTTCACCACCTACATGCAGAAGTACCTGGTGAACACCGTCGGCATGCACGCCAAGACCTCGAGCTACATCATGACCGGCGCGCTGTTTCTGTACATGTGCATGCAGCCGTTGTTCGGCATGTTGGCCGACAAGATTGGCCGGCGTAATTCGATGCTCTGGTTTGCTGGCCTTGGCACGCTGTTCACCGTGCCGATCCTGCTGACCTTGAAAACCGTGACCAGCCCGTTTTTGGCGTTTGTGCTGATCACCCTGGCCTTGGCGATTGTCAGCTTCTACACCTCCATCAGCGGCCTGGTCAAAGCGGAGATGTTCCCGCCCCAGGTGCGTGCCTTGGGCGTGGGCCTGGCGTATGCGGTGGCTAACGCGGTGTTTGGCGGTTCGGCAGAAGTGGTTGCGCTGAGCCTCAAATCCATCGGCATGGAAAACACCTTTTATTGGTACGTCACCGCGATGATGGCGGTGGCCTTCCTGTTCAGCTTGCGCCTGCCGAAACAGGCGGCGTACCTGCATCACGATCTGTAAGGGATGAGTTATGACGTTGCGCACGAGCAATCAACTGTTCGACGCTTATTTCACTGCTGACAGCATGGCCGAGGTGTTCTGTGACCAGGGGCGCTTGCAGGGCATGCTGGATTTCGAAGCGGCACTGGCCCGGGCGCAGGCCCGGGTCGGGTTGATTCCCCAGGCCGCCGTCGCACCGATTGCCCAGGCGTGCCTGGCGTCGCTGTATGACGTGGATGCCCTTGGCAGCGCGATTGCCACGGCGGGCAACTCAGCGATTCCATTGGTGAAGGCGTTGGGCAAGTTGATCGCCTGTGAGGACGCCGACGCCGAGCGTTATGTACACCTGGGCGCAACCAGTCAGGATGTGATGGACACCGGCCTGGTGCTGCAACTGCGCCGTGGGGTGGAGTTGATCGAGGCCGACCTGGCTCGCCTGGGGGAGGTGTTGGCCGCCCAGGCTCAGCGTTACGCCACCGTGCCGTTGGCCGGGCGCACCTGGTTGCAGCACGCGACGCCGGTCACCCTGGGGATGAAAATCGCCGGTTGGCTGGGCGCGGTGACGCGCAGTCGCCAGCGCCTGGCCGAATTGAAGCCTCGCTTGTTGGTGCTGCAATTTGGCGGCGCATCGGGCACTTTGGCGGCCCTCGGCGAACACGCCATGCCTGTGGCCGAGGCCTTGGCGGCCGAGTTGGAACTGGGCTTGCCGGAGCAACCCTGGCACACCCAGCGTGACCGCCTGGTGGAATTTGCCAGCCTGCTTGGCCTGATCGCCGGCAGCCTCGGCAAATTGGGCCGCGATATCAGCCTGCTGATGCAGACCGAAGCGGCGGAGGTGTTCGAGCCTTCGGCGCCGGGCAAGGGCGGTTCGTCCACCATGCCGCACAAGCGTAACCCGGTGGGCGCCGCAGTGCTGATCAGCGCGGCCACCCGCGTACCGGGCCTGGTGGCGACGATGTTCAGCGCTATGCCTCAAGAGCACGAACGCAGCCTGGGCTTGTGGCACGCCGAATGGGAAACCTTGCCGCAGATTTGCCGCTTGGTGTCCGGTGCCTTGCACCAGGCGATTCTGGTCAGTGAAGGGCTGGAGGTGAATGCCGAACGCATGGCACAGAACCTCGACCTGACCCAGGGCCTGGTGCTGGCCGAAGCGGTGAGTATCGTGCTCGCCCAACGCTTGGGCCGCGACACTGCGCACCATCTGCTGGAGCAGTGCTGCAAACGTGGGGTCGCCGAGCAGCGCCATTTGCGCGCGGTACTGGCGGATGAGCCGCACGTCACTGCCGAGCTGTCAGCGGCTGAACTGGACCGCCTGCTCGACCCGGCCCACTACCTGGGCCAGGCGTCTACCTGGGTCACGCGTGCGGTGACCGAACATTTCGCTTTGACTGCCTGAGGAGACCGCTGTGGCTTTTGTACAACTCGCCGAGGGCGAACTGCATTACCAACTCGATGGGCCCGCCGACGCACCGGTATTGGTGCTGTCCAATTCCCTGGGTACCGACCTGCATATGTGGGATATCCAGATCCCGGCCTTCACCGAGCATTTTCGTGTGCTGCGATTCGACACCCGTGGCCACGGTCAATCCCTGGTGACCGAGGGGCCCTACAGCATCGAACAACTGGGCGCAGACGTGATCGCACTGCTGGATGCGCTGGATATCCAGAAGGCGCATTTTTGCGGGCTGTCCATGGGCGGCTTGATCGGCCAATGGCTGGGCATTCATGCCGGCGAGCGCCTGCAACGCCTGGTGGTGTGTAATACCGCGGCCAAGATCGGCACGCCCGAGGTGTGGAACCCGCGTATCGAAATGGTCCTGCGTGATGGCGCCGCCGCGATGGTGGCGCTGCGCGATGCGTCCATTGCGCGCTGGTTCACCGCAGATTTCGCCGCTGCCAACCCGCACCAGGCCAAGCAGATCACCGATATGCTCGCGGCCACGTCGCCCGAGGGTTATGCCGCCAACTGCGGCGCCGTGCGCGATGCGGATTTTCGTGAGCAATTGTCCTCGATCAAGGTGCCGACCCTGGTGATTGCCGGCACCGAAGACGCGGTGACGCCCCCAGCCGGCGGCCACTTTATCCAGAGCCATGTGCAGGGCGCCGAGTATGCCGAGTTCTATGCGGCGCACCTGTCCAACGTTCAGGCCGGTGCTGCGTTCAGCGACCGGGTGATTGAATTTTTGCTGGCCCGCTGAGGAGCGATTTGTGGACGAGAAGCAACGTTACGCCGAGGGCCTGCAGGTGCGCCGCGAAGTACTGGGCGATGCCCATGTCGACCGTAGCCTCAATGCCCTCACCGAGTTCAACAGCGAGTTCCAGGAAATGATCACCCGCCACGCCTGGGGTGACATCTGGACCCGCCCCGGCCTGCCTCGGCATACCCGCAGCCTGATCACCATCGCGATGCTGATCGGCATGAACCGCAGTGAAGAACTGAAACTGCACCTGCGTGCTGCCGCCAGCAACGGCGTGACCCGCGCCGAGATCAAGGAAGTGCTGATGCAAAGTGCGATCTATTGCGGGATCCCGGCAGCGAATGCGACGTTTCACCTGGCGGAGTCAGTGTGGGATGAGTTGGGTGTGGAGTCCCGCGAGACCTGAGCTGGAATACAATCTAAATGTGGGAGCGGGCTTGCCCGCGAATGCGGTGGGTCAGCTACACATCTGTTGACTGGCCCACCGCATTCGCGAGCAAGCCCGCTCCCACAGGGGATCTCCACCTGACTCAGGCATTAGTGGGAATCAGCATCCCACAGCCAATTCCACACCCCCGGCAGATGCACCGGCTCGTTTACATCTTTGACCGTACGGGCCAGCGCTGCGAGTTCCAGCGCGGCGTGGTCGGTATAGAACGGCTCGGCAGCGGTCTTCAAGCCGTTGACCCGCGCGCTGTCCATCAGGATCTGCAAGTACTCCTGCATATGCCGCGCGGTGTAGCGGTTGATGTCATGGAAGGTCACCACCACCGGGATCACCCCCTCCACCGTCGGCAGCTCACCCAAGGCAATACGTTCGCGCACCACCGACAATTGTCGATACAGGTTGGCCCGCCGACGCGGGCTGGCGTTAAAGCCCCAGATCTTGCCGTCATTGGCACTCAGGTCCGTCAACAGTACCTGCATGCCGTGGCGCTGGTAGGCGGCGAAGGTGCGCTTGTCGTAGTTCCAGAAGGGCGGGCGTACCAGCACGGGCGGCGTGCCGGTGATGGCGGCAATGTCTGCGGCCCCTTCGGTAAGGGTGTATTCCAGGGTGGCATCGTTCAGCCAGCGATGATTGGTGTGAAACGCCGTGGCGGTGTGGAAGGCCAGTACATGGCCAGCGGCGAATTCACGTTCCATGGTCTTGCGCCCCCGAGAACTGCCGCCTGCGCGAGCGGCTTCGGTCTGCAGGAAGAACACCGCCTTGATCCCCGGCAACACCGGGTTATTGGCCAGGTCGGCCACTACCGAACGGCTCGGGTTGTTGTAGCCCGACGCGCTGGGGCCGTCATCGAAGGTCAGCAGAAAGCGGATCGGCGCCTGGGCCAGCAGGCGTTGTTCGGTCTTTGGCGTCAGGGCGATGGGGGCGCTGATGCAGCCCCCCAGGCTCAAGGCCAGGGCAAACAGTGCGATTGCTGTAGCGAAGGATTTCATGCCGTGCAGGGGCCCGAGTAAAAGGCCGCTGCTGGGGGGATCAGCAGCGGCAGGCGCGCACCATACAGTAAGTCCGGCGCCGGTTCACAGCAGACTTATCGGGTAGCTGACGATCAACCGGTTTTCATCGAATTCGTTGTTGCTGTAGTCGCGTCGCATGCTCGAATTACGCCAGCGCACGGTGAGGTTTTTCAGGCCGCCGCTCTGCACGGTGTAGCCCACTTCACTCTCGCGGCCCCATTCCTTGCCGTCCGTGACGGTGCCGGTGTGTACGTTGCTGCCGCTGATGTAGCGGTTCATCAAGGTCAGGCCCGGTACGCCGAGGGCGGCGAAGTTGTAGTCGTGGCGCACTTGCCAGGACTTTTCCTCGGCGTTGTCGTAGCTGGAGTTGTAGCTGTCGTTGGCCAGGGTGCCGCCGCTGGTGCCATTGACGCGCATCCACGCGCTGTTGCCGGTGAGTTTTTGCAGGCCGACGTAGAAGGTGTTGCCGCCGTACCTGGCCGAGAACAGGCCGGACCAGGTTTTGTTGTCCAGGTCCCCGGCTCGAGCGCTGCCGTCTTCCTTACCGTAAAAGAAGCCCAGGTTGGCGCCCAGCGTCCAGTCGCCCACAGGCTGGCTGTGGATCAGGTTGAGATACTGCTGGCTGTAGATGTCCTTAAGCTGGGCATTCCATACGCCGACTTGGGTGCGTTTGTCGTTGAATGCGTATTCGGCGCCCTGGAAGTTGAAGCGGTCGGAGGTGAAGGCGGTTTTGCCGAACATCGACATGTCGCTCATGCTGCCGTCGTCTCGCGGGCTGTTGGCGCGGAATTGGCCGCCGTAGAGAGTCAGGCCGTCGATTTCCTTCGAGGTGATCTGCCCACCGCGCAGGGTCTGTGGCAGGGAGCGACCATCGTCGGAACGCAGGATCGGCAGCACCGGCATCCATTCGCCCACCTTCAGCTCAGTCTTGGATAAGCGCGCCTTGAATGCCACGCCGAGCCGGCCAAACTCATCGGCTGGCCGACCGTCATGGTCCAGCGGCAGCAACTGCGTGCCGCCCGTGCCACGCCCGCCATCGAGCTTGAGCGAGTACAAGCCCAGCACATCCACACCAAAACCTACGGTGCCTTGGGTAAAGCCGGACTTGGCGTCGAGGATGAAACTCTGCGTCCACTCCTGTGCGCCACCCTGGGCCTTGGTCGGGTTGGTGTAGTTGCGGTTGAAGAAGAAATTACGCAGGTTGAGGTTGGCGCTGGCGTCTTCGAGAAAGCCGTGCTCTTGGGCGAACACGGGCAGGGCAGAACTGGCGACAGCAGCCGCCAGCAACAGCTGGCGCGGTTGGAAAGTGCTCATGGTGTGAACCTGTTGTTATTGGGTTTATGCAGGTGGCGGCCATGGTGCGCGGCGGTGCGGGGGCGATGAAAGTGGGGGAGGGCGGGTTGTGGGCGATGATCGAACGCAAGTTGAAAAGGGTAAAAATACCGGCATAAAAAAACCGCTTCCGGTGAGGGAAGCGGCTTTTCACAACGGCGCTATCAGAACAACTTCAGCGGCGGTGCTTGTTCTTTCAACGGTTCGTTCTTCGCAGTCTGCTCGTTCCAGCCACCGCCGAGGGCCTTGTACAGGTTGACCTCGCTGGTGAGCTGCGCCAGGCGGTCGGTGATCAGCGATTGCTGGGCACTGAACAGTTGGCGCTGGGCGTCGAGGAACGTCAGGTTGCTGTCGACACCAATGCGGTAGCGACGCTCGGCCAGGCGGTAGTAATCCTGGTTAGCCTCGACGAAGCCGCGCTGGGCATCCAGTTGCTGCTTATAGGTCGCACGCGCGGCGAGGCCGTCGGAGACTTCCTGGAAGCCGGTCTGGATGGCCTTCTCGTAGTTGGCCACGTTGATCTCTTTCTGGATCTTCGAGTAGTCCAGGCTTGCGCGCAGGCTACCGGCGTTGAAGATCGGGATGTTGATCTGCGGGGCAAACGCCCAGGTCCCCGAACCGCCTTTGAACAGGCCGCCCAGTGTAGGGCTGGCGGTGCCGGCGCTGGCGGTCAGGCTGATGCTCGGGAAGAACGCCGCACGGGCCGCGCCGATATTGGCGTTGGCCGCCTTGAGGTTGTACTCGGCCTGCACAATGTCGGGACGACGTTGCAGCAGGTCCGATGGCAACCCGGCCGGTACTTCGCTGAGCAGGTCATCGGACAGCGGCTTGCTGGCGATATTCGCCGGCAGGCCGGTGCCCAGCAGCAGGGTCAGGCTGTTTTCATCCTGGGCCACCTGGCGGGTGTAACGCGCCAGTTGCACACGGGCGTTTTCCACCGAGGTGCGTGCCTGGCTGAGGTCCAGCGCCGAGGCCACGCCGACTTCGTTGCTGCGCGAGGTGAGCTTGAAGCTCTGCTCGAAAGCACCGAGGGTATCCTGGGTCAGCTTGAGCAGTTCCTTGTCGGCCTGCCAGGTCAGGTAGGCATTCGCCACGCTGGCCACCAGGCTGATTTGGGTGCTGCGACGCGCTTCTTCAGTGGCGAAGTACTTTTGCAAGGCTTCTTCACTGAGGCTGCGCACGCGACCGAACAGGTCCAGCTCGTAAGAGCTGATCCCCAGGCCGGCCGAGTATTGGCTGGAGATAGTCGATTCGCCAGTCTGCGACAGCTTCGCCGGGGTGCGCTGGCGGCTGCCGTTGCCGGTGGCCGAGATAGCCGGGAACAGGTCGGCACGCTGGATCTGGTACTGCGCCGCATAGGCGTCGATGTTCAGCGCCGCGACACGCAGGTCACGATTGTTCACCAACGCGGTCTGGATCAGCTGTTGCAGGGCAGGGTCATGGAAAAACTGCTTCCAGCCTTGCTCGGCAGCGGCCTGGCTCGGCGCCTGGGCCGACGAGTACGCCGGCCCCTGCGGGAACTGTGCGGCCACTGGCGCATCGGGACGCTGATAGTCAGGTATCAGCGAGCAGCCACTGAGCACGAATGCGGTGACGGCTAGGGAAAGTAGCGACTTGCTCATTGGCCAGCCTCTTTAGGAGTTTCAGTAGTGTCTTTCTTTTTGCGTTCGCCAGCCGAGGACACGGTTGCGTAGAACAGTGGCACCCAGAAAATGGCAAGGACAGTGGCGGTGATCATACCGCCGATCACGCCGGTACCGATCGCGTGCTGGCTGCCTGAGCCGGCACCGCTGGAAATCGCCAGCGGCAGTACGCCGAGCACGAACGCCATGGACGTCATGATGATCGGGCGCAGACGCATACGGGACGCTTCGATAGCCGCCTCGACGATGCCTTTGCCTTGCTCGTGCAGCTCTTTGGCGAATTCCACGATCAGGATGGCGTTTTTCGCCGCCAGGCCCACCGTCACCAGCAAGCCCACCTGGAAGAACACGTCGTTGGACAAGCCGCGCATGCTGGTGGCGATCAACGCACCGATCACACCCAGTGGCACAACCAGAATCACCGCGATCGGGATCGACCAGCTTTCGTACAGTGCTGCCAGGCACAGGAACACGACCAGCAGCGACAGTGCGTACAGGGCTGGTGCCTGGGAACCGGAAAGGCGTTCTTCGTACGACAGGCCTGTCCAGGCATAACCGATACCGGCCGGCAGTTCTTTGGCAATGCGTTCGACTTCGGCCATCGCATCACCGGTACTGTAGCCTGGTGCCGGAGTACCGAGGATTTCCATCGCCGCTACACCGTTGTATCGCGAAAGCTTGGGCGAACCGTAGATCCACTGGCCTGACGAGATGGCCGACAGCGGCACCATTTTTCCGTCGCCGCTGCGTACGTACCATTTGTCCAAGTCTTCCGGCGACATGCGGCTGGCGGCGTCACCTTGTACATACACCTTCTTCACGCGACCACGGTCGATGAAGTCGTTGATGTAGCTGCCACCCAAGGCGATGGCCAGGGTCTGCTGGATGTCCGCGAGGCTGATGCCCTGGGCACTGGCCTTCTCGTCGTCAACGGTCAGCTCGTACTGCGGCTCGTCGTTCACGCCGTTAGGACGTACGCCGGCCAGCACCTTGCTTTGTGCCGCCGCGCCGAGGAACTGGTTACGTGCAGCCATCAGCTTGTCGTGGCCAACGCCACCCTGGTCTTGCAGGAACACGTCGAAACCGGTGGCGTTACCCAGCTCCAGCACCGAAGGTGGCACGATGGCGAACACCATGGCGTCCTTGAAGGCCCCGAAGAAGTAACCCTGGGCACGCTTGGCCACTTCGAACACCGATTGGGTCGAGTCACGCTCATCCCACGGCTTGAGCATCACGAACGCAAGGCCCGAGCTCTGGCCTCGACCGGCGAAGTTGAAGCCGTTTACGGTAAACACCGAGTTCACCGACTTGCCTTCACCTGGCTCGCCTTCCTTGTCGTTCAGCAGGAAGGCGCGCATGTCATCAACGACTTTTTGCGTGCGCTCAGCCGAAGCGCCTACCGGTGTCTGCACCTGGGCGAAGATCACACCCTGGTCTTCCTCAGGCAGGAACGCGCTCGGAATACGGGTGAACATCCAGATCATGCCGGCCAGGATCAGCGCGTATACCAGGAACGCTGGGATCTTGTGCTTGATCATGTTACCCACGCCGCGCTCGTACTTGAGTACGCCGCTGTCGAAGGTACGGTTGAACCAGCCGAAGAAGCCGCGCTTGGGCTGGCCGTGTTTTTCCGGATCAATCGGCTTGAGCATGGTGGCGCACAAAGCCGGGGTGAAGATCAGGGCAACCAGCACCGACAACGCCATCGCCGAAACGATGGTGATGGAGAACTGCCGGTAAATCACACCGGTGGAACCACCGAAAAACGCCATCGGCAGCAGTACCGCCGACAGTACCAGGGCAATACCCACCAGGGCGCCCTGGATCTGGCCCATGGACTTGATCGTCGCTTCTTTGGGCGACAGATGCTCCTCGGCCATTACCCGTTCGACGTTTTCCACTACCACGATGGCATCGTCCACCAGCAAGCCGATGGCCAGGATCATGCCGAACATGGTCAGGGTGTTAATGGTGAAGCCGCACGCCGCCAGGATCCCGAAGGTACCCAGCAATACCACCGGCACGGTCATGGTGGTGATGATGGTGGCGCGGAAGTTCTGCAGGAACAGGAACATCACCAGGAACACCAGCACGATCGCTTCGACCAGGGTGTGAACCACACCGGAGATCGATTCGGTCACGACCGGCGTGGTGTCATACGGCACCACCGCCTTCATGCCTGGCGGGAAGAACGGCTCCAGGGACTTGACTGTTTCGCGGATGGCCTTGCCGGTGTCCAGTGCGTTCGCACCGGCCGCCAGCTTGATCGCCATACCCGAAGCCGGCTTACCGTTGAACTGTGCACTGATGCTGTAGTTCTGGCCGCCCAGTTCGATGCGCGCGACGTCACCCAGGCGAACCTGCGAGCCGTCGGTGTTCACCTTCATCAGGATCTTGGCGAATTCCTCGGTGCTTTGCAGGCGCGTCTTGCCGATGATCGTGGCGTTCAGTTGGGTGCCGGGCAGGGCAGGCAGGCCGCCCAGTTGGCCGGTGGCCACCTGCACGTTCTGGGCCTTGATGGCATTGCTGACGTCCACTGGCGTGAGCTGATAGTTGTTCAGCTTGGCCGGGTCGAGCCAGATACGCATGGCGTACTGCGAACCGAACACCTGGAAGTCACCCACCCCCGCGGTACGGGAGATCGGGTCCTGGATGTTGGACACGATGTAGTTGGAGAGGTCGTCCTTGGTCATGCTGCCGTCTTCCGACACCAGACCGATCACCATCAGGAAGTTCTTCACCGACTTGGTCACGCGGATACCCTGTTGCTGCACTTCTTGCGGCAGCAGTGGGGTGGCCAGGTTCAGCTTGTTCTGTACCTGGACCTGGGCGATATCCGGGTTGGTACCCTGGTTGAACGTCACGGTGATGGTCATGCTGCCGTCGGAGTTACTGTCCGAGGAGACATAACGCAGGTTGTCGATACCGTTGAGCTGTTGTTCGATCACCTGCACCACGGTGTCCTGCACGGTTTGTGCGGAAGCACCTGGGTAGGTCACCTGAATATCAATGGCCGTTGGCGCAATGGCCGGGTATTGGTTGATGGGCAGTTTCAGGATCGAGAGTGCCCCGACCAGCATGATCACCAGGGCAATTACCCAGGCGAAAATGGGACGGTCGATAAAAAATTTCGACATGGATTACTCCCCTTGACCAGCAGCGGCAGCAGGCGCTGCAGCAGTACCGGCGGGTTTAGCGTTGGAGGCTTCCGTGACCTTCACCTCGGCGCCTGGCTTGACGTACTGCAAGCCTTCGGTGATGACGCGGTCACCGGCATTGAGGCCTTTTTCCACCAGCCAGTAGGCACCGGCGGTACGGTTGGCAACCAGTTCGCGTTGCTCGACCTTGTTGTCCTTGTTCACGATCAGCGCCGTCGGAATGCCGCGCAGGTCACGGGTCACACCTTGTTGCGGGGCCAGGATGGCCTTGCTGTTCACGCCGGCCAGCAACTGGGCGTGCACGAACATGCCCGGCAGCAGCACGTGGTCAGGGTTGGGGAACACGGCGCGCAGGGTCACGGAACCGGTGGTCTGGTCAACCGACACTTCGGAGAACTCGAGCTTGCCGTCCTGGGCGTAGGCCGTGCCGTCTTCCAGGGTCAGCTTGACCTTGGCAGCGTTTTCGCCGGCTTTTTCCAGTTGGCCACTGGCCAGGTCGCGACGCAGCTTGAGCATTTCAGCCGAAGATTGCGTGACGTCGACGTAGATCGGGTCCAGTTGCTGGATCACCGCCATGGCGTCGGCCTGGCCATTGCTGACCAGTGCACCTTCGGTTACCGAAGAACGGCCAATACGCCCGGAGATCGGCGCGTACACCTTGGTGTAGCGCACGTTGATCTGGGCGGTTTGAACGTTTGCTTCGGAGGTCATGCGGTTGGCGACGGCAGTGTCGTATTCCTGACGGCTGACGGCTTGCTCCTCGACCAATTGCTTGTAGCGATCGGTGATGGACTTGGTCTGGGTCAGGCTGGCTTGCGCGCTTTTGAGCGTGGCCTCATACACCGACGGGTCGATCTGGTAGAGCTGTTGCCCTTCCTTCACGTCGGCGCCTTCCTTGAACAGGCGCTTGAGAATGATGCCGTTGACCTGCGGACGAACTTCCGCAATGCGGAAGGCCGTGGTGCGGCCTGGCAGCTCGGTGGTCAGGGTATAGGCTTGCGGTTGAATGGTGACCACGCCGACCTGAGGGGTTTGAGCGGGCGGTGCCGCTTCTTCCTTTTTACATCCGCTGAGCAGCGATGCCAGGGCGACGGCAGTGACCAGAGCGGTAACAGCTGGCTTAAGTTGCATGAAGATCCTCGGGTCAGGCGCGCAGAGTGCGCACAAGAAGTGTGGAAGGGTAAAAAACAAGCCATGAGTGGATAAGTAGCTTGCTACGCAATATACTTACGTTCATGGTTGTTTGTAAACTCTTGACAGGCTTCGCGCAATGTTGACAAAGCACCGCCGCAAGCCTCGATTCTAGTACGTTCGGCGCCCATGACGGCGTCGTCCCACAATTATTCAGATGACGGTCAAGTACCGTCCACAGTGTCCCGATTGAGGTTTTATTGCCATGGTTCGTCGCACCAAAGAGGAAGCTCAGGAAACGCGCAGCCAGATTCTCCAAGCCGCCGAGCAAGCCTTTTATGAGCGTGGCGTAGCGCGGACCACCCTGGCGGACATCGCCGCGTTGGCGGGCGTGACGCGTGGGGCTATCTATTGGCATTTCAGCAATAAGTCCGATTTGCTCCAGGCTCTGCTCGATACGCTGCACGAACCTCTGGACGAATTGGCCCGGGCGAGTGAAAGCGAGGATGAAGTCGACCCGCTGGGCTGTATGCGCAAGCTGTTGATTCATCTTTACCATGAAGTGGCCCTGGACCCGAAAACCCGGCGTATCAACGAGATTCTGTTTCATAAGTGCGAGTTCACCGATGAAATGTGCGACATGCGCCGCCAGCGCCAGACCCACAGCCTGGAATGCAACCTGCGTATCAGCCTGACGTTGCGTAACGCGGTCCATCGCGGGCAACTGCCTGAAAATCTCGACACCACCCGTGGGGCTGTCTGCATACATGCCTTCATCCACGGGTTGATCGGCCAGTGGCTGCTGGTCCCCGATAGCTTTGAACTGCACCAAGACGCCGAGCGCTGGGCTGACATAGGGCTGGACATGCTGCGCCTGAGCCCCAGCCTGCGCAATTGAAACAAAATGCGTAATTGCAACCCGTTGTGTCAACAGTAAAGCCTAAGGACGGTCAATCGTCCTTCTGCCTGATTTGTGGGGTGACTTTATATACGGCATGGCGGGCGGTTGATAGGTAGCCGGCTAAGTATTTTGTAGCGATATTGTTGCCGTTCTGTGAAGCGATGTTTCCAAGGGGCTACATACAGGCACAAATATGGGAGGGGACTTGCCCTTGATACTGTAGGAGCGAGCTTGCTCGCGAAAAACTGACAGGCGCCGCGTTTTTCAGGACGCACGCGTTATCGTTAACGGTTTTCGCGAGCAAGCTCGCTCCTACAGTATTGGGGAAGCCGCCTCCCACATTGGTTTGCGGGTTACGTTAGATCGGCAGCGTCGGGTAGTCGATGTAGCCCACCGGGCCTTTGCCATAGAAGGTTTCCGAGTGCGGCTCGTTCAACGGCGCATCAGCCTTAAGTCGTGCCGGCAGGTCCGGGTTGGCGATGAAAGGAATACCGAAGGCCACTGCATCCGCCTTGCCCGCCGCCAGCCAGGCATTGGCGCTGTCTTTGGTGAAGCGTTCGTTGGCGATGTACGCGCCGCCGAAGGCTTTTTTCAGCTGTGGGCCAAGGCTGTCTGCGCCTTCTTTTTCACGGGAGCAGATGAAGGCGATACCGCGCTTGCCCAGTTCGCTGGCGACGTAGGTGAAGGTCTCGGCGAGGTTGTCGTCACCCATGTCATGCGCGTCAGCACGCGGTGCCAGGTGCACGCCCACGCGGCCGGCGCCCCAGACTTCAATGGCGGCGTCAGTGACTTCCAGTAACAGGCGCGCACGGTTTTCCAAAGAGCCGCCGTACTGGTCGGTGCGCTGGTTGGTGCTGCTCTGCAGGAACTGGTCAAGCAGGTAGCCGTTGGCGCCGTGGATTTCCACGCCGTCGAAACCGGCGGCCTTGGCGTTCTCGGCACCGGTGCGGTAAGCGTCGACGATGTCGGCGATTTCAGCGGTTTCCAGGGCGCGCGGGGTTGGGTAGTCGGCCAGTGGGCGTACCAGGCTGACGTGGCCTTTAGCCTGGACCGCGCTCGGGGCCACCGGGGTTTCGCCGTTCAGGTAGGACGCGTGGGAGATGCGGCCCACATGCCACAACTGCAGGAAGATCTTGCCACCCGCGCCATGCACGGCCTTGGTGATGTTGGCCCAGCCGCGCACCTGATCGTTGGACCAGATGCCGGGGGTGTCCGGGTAGCCCACGCCCATGGGCGTCACGGAGGTGGCTTCGCTGAGGATCAGCCCCGCGGAGGCGCGTTGCACGTAGTACTCGGCCATCAGCGCGTTGGGCACGCGTCCGGCGTCTGCGCGGCAGCGGGTCAGCGGCGCCATGATGATGCGGTTCGACAGCTGCACGTCGCCCAGTGTGATCGGATCGAAAATAGTCGTCATGGAAAAAACACCTTCTCTTTTAAGTTGATCAGTGGGTCGCGGGGGCCAGGTCGGCATTGGCGCCCTGACGGAAAGTGATCAGGGTCACCAGCAGCGCGAGGATGGCCAGCGCCGCGGCGGCCAGTGGCACGCTGGTCAGGCCGAAACCGTGGGCAATCACGCTGCCGCCGACCCAGGCGCCGAGGGCGTTGCCAATGTTGAAGGCGCCGATGTTCAAGGTGGACACCAGGTTCGGTGCGGCCTTGCCGAAGGTCACCACGTTGATTTGCAGCGCCGGCACGGCGGCGAACGAGGCGGTGGCCCACAGGAACAGGGTGACTTCAGTCGGTATCACCGCGACGCTGGTCCAGCTCAGCACCGTGGAAACCACCGCCATGCTGATGAACACGCCGATCAGGGTGGCCGCCAGGCGCTTGTCCGCCAGTTTGCCGCCGATGATGTTGCCCACGGTGAGGCCCAGGCCAATCAGCAGCAGGGTCCAGGTCACGCCTTTGGGCGACACGCCAGTGACATCGCCCAGCAGCGGCGCGACATAGGTAAAGAGGGTAAACATGGACGCGGCAAACAGCGCAGTCATGCTCAGTGACAACCAGATACCGGCGCCCTTGAGGGCGGCCAGTTCGGCACGCATGTCGAGTTTTTCTTCGTCACGCTGGGCGGGCAGGAAGCGAATAAGGCCGATCAAGGCGATCACGCCAATCACGGTCACAGCCCAGAAGGTCGAGCGCCAGCCGGCTTCCTGGCCCAGCGCCGTACCCAGAGGCACGCCCAGCACGTTGGCCAGGGTCAACCCGGTGAACATCAGCGCCACCGCCGACGCACGTTTGTTGGCCGGCACCAGGTTGGCCGCCACCACCGAGCCAATCCCGAAGAAGGCACCGTGGCACAACGCTGTGACCACACGGGCAAACATCAGCACGTTGTAGTCGCTTGCCAGGGCGCACAGCAGGTTGCCGATAATGAAAATACCCATCAACGCTACCAGCGCCGCCTTGCGTGGCAGCCTGGCGGTGGCCAGTGCCATGAACGGTGCGCCGATGGCCACGCCCAGGGCGTAACCGGTGACCAGCCAACCGGCGCCGGGAATCGACACACCCAGGTCCGCCGCCACATCGGGCAGCAAGCCCATGATGACGAACTCGGTGGTGCCGATGGCGAAGGCGCTCAGGGCCAGTATGAGTAGCGAGAGGGGCATGTGTGTGTCCTTGGTGATTACGGTGCGCTGAGTTCGGTGATGAGCGCGGTGAGGAAGGCTTGGATCACCTCCTCGTTGCGTTTGAAAAAGTGCCATTGCCCGGCCTTCTGGCTGCTGATCAACCCCGCCCGTTGCAAGGTGGCCAGGTGCGCCGACACGGTCGACTGGGATAAGCCGCAGCGCTGGTCGATCTGTCCGGCGCAGATGCCGTATTCGTGGTTGTGCAATTGCTCGGGGAACTGCACTTTCGGGTCTTTGAGCCAGGTGAGGATGTCTCGTCGTACTGGGTGCGCCAGGGCTTTTATTATTTCGTCGAGGTCGATGGACATGGCAGGGTGCTCGGTGTCGTAAAGCGTTATATCGCGATAAGGCGAACTTTAAATCGTAATATCCCGATACACCAATATGATTTTGATCTGAGGCCAAGACGAATCGGTATATCGGGTTATAACGATATGAGAGTGGCAGTGGTAGACTGCGCGGCATGAATTATCTCGCACATCTGCACCTGGGCGGCCAACTTCCTGCGCAATTGCTGGGCAGCCTCTATGGCGACTTCGTCAAAGGCCGCCTGCAGGGCCAGTTCAGCCCGCAAATCGAAGCGGCGATCCAGTTGCATCGCTCCATCGACCGCTTTACCGACAGCCACCCGTTGGTGGGCGAGGCGTTGTCACGCTTCAGCCAGACCCGCAGGCGCTATGCCGGGATCGTCCTCGATGTGTTTTTTGACCATTGCCTGGCGCGGGATTGGGCGCTGTATGCCGACCAACCCCTGGAGCGTTTCACATCGCAGGTGTACCGGGTGTTGGCGGCTGAACCCGCGTTGCCGGGGCGGCTGGCGCAGATTGCGCCGTATATGGCAGCGGATGATTGGTTGGGCTCGTACCGCGAGTTTGCGGTGATGGAGCAGGTGTTGCGCGGGATTTCGCGGCGGCTGACGCAGCCTGAGGAGTTGGGGTATGCGATGCAGGAATTGCGGGTTTTGTATGAGCCGTTGAGTGAAGACTTTCGACTGTTCTACCCAGAGTTGCAGAAATTTGCACAATCTCATCTGACTACATGAGATCTGAATGTGGGAGCTGGCTTGCCAGCTCCCACATTTGGATTGTGTTCACATTGCTTCAGGCTGCGAATGCAGGCCGAGCTGCCACGTGCTCAGCTTCCGGCACCGACCCAAACAATGCCTTCTGCACCGCCTGCTGTGCCTGATACGCCAACGCCGCACGTTCCTGCCCAGCACAGGCAATCGGCTTGAGCACGTGAATCTCCACATCGCCGCGGTCATTGGAAAACAAGCGCATCAGGTGCGAGAGCAAATCATCATCGCCAATGAAGGGCGCCAGCGGGTCGACTTGGCCGTCGCGCAGATACCGAATCGCCACCGGCTGCAGTGACACATCCGCATCGATCGCGCTGGCCAGCAAGCGCCCGTGGAACGTGCGCAGGCCGCGACCGTCGGTGGTGGTGCCTTCGGGGAACATCAGCAAGGGGTGCTGTTGCTCCAGATGACGGGTCATCTGCTTGCGGATCAGTTGGCTGTCACCTGAACCGCGACGAATAAACAGGCTGCCAGCCTTGGCCGCCAGCCAGCCCGCCACCGGCCAGGTACGTACTTCGGCCTTGGACAAAAACGACATCGGCGCCACCATGCCCAGCAACGGGATATCCGTCCAGGACACATGATTGCTCACCCACAGCATCGGCGTTGGCGGCAACTCGCCATGCACCGTCACGTGAAAGGGCAGGGCGTTGGTCAGTCGCGCCATAAAGAAGCGCGACCAACGCTGGCGCCGCACCATCGAGTTAGCCACGCCCAGGCGCTCGAACAGGCCGAACACACTGGCCATGCTCAACCCCAGCCCCACCACCAACAGCACGCGGGCGATGCGCCCGTAAATGCGCAGGCGGTTCATCACATGGCCGCCTTGAAGTGGCGCGCATAACGCGGGCACAACTCGTCGCGCTTGAGCAGGATAAACACATCGGCCACCTGGAAGTCTTCATCCCAGCACGGCTCGCCGCAGATCTTCGCGCCCAGGCGCATGTAGGCCTTGAGCAGCGGCGGCATTTCGGCGATGACGTTGGACGGCAAGTCCAGGGCCGGCAGCGGTTTTTTCGGTTCGGCGCGCAGGTGTTCGTTACACAGGTAGCGCTCGCGCAAGCGCTGCATGATCGCGTGGGCCTGGATGCCGCCATCGTGCATCGGGATGCTCGCGCAGCCCATCAGGTAGCTGTAGCCACCCTGGTTGAGCACTTCGGCCAACTCGCCCCAGAGCACCGCGATGGTTCCGCCATTGCGGTAGGCCGGGTCGACGCAGGTGCGGCCAATCTCCAGGATCGGGCCCTGCAAGTGCAGCAGGCCATGCAGGCTGAATTCTTCTTCACTGTAGAACCGGCCCAAGGTGCTGGCGGCCTGGTGGTCGAGCAGACGGGTGGTGGCGACGAGTCGACCGCTGTTCAAATCCCGCACGCCGATATGGCTGCAGTGAACATCATAGTCATCCATGTCCAGACCCAGTTCCGCGCCTTTCAGCTTGGCGTTGAACTCGCCGCTGAACACGTTGAACCGCAGGGCCTGGGCTTCCTGCAATGCCTGTGCGCCTACCAGGCGTTCGGCTTGCAGACGGCGTTCATTGCCTTTGTCGCTGATGCGGGCGATCTGAGTCATAGCGAGTCTCCGGGTGCCGGCCAGGTTGCGGCCAGTCGACTTTGTTGTCCAAAGTCAGGCTATGTAGCCTCGGTGTCAGCTCCATGAAGTTACGGTGACGGTTGGATGACAGGCCAGTGGGGTCGGGGGAGACAATGCAGTGGAATTATTCCTAGGCAGCATATGGTCATGTCGTATAGGCATAGTGGAACCAGCTTACGGTTTGGGCCACAAAGACAGGCAAGTCGAATATTGAGATTCAGTCACTATAGGGAATAAGCATGCCTGTTTCGTCTACAAGCTCAGAGTCGATCACTGGATGGTACCGGCCCGCAGCCGCCTCGGATGAGTGGCCTATCGAAGGTTTCACCGGGGTTCGCAGCAAGGACGGGCGCACGTATGGGCGTACGATAGGTGTCCAGCGTAACCTGCGGGCCTCTCCTCATTACCAGTACAAGCCGGAAAACGCCCACCCAGGACAAAAGCCGGAGAACATCTGGGGCGGATTCAGTCAGTGGAATGCCAATAACTGCGGCATCGTGGCGGTGATCAAAATGGCAATGATGCAGTTCGGCGAAAAGCCTACCGATGTTTTCAAAGACGTACGTGAAACCCCTGATGGTTATCAGATAACCCTGAGAAATGGCGAAACCACTTCGCTGAGCAAGGGCGAGCTGAAACAGGCGGCTGAGGCGGCAAAGCTCAAGTGCCAGAATATCCAGACAGCCATCTATGCCAACTTTATGGTGGCGGTTGCGGCGAAGCGTTTTCAGGAGCAAAGCCATGCCACCGGGCCGGGAGACTACGCTCGAGCGCTGGATATCTTGAACGATAGCACCAGCCTTGAGTACGCCTTCAAACGGTTGGGTTTATGGGAGCAGGTCGAGCAGCTTCCTTGCGAAGAACTGGCGGGAGGGCGCCTGGGCGTATTTCAAGCCGGTAGCCATACTTCGGTTTCTGTTGATGGAAACGAGGAGCGCTGGGGTAAGCAGGGTGGGCCGACACCTACGGGAGCCGAGGTTTACGAGGCCTATGGGTTCAAAAAAAATGCTGGGCAGTAAGCAGGCGTTAAGGTGAGCGATGAGGTGGTGGCGTCGGCAAACCGTCATTTGTCTCAGCTAGGCTGGCAGGCTTTAATGCGCTGAGTGATTCTTTATGGTCAAACGTTTGTTGTGCGCTGGCTTGCTGGTTTTAACCGCGAATGCCTGCGCCGAGGAATGGCCGGCGAAAGAGTGGTCCTCAGGTTCGCAATTGACGGGCCCTGCTGTCAAAGCGTTGGAAGAATATGCTTTTGCACAGCGCAATGATGAAACGCGCCAAGGTATCCGCACCGATGCGCTGCTGGTTATTCGTGACGGTGTAATCATCTATGAACGTTACGCCGCGCCCACTACTGCCAGCACACCACACCTGACGTGGTCGGTGAGCAAAAGCCTGATGGCTACCGTGCTTGGTGTGGCCTACGGTGAAGGCCGCTTCAAACTCACCGACCCTGCCGCACGCTTTTACCCGCCGATGAAACAGCACCCCAACGTGACCATGGCCGACCTGTTGCACTGGGCATCGGGGCTGGACTGGCAGGAAGACTATGAATACGCCCCATTGAAGTCTTCTGTCGTGGCAATGCTCTACACCCGTGGGCGTGGCGATATGGCGCAATTTGCCGCCTATAACGAGGCTACCGCCGAACCCGGCCAGGCGTTCCGCTATTCAAGTGGCGACAGCAATATTCTGTCTGCTGCGCTTAAAGGGATGCTAGGCCACAAGGCGTACATGAGCTATCCATGGGATGCCCTGTTCAAGCCGTTGGGCATTCGCAACGCGACGTGGGAAACCGATGCTGACGAAACCTTTGTCGCCTCGTCCTACGCCTACCTCACTGCTCGCGATCTGGCGCGGGTCGGGCTGCTGATGGCACGGGAGGGGCGTTGGGGCGAGCAACAGTTGCTGCCCCAAGAGTGGGTGGCTTTCAATCGGCGGCCTTTCGATAAATACCAGGCGGGCCAGGATGAAGCGGTACCGGGCGGCCACTGGTGGCTCAACAAGGGTACGCCCCAACCCTGGCCCGACGCGCCGGCCGACACCTTCGCTGCGCTGGGGCACTGGGGCCAGGCACTGTTTGTGCTGCCCGATGAACACCTGGTGATCGTGCGCTACGGAGATGATCGGGATGGCAGTTACCGGCATAACGAACTGCTCAAACGCGTGCTGGCGGCGGTGCGCTCATGATTCGTCGTCATCCGTTCATCAGCGTTTTACTGGTGTTGGTCTTTGCACTGTCGGGCTGGGTCTGGCACGAGCGCGTCAACCTGCAAGCCTTCCCCGACATCATCGCGGCTTATACGGCCAAGGAGTACTGCTCGTGCCGGTATGTGGCGAACAATCCGGCGGACTATTGCCTCGGGTATGTGAAGCAGTACGTGCCGACCAGCGCGTTCACCGACTCGCCGGAACGCAGTGAAGTCACGGCCAGCGGTTTAGGGCGCACGCACACGGCGCGGTGGTTGGGCGACCGTCAAGGCTGCCGCCTCAACCCCTGACACACCCAAATTCCCCTGTGGGAGCTGGCTTGCCTGCGATAGCGTCAGGTCAGCCAACATCACTGGTGCCTGTGCCGCCGTCATCGCAGGCAAGCCAGCTCCCACATTTAGATTATCTGCGTGGGTTCTCGGAAAAAGAACCGGCCCTGAGGTTCCACAGGGTGGAACCACCTTTGATTGTCCTCACGCGCACATCGCGCTTAGCTGTCGATGTGTCGCCAACAAGAACGGGACCACCCGCCTGTGAGGAGAATCACCATGCGCCCGCACCAGCACATCCTGGATTGGCTCAGCGACGTTGCCAGCGACTTGCACGCTGTGCGTCACGATATCCACGCCCATCCCGAACTCGGCTTTGAAGAAAACCGCACCTCAGCGCTGGTCGCACAGTCACTCAAGGAGTGGGGTTACGAGGTGCACACCGGCATCGGCAAGACCGGTGTAGTCGGCGTGTTGCGCAATGGCAACAGCACGCGCACGTTGGGGATTCGCGCCGACATGGACGCCTTGCCCATCATTGAAAACACCGGCGCGGCCTATACCAGCCAGCATGCCGGCTGCATGCACGCTTGCGGGCATGACGGCCACACTACGATGTTGCTTGGCGCTGCTCGCTACCTGGCGGCGACGCGGCAATTGGACGGCACGCTGAATCTGATTTTCCAACCCGCCGAAGAAGGCCAGGGCGGTGCCGAGGCGATGCTGGCTGACGGTTTGCTGGAGCGCTTCCCCTGCGATGGGCTGTTCGGCATGCACAATATGCCGGGCTTGCCGGCTGGGCATCTGGGCTTGAGAGTGGGGCCGATGATGGCCTCCCAGGACCTGCTCACCGTGACCCTCGAAGGCGTCGGTGGCCATGGCTCCATGCCGCACCTTACCGTCGATCCGCTGGTGGCTGCCGCCAGTATGGTCATGGCCTTGCAAACGGTGGTGGCGCGCAATATCGACACCCAGGAAGCCGCTGTCGTCACGGTCGGCGCCCTTCAAGCAGGGCAAGCTGCCAATGTGATTCCCCAGCAAGCCCTGCTGCGCCTGAGCCTGCGCGCACTTAACCCCAAGGTACGCGAACAGATGTTGGAACGGGTCAACGCGATCATCCAGACCCAGGCCGCCAGCTTCGGCTGCACCGTGCAGATCGAACACCGCCCGGCCTACCCGGTGCTGGTCAACCACGCCGAAGAAACCGAATTCGCCCGCCAGGTCGGCGTGGCCTTGCTCGGTGCCGACGCCGTGGATGGCAACACCCGCACGCTGATGGGCAGCGAAGACTTCGCCTGGATGCTGCAACGCTGCCCCGGCAGTTACCTGTTCATCGGCAACGGCGTGTCGCGGCCGATGGTGCACAACCCCGCCTATGACTTCAACGACGACATCCTGCTGACCGGCGCCGCCTATTGGGGGGCGCTGGCCGAGAGCTGGCTCAAGCCGGCCGGATAACCCGAACCCTTGTAGGAGCGAGCTTGCTCGCGAAAGTCGTTAACGCTGACGCAGCGCTTTCAGGTAGCCCGTGTCGCCTGCGCGTTTTTCGCGAGCAAGCTCGCTCCTACAGCAACGCCTTTTTCTGCCGCTGGACCCTTTCCCTGATCGGTTGAATGGAGTGTTCCTCATGCAGACTGCAAAACCTGGTGTTTCACGCACCCGCCAAGTGGTGGCGGCGGTGATCGGCAACGCGTTGGAATGGTATGACTTCATCGTTTACGGTTTCCTGGCTAGCATCATCGCCCGGCAGTTCTTCCCCTCGGAGGACGAATACGCCTCGCTGCTGATGGCGCTGGCGACCTTCGGCGTGGGCTTTTTCATGCGCCCGGTGGGCGGCATCTTGCTGGGCATCTACGCCGACCGCAAAGGCCGCAAGGCGGCGATGCAGTTGATTATCCGGCTGATGACCGTGTCCATCGCGCTGATCGCCTTCGCGCCGAACTACGCCGCCATCGGCATGGGCGCGCCGTTGTTGATCGTAGTGGCGCGCATGCTCCAGGGTTTTGCTACCGGCGGTGAGTACGCGAGTGCCACGGCATTTTTGGTAGAGAGCGCACCGGCCCATCGCAAGGGCTTGTATGGCTCCTGGCAATTGGTGGGGCAGTGCCTGGCGGTGTTCGGTGGGGCGGCGATGGTGGCGTTGGTCACGCATTTCTTTTCGCCCGAAACCCTCGACCTGTGGGGCTGGCGCCTGCCGTTTGTGCTGGGCTTGTTGATCGGCCCGGTGGGGTTGTGGATTCGTCGGCACATGGAAGACCCGGAAGAATTCATCGAGGCGCGCAAGCAGGCCACCGGCCCGGCGCCGAGCCTCATGCAAGTGCTGCGTGAGCATCGGCGCAGTATCCTGGTATCGATGGGGCTGGCCTGCGGCGCGACGGTGTCGTTTTATGTGGTGCTGGTGAACATGCCGACCTTCGCTCACAAGAACCTTGGCCTGCCGCTGGATCAGGTGCTGATGGTGCAGATGTTTGCGGTGGCGCTGATGACCGTAGTGATTCCGTTGTCCGGCCTGCTCTCGGATCGGCTGGGACGGCGACCGGTGTTGATGGCCTTCACCCTGGCGTTCTTCGTGATGGTCTACCCCTTGTATGTGTGGGTGGCCGCCGCGCCGTCCATCGAGCGCCTGCTGGTGATGCAGGTGATGTTGTGCACGGCGATTGGCGGGTTCTTCGGGCCAGCGCCGACGGCATTGGCCGAGCAGTTCCCTATCGAGGTGCGCTCGACCGGCGTGTCGGTGGCCTATAACGTGGCCGTGATGGTGTTCGGTGGTTTCGCGCCGTTGATCGTGACCTGGCTGACCAAGGTGCTGGGCACGCCGGTGGCGCCCTCGTTTTATGTATTGTTTGCGTGCGTGCTGACGCTGCTGGGCACTTACTGCATGCGCGAGGCACCCCGGGCGAGCAAGCCGCTGCCGTTTTCCAGAGAGGTGAAGCCTTGAGTATTGTTGATTGGGATGCCACTGAGCTGTCGCGGGCCATTCATGGGCGGCAGGTGTCGTGCGAAGAGGTGATGCAGGCGTACCTGGCGCAGATCCAGCGCTTTAATCCTGGCGTGAATGCGCTGGTGTCACTGCGCGACAGCGAGGCCGTGCTGGCCGAGGCGAGGGCCTGCGATCGTGAGTTGGACCAGGGCCACTCCCGTGGCTGGATGCATGGCATGCCCCAGGCCATCAAGGACCTGGCGGCCACCCGGGGCTTGCGTACCACCCTGGGCTCGCCGTTGTTCGCCGAACACGTGCCGGGCGAAGACGCCATCAGCGTGGCGCGGGTGCGGGCCAGTGGCGCGATCATCATCGGCAAGACCAACGTGCCGGAGTTCGGCCTGGGCTCCCACACCTACAACACGCTGTTCGGTACCACCGGCAATGCCTATGACCCGCACTTAGCAGCTGGCGGCAGCAGTGGCGGGGCAGCCGTGGCCCTGGCGCTACGCATGCTGCCGGTGGCCGACGGCAGCGACATGATGGGCTCGCTGCGCAACCCGGCGGCGTTCAACAACGTGTTCGGCTTGCGCCCCTCCCAAGGGCGGGTGCCCCACGGGCCGATGCCGGAGTTGTTCGTGCAGCAACTGGGCACCGAAGGCCCGATGGGGCGCAGCGTGACGGATGTGGCGCGGTTGCTGAGCATCCAGGCCGGTTACGACCCCCGCACGCCTCTGTCATCCCAGGCCGATCCGGCGGTGCTGGGCCAGCCGTTGCAGCGCGACTTCAAGGGTGTGCGCCTCGGTTGGCTGGGGGACTACAACGGTTATCTGCCGATGGATGATGGCGTGATGAGCCTGTGCGAAGCGGCGCTGGATGATTTCGCCAGGCTGGGCTGTGAAGTGCACAGCTGCCAACCGGACTTTTCCATGGCGCGCCTGTGGCGTTGCTGGCTGGTGCACCGCCATTGGCTGGTGCACGGCAACCTCGGCGCGGCCTACGCTAACCCGCAAAAACGCGCACTGCTCAAGCCCGAGGCCCAATGGGAAGTGGAGGGCGGCCAGGGCTTGAGTGCCCAACAGGTGTACCAGGCGTCGGTGGACCGCAGTGAGTGGTACCGCGCCCTGGCCAAGCTGTTCGAACGTTACGATTTCCTGCTGTTGCCCACTGCCCAGGTGTTCCCTTTCGATGCACAACAGGCTTGGCCGCGCCTCGTCGGCGGGCGTGAAATGGACACTTATCACCGTTGGATGGAGGTGGTGATCGGCCCGACCCTCGCCGGTTTGCCGAGCATGAGCATTCCGGTGGGCTTCAACCCCCAGGGCTTGCCCATGGGCCTGCAAATCATTGGCCCGGCCCAGGCCGACAGGGCCGTGCTGCAATTGGCCTACGCCCATGAGCAACTGACCCAATGGGTACAACGCCGGCCACCGGCGTGTCTTGCAACGACCCGCTGAGCGCTGACCGGGCCTGTATCTTGCTGTGAAAAAAGATCATCCACCGGCAACAGGGAGATCGAACATGGAGACAGGCACCGTACGCTCGGTTGAGCGCGCTCTGGCAATCGTCGAGTTGCTGGGCGAGCACCAGGCCCTGGGGCTGGAAGAGTTGCACTACCTCACGCGCCTGCCAAAGGCCACGGTGTCGCGCATGTTGCTGACCTTGCAGGAACAGGGTTGGGTCTATCGGGGCCTGAGTGATCGACGTTACCGCCTGCGTGCCCGGCGCTTGTTCGGCGATACCCAGCAACGCTTCAAGCGCCAGGTGGTGGAGAGCGCCGCCCCCTGGTTATTGGAGCTCAGCGAGCGCACCGGGCTGGTGGTGGACTTGTCGTGCTTCGATGGCGAGCGCCTGGAGGTCATGGAGAGCGCGATTCCCAGCGTGTTGCGCAAGCTGTATCCGAATAACTGCCAGATCGTCGGCCAGTACGCCAGCCTGTTTCACTCGGCGATGGGCAAGGCTTGCCTGACGCAATTACCGGCTGAAGAAGTACAGCGCCTGGCAGGCCGCAATCATGTGGCGGCAGACGAGCACTATCGCGCATGCGAGCAATCCCAGCACCAGGGCTTCGGCCAGCGTACCGAGGGCTATTGGGAATATCCGGTGCGTTTGCCGTTCCTGATCCGGGCGGTGGCCTTGCCGGTGCGCGCCAATGGCCGCCTGGTGGGGAGCATGGCATTGCATTGGCCGATGCATCAGGCGCCGGTGGAGCGGGTGTTGAATTTGCATATGGGCAGCCTTGAACAGGCGGTGTGCGAAGTGCAGCGAACGCTGGATTAAAAACACCGCAAAACCCTGTGGGAGCTTGCTTGTTGTGGCGAGGGAGCTTGCTCCCGCTGGGGTGCGTAGCGCCCCCAAAAAAGCCGGCTCCAGCTGCGCTGTCGAACGGGAGCAAACTCCCTCGCCACAGCAATCCCCACATTGAATTTGCGCCGGTTGTGAGATTGCGCTTAAGGTTCGCCCAGGTTTTTTGCCCCATGAGTCTTTATGTTCAATGTCAAACCTCTGGTCTTCGCGCTGCTGACCTGTGCCGCCGTGCCCGCCCACGCCGACTGGTACCTGGATAACGAATCCTCACGCCTGTCCTTCGTCACCACCAAAAACACCGAAGTGGCTGAAGTCCAGCGCTTCCTGGTATTGCATGGCAAGGTCGACGCCAAGGGCGCGGCTCAGCTGGAAGTGGAGCTGGAGTCGATCAACAGCGGCATCCCGCTGCGCGACGAGCGCATGCGTAAAGCGCTGTTCGAGATCAAGACCTTCCCCGAAGCGCAGATCAGCGCGCAAATCAATCTGCAGCCCATCAATGACCTGGCGTCCGGCGCGCAGTTGGAATTGCGCTTGCCCTTGAGCGTCACGCTGCACGGCAAGACCCAGACCTACAGCGCCGAACTGCTGGCCACGCGCTTGGATGATCGACGCTTCCAAGTGGTGACCCTGGAGCCTGTGGTAATGCATGCCGAGGATTTTGACCTGGCGCCGGGTATAGCCGCATTGCGCAAGGCGGCGGGGCTCAAGTCGATCAGTTTGTCGGTGCCGGTGGGTGCGGTGCTGATCTTCACGGCGCGCTGACATGAGCGGCGCGGTGTTCCCGTGGCGCAGCGCCAATCAGTTCGAATTGCTGATCGACGGGCCGAATTTCTTCCCGCAGATGCTGGTGGGCATCGCCCGGGCCGAGCAGCAGGTTGACCTTGAGTTGTACCTGGTCGAAGCCGGTGCCTGCGCCGAAGCCATGGTGCAGGCACTGGTGCTGGCTGCCGAACGCGGCGTGCAGGTGCGTTGCCTGTTCGACGATTACGGCAGCCTGGCGTTTACCCTGGGGCTGCGCAAGCGCTTGACCGACGCCGGCGTGACGCTGCGCTTTTACAACCGCCTGAATTGGCGGCGCTGGATGCGCAACCTGTATCGCGACCATCGCAAGCTGCTGCTGATCGACCAGCGCATTGCGGTGGTCGGCGGCACCGGTGTCACCGACGAGTTCTGGACGCCGGGGCAAGACACCGCCGACTGGCATGAAGTGATGGTGCAGATCAGCGGCCCGCTGGTGCTGGACTGGCAGGCCCTGTTCGACAGGCAATGGCACGCTAACGCCGCGCGCCGAGAATGGAAACCGGCGACCCACTTTGGTTTGCCTCGCCTGCCCAAGGTGCCCGCCACCGGGCCGGGGCTGGGCCGCGTGGCGTATGCCGATGCGCGTCAGCACCGCGACATTCTGCAATCATTGATTCGCGCCTTGAACAGTAGCAAGGGGCGTATTTGGCTGGCGACCCCGTACTTCCTGCCAACCTGGAGCGTGCGTCGCGCCTTGCGCCGGGCGGCTGGGCGCGGTGTGGACGTGCGTCTGTTGCTCACCGGCCCGCGCACTGATCACCCGTCGGTGCGTTACGCCGGGCACCGTTATTACCCGCGCCTGCTGCGTTCAGGAGTGCAGATCTTCGAATACCAGCCGTGCTTCCTGCACCTGAAGATGGTGCTGGTGGACGATTGGGTGAGCATTGGCTCGTGCAATTTCGACCACTGGAATTTGCGCTTCAACCTGGAAGCCAACCTGGAAGCACTGGACCCGCAATTGACGGCAGCGGTGGTGGGCAGTTTCGAAGCGGACTTTGCCCAGAGCCAGGCGGTGAGCCTGGAGGCCTGGAAAGCGCGGCCGTTGTGGCGGCGGGTGAAGCAGCGGGTGTGGGGCTGGATTGACCGGCTGGTGGTCAATCTGCTGGATCGGCGCGGCTAGCCGGGTCACCTCAACTCCAATGTGGGAGCTGGCTTGCCTGCGATGGCGGTGGTGAATATTCCACCGCTATCGCAGGCAAGCCAGCTCCCACACCGACCGTGTTTACAGCTTCAGATCAGAGCAGTTCGAAGGTTTGTTGCTGCACATCCTGGGAGTCCAACCCGATCTGTACATTGAACTCACCCGGTTCGGCCGCGTACTTGAGCTGGGCGTTGTAGAACTTCAGGTCGTCCTCGGTGAGGGTGAAGTGCAGCGTGCGGGCTTCACCGGCCTTGAGCATGACCTTCTGGAAGTTCTTCAGCTCCTTGATCGGGCGTATCATCGAGCCGGCCACATCCTGGATATACAACTGCACCACGGTTTCGCCATCGACCTTGCCGGTGTTCTTCACGGTGACGCTGGCGTCGAGCTTGCCGGTCTTGTTCAGCGTGGTGGACGACAGCGCCATGTCCGACAGGCTGAACGTGGTGTAGCTCAGGCCATAGCCAAACGGAAACAGGGGACCTGTGGTGTCATCGAAGTACTGCGAGGTGTAGTTGCCCGGCTTGCCTGGTGTGAACGGTCGGCCAATGGTCAGGTGATTGTAGTAGGTCGGAATCTGCCCCACCGAACGAGGGAAGGTGATCGGCAGCTTGCCCGACGGGTTGTAGTCGCCGAACAGTACGTCGGCGATTGCATTGCCGCCTTCGGTACCTGCGAACCAGGTTTCCAGAATCGCATCGGCCTGTTGGTTCTCTTCGAGAATCGACAGTGGACGGCCGTTCATCAGCACCAGCACCAGCGGTTTGCCGGTGGCTTTGAGGGCCTTGATCAAGTCGCGCTGGCTTTGCGGGATGTTCAGGTCGGTGCGGCTCGACGATTCGTGGGACATGCCACGGGACTCGCCCACCGCCGCGACGATAACGTCGGCGTTGTTCGCCGCCTTCACCGCTTCATCAATCAGCACCTGGGCAGGGCGCGGGTCGTCCACCACTTCCGGGGCATCGAAGTTGAGGAAGTTAAGGTAGTCGAGCACTGCCTTGTCGCCGGTGATGTTGGCGCCACGGGCATAGATCACTTTGCCTTTTTCGCCGATCACGGCGTTCATGCCGTCGAGCAGGGTCACCGATTGCGCAGGCCGGCCGGCAGCAGCCCAACTGCCCATCATGTCGATGGGTGCCTTGGCCAGCGGGCCGACCAGGGCAATGGTCGCGGACTTTTTCAGCGGCAGGGTGTCGTTGTGGTTCTTGAGCAACACCAGGCTGCGGCGCGCGATGTCGCGGGCCTCGGCGCGGTGCAGGCGGCTGTCGGCGTAGGTGTCGACCGGGTCATCCTCGGCCTTGCCGATGCGCAGGTACGGGTCCTTGAACAGGCCCATGTCGTACTTGGCGCCGAGCACTTCGCGCACGGCGTTGTCGATGTCGCTCTGCTGGATCTCGCCAGACTTGAGCAACCCAGGCAATTCCTTGCCATACAGCGAGTCGTTCATGCTCATGTCGATGCCGGCCTTGATCGCCAGCTTGGCGGCTTCACGCCCGTCCTTGGCTACGCCGTGCTTGATCAGCTCGAAGATCGCGCCATGGTCGCTGACGGTCAGGCCCTTGAAGCCCCAGTCCTTGCGCAGCAGGTCGTTCATCAGCCAGGTGTTGGCGGTGGCAGGTACGCCGTTGATCGAGTTGAGCGCCACCATCACGCCGCCGGAGCCGGCCTTGATCGCTGCGTGGTAGGGCGGCAGGTAGTCCTGGTACATCTTGACCGGGCTCATGTCGACCACGTTGTAGTCGCGCCCGCCTTCCACCGCGCCATAGAGGGCAAAGTGCTTGACGCTGGCCATGAGGCTGTCGGCATTCGCGGGGCTGGTGCCCTGGAACGCCTTGACCATGACTTCGGCAATGCGTGACACCAGGTAGGTGTCTTCACCGAAACCTTCGGAGGTGCGGCCCCAGCGCGGGTCACGGGAGATATCGACCATTGGCGCAAACGTGATATCGAGGCTGTCGGCGGCGGCTTCCTGGGCGGCGATGCGTCCGGAGCGGCCAATGGCGTCCATGTCCCAGCTGGAAGCCAGGGCCAGGCTGATCGGGAAAATGGTGCGGTGGCCGTGGATCACGTCGTAGGCGAAGAACATGGGGATCTTCAAGCGGCTGCGCATGGCCGCGTCCTGCATCGGACGGTTTTCCGGGCGGGTGATGGAGTTGAACGTGCCACCGATGCGGCCGGCGGCGATTTCCTTGCGGATCAGCTCGCGGGGCATTTCCGGGCCGATGCTGATCAGGCGCAATTGGCCGATCTTCTCATCCAGGGTCATTTGCTTGAGCAGGTCGCTGACGAAGGCGTCCTTGTCATTAAGCGCAGCAGGCTTTGTTTCTGCCCATACGGGGTGAGTGGCCAGAGTGGCAACAAGGCCGAGCAAACACAGCTTTTTCATGAATATCCTTTTTCGGCGACTGCGCAGCATTCAAAGAGATGCTGTCGGCCAAAATGTGGGGAACGTCTATTGTTGTTCGGGTGTTGTTCAGATAAATGCAGCACACTCTGAACTCTTTTTCGCGCTGGGCATCTTTGTAGCTGATTGGCTCGAAGCATTCCAGTGGTGGCGGATTATGCCCCAAGCGCGTGGTTTATAGGGTTAGTCGTCACATTCCATCAGATTGGGCAGGAGAAACACCATGCAAGCAGCACAACATTACCGCTGGGGCTTCAAGGCTGCGGCGCTGTTACTGATCAGCAGCGTGCTGAGCGGTTGCGGCATCAACAACATCCCCACGCTGGACGAACAGGCCAAGGCCGCCTGGGGCCAGGTGCAGAACCAGTACCAGCGCCGTGCCGACCTTATCCCCAACCTGGTGGAAACGGTGAAGGCGTATGCCGCCCACGAACAAGAGACCCTCACCGCGGTGATTGAAGCGCGGGCCAAGGCCACCTCGATCCAGGTAGATGCCAGCACCCTGGACAACCCCGAGAAACTCAAGCAGTTCCAGCAAGCCCAGGATGGTCTGAGCGGCGCACTCAGTCGTTTGATGGTGGTGTCTGAGCGTTACCCGGACCTGAAGGCCAACCAGAACTTCCTGGCCTTGCAATCGCAACTTGAAGGCACCGAGAACCGTATCGCTGTGTCTCGCCGTGACTTTATCCAGGCCGTACAGGCTTACAACACCGAGATCCGTACTTTCCCGGGCCGCCTGTGGCACAGCGTGATGTACAGCGACTTGCCGATCCGCGCCACGTTTGAAGCCACTAGCGCCGATGCCGATAAAGCGCCGCAAGTGAAGTTCAAATAAGGCTGCACTGAGGTGTCGATGCGTTTATTACGGATAGGCCTGGCGCTGTGGCTGTTGGCCTGTGTGGGCGCGGCCCAGGCGGCGCTGACCTTCCCGGCGCTGACCGGCCGGGTGGTGGACAGCGCGCAGATGATCGACCCGGCGGTGCGCGAGCAACTGACCCAGCAATTGCAGGCGCTGGAGCAAACCTCGGGCGACCAGCTGGTGGTGGTCACCGTGCCCGACCTGCAAGGCGTGCCCATTGAGGACTACGGTTATCAATTGGGCCGCCAGTGGGGCATTGGCCAGAAGGGCAAGGACAACGGCGCGCTGTTGATCGTTGCCCGTGATGACCGCCAGTTGCGCATCGAAGTCGGCTATGGCCTGGAAGGCGTGCTGACGGATGCGCAATCCTGGGTGATCATCAACCAGGTGATCCTGCCCAAGTTCAAGGCCGGTAATTTCAGCCAGGGCATCAGCGACGGCGTGGCCGCCATGATCCAGGTGGTGGGCGGTGAGCCCTTGGCGGTGCCGGCCCATGTGGCGGATGCGAACTTCGCCATGGATAATCCCGGTTTTTCCATCGGCCTGTTTATTCTGCTGATCGGCGTGTTGTGGTTGTGCAATCGCATGGGCTTGCCGGTGGGCGCTATCCTGCTGGCGATTCTCAACAGCAGCGGGCGCGGCGGCGGTGGGGGCGGCGGTGGCGGTGGTTTCCGCGGCGGCGGCGGTGGCTTTGGCGGTGGTGGGGCTTCGGGCAGCTGGTAATGACAATAACGAGAATAGAGCATCTACAACCATGGCATTACTGACTGAACACGAGCAGCGCCAAGTCGCCGAAGCGATCGCCCGGGTCGAGAAAACCACCGACGCGGAGTTGGTCACCGTGCTGGCGGCGCGCGCCGACGACTACGCCTACATTCCGTTGCTGTGGGCGAGCTTGATCGCGTTGGTGGTGCCGGGCGTGGTGCATTACCTGTCGGGCTACTTGACCATGTACACCTTGCTGGTGGCGCAGTGGGCGACGTTCATTGTGCTGTGCCTGGTGTTCCGCTTGCCCAAGGTCACCACCCGGCTGATTCCGCGTTCGGTACGTCACTGGCGTGCGTCCAACCTGGCGCGGCGGCAGTTTCTGGAGCAGAACCTGCACCACACAGTAGGCAGCACCGGGGTGCTGATTTTTGTCAGCGAGGCCGAGCGGTATGTGGAGATCCTGGTGGATGACGGGATTTCCAAGCGCCTGGATGACAGCAATTGGGACGCCATTGTCCAGGCGTTTACCCAGCAGGTGAAACAGGGGCAGACGCTCGCCGGGTTCATCGCCTGCGTTGAAGCTTGTGGCGAGTTGCTCAAGGTGCATGTGCCCGTTACCCAAACCCGCAACGAACTGCCCAATCGCCTGGTCGTACTCGAATAACTGCTTTCTGTAGGAGCGAGCTTGCTCGCGAAAAACTTTCAGACGCCGCGTTCATTCAGGACACCCGCGTTATCGTTGACGTTTTTCGCGAGCAAGCTCGCTCCTACACAAGGCAGCATCCTTATTCGGGTTGATTGACCGTTGATCAAATAACCCCGTGCCCTGAACCCCCATCCCGCCTAAAATGCCCGGCATTCTTTACCCGAGGCGTTTTTGTTCATGTCCGTCACCGCTCAACCTGCCCGCCCTGCGCCGGATCATCATGCCCAGTTCATCGAACTGTTGAGCGCAAGCTTGGCCCAGAACGCTTTTATCAAGCTGGTGCTGGCCAAGTACGTCGGTGAGGAAGCCGAGTTGCAGCGGCTGATCATCAAGCCGGTGGTCGTCAAGGACCAGCCTTGCCTGTCGTTCGTCTATCGCTACAAGACCCGCGACATCACCAAGAACTTTCCCTTGGCCGACGGTGTGGCGGCGATCGGCGAGCTGTTGCCCAGCTCGTTCAAGAACGCGCACTTGCTGGCGCTGACCGACGAAGCCCAGTTGGAATACAGCAAGAAGAACAAAAGCTCGCTGTTCAAAAGCAAACCGCAGCAACTGCGCGAGGCGCCTTCGGCAGAGCATAACCGCGAAAAAAATCGCTTCCTCGACCTGAGCCGACCTTTCCTCGCCGACCTGGGCGTGACCGACGCCAAGCAGGCGCTGATCCCCTCGATGTCGCGCAAGTGGAAGCAGATCAACAAGTTCATCGAAGTGTTCAGCCATGCGCTGACGTCGTCGCCGTTGCAGCTCGACCGCCCGGTGCGCGTCGCTGATTTCGGCTCGGGCAAGGGCTACCTGACCTTCGCTATTCACGATTACCTGCGCAATACCCTCAAGGCCGAGGGCGAGGTCACCGGTGTCGAGTTGCGTGAAGACATGGTCACCCTGTGCAACAGCGCCGCTGCGCGCCTGGAGCATCCGGGGCTGGTGTTCAAATGCGGCGATGTACGCAGCGTGGCGCCCAGTGAGCTGGACGTGATGATTGCCTTGCATGCCTGCGACATCGCCACCGACTACGCGATCCACACCGGCATCCGTTCCGGTGCGTCGATTATCATGTGTTCGCCGTGCTGCCACAAACAGATCCGCCTGCAGATCCAGAGCCCGGCGTTGCTCAAGCCGATGCTGCAATACGGCCTGCACCTGGGCCAGCAGGCGGAAATGGTCACCGACAGCCTGCGTGCATTGTTCCTTGAAGCCTGTGGCTATGAGACCAAGGTGTTCGAGTTCATCTCGCTGGAACACACCAACAAGAACAAGATGATCCTGGCGGTCAAACGTGCCGAGCCTGTGGACAACGCGCAGCTATTGGCAAAAATCCAGGAACTCAAGGCGTTCTATCACATCACCGAGCACTGCCTGGAAACCCTGTTGCGCGGGGATGGCTACCTGGCCTGAAAGGGGTGCGGTTCCCTGTGGGAGCTTGCTCCCGTGACGGCTCCGGCGGCCAGCGCATATCTACCTGACGCCCCGCGATCCAAATGTGGGAGCGGGCTTGCTCGCGAAGGCGGCCTGGCAGTCAACACCGTTGGATTGTGTGTATATCCATTCATGCGGTAACGGCCGCTTAGGGTTCCGCCTGACGGCGGGTCACTTTGGAAAAGCCCCAAAGTAACCAAAGGGCTCTTGCCCCACCACTCGGCACCTCGCCTAGGCTCGGTGTGCCCGTAATCCGCCAGTGATTTGGGGGGCCGCCGCCACGCGCCATCCATGGCGCGGGGCGGCTAAACCGGCATCCCTGCCGGTTTACCCCCCAAATCCCTGTCGAATTCCGGCCAGCGTGGTTTAACGGGGCGCCTGAGATCAAAAGCAGATCAAGATCAAGATCAAGGTCAAGAGCGACTCGCTTCGCATCGTGGTTACCGTCGACCGTTACAGCGTTGTGTAGATACCTATGGCTATCGCAGGCAAGCCAGCTCCCACAGTTGGAATGCGTGCGTGGTTAGAAGAACCGCGTCACGCTGATCTTCGCATCCCGCCCCTTGGTGTAGGCCCGATCACCGCTCAAGGCTGGGCGGAAGTTTTTGTTGAACAGGTTGTCCACCGTGAAGTTCACCTCGGTGCCTTTGAGGTACGCCTGCTGCGGTGTCCATTTGGCGAACAGGCCCTGGGTGTTGTAGCGCTTGTTGCCGTACTGGTCGTAGAACAGATCGCCGATGCTGGAGCCCGGGCCGCCCGAGTATTTGTCGCTGGGCAGGCGGTCGGTGGCGCCGATGAATTGGCCCATCCAGCCCACCTGGGCATCCCAGGCCGGGATATGGGTACCCAGTACCAGCACCCATTTGGTCGGCGGAATATCCCGCGCTGCCACGTCCGGGCCCCAGGGGTTGGTGTAGGCACCTTGGTGCTGGCCCTTGGCATAGGCGAACGACACCGAGCCAAACAGGTAGGTGGAGTTGTAGATCGACTCGAGTTCGACGCCCTTGATGGTCAGGCTGCCGATATTGCGGTAGTTGGACGCAGGCCCTGGCGGGCAAGCTGAAGCGATGCTGCCGCCATTGACAGCCTGGTTCTGGCAGCCCACGCCGGTGGCCTTGAAGATCTCGTCTTCGACCTTGTTGTGGAACAGGGTGGTGCGCAGTTGCAGGTTATCGTCCTGGGCGATCAGGTTGTCGAAGCTGGTGATGTTGCCCAGGGTGATCGAGGTGATGCGCTCCGGGTCCAGGTCGACGCTGGTGGCGGTGCGACTGCCCACGCCCTGCACTTCGTATTGTTCGTCGATCACCGGGGCGCGCCAGGTCTGGCTCCAGTTGGCGAACATCCCCACATTCGGCGTCACGGTCCAGAACAGCGCCAGGCGTGGCGACCAGCCGGTGTAGGTGCGGTCGCTGTAGTCGTGACCCACTGCCGGGCTGGCGTTGTTGTAGTAGGGCGCATCGTTGCCTTCGCCGCGGTTGCGCACATGGTCATAGCGCAGGGACGGTGTGATCGTCACGTCGCCCAACGTCACCGCGTCCTGGATAAAGAAGCTGTTGGTATCGACCTTGCCGTGGGGCATGAAGCCCGGCTGGAAGTGCCCGTAGTTGTAGCGCGGTGTGTTGTAGGTGGCGCCGGGCATCCACATTTCGGTTTCGCGGGTGTGCTTGCGGATTTGCCCGCCGACCGTCACGGCATGCTGCAAGGGGCCGGTGTCGAACAGGCTGACGTTGCGGATGTCCAGGAGCTTGTCGGTGTAGGCGGTGTCCATCTTGCGCCCGCCGGTGGCCAACTGGAAAAACGCCGTGGCGTCACGCTCATCGGTCTGCTCGGTGTTGGACTGGGAGTACTTGATGGTTAAGTCCACCAGCGGATTGTCCAGCGGCTGGTATTCATACTTGCCCGACCAGGTGGTGTCTACCGTGTCACGGTGGGCGAGGAAACGCTTCAACGCGCCTTCGTAGCCGTAGCGGTCGATGTTGAACTGGGTTGGCGGCGTGGGGTAGCTGGCGGCGGAAAACGGGGTCCAGCGGTTGCTGTGGGAGCGCGAGTACGACAGCCCGACACTGTGCTCATCGGTAAAGTGTGCGTTGGCCTTGAACAGCTTGCCGTCCACATCCTGGGCACTGTTGGGCAGGCGCTGAGGGTTGATCGGGTACTCATTGTTGTCGTTGGGCAACTTGGCGGCCACTTTCATATCGCCGCCGTCGCGTTGGGTCAGGTAGGCCAGCGCATCGAAACGGCCGTCGTCGGTACGGCCATACACGGCACTGCTGTAGACCTGCTCATGGTCGTTGCTGGAGTAGCCATATTTGAGCATCGCACCGCTGTTGCGGCCGTCCTTGAGCAGGTCCGGGGCGTCCTTGGTGACCATGTTGACCGTGCCGCCGAAGCCGCCATTACCGGTGAAAGGCGAGTTGGGGCCTTTTTCCACTTCGATGCGCTTGATCAGCTCGGGCTCGATAAACACCGTGCCTTGCTGGTAACGCTCAAAGCCCGTCTTGGTGGCGCCGTCGACGGTCAGCGGTACGTCTTCGGCATCGCCGAAACCGCGGATGTTGATGGTTTGGCCACCGGGTTTCAAGGAGCCGCCCTGGCTGACACCGGGCAAGGTCTGCAACAGGCTGGGGATGTTATTGGACTGGTAGCGGTCGATGTCGGCCTGGGTCAGGGTGGAGCGGTTGACGGTGCTGGCGTTCACCTCGTTGCCGGTGCCGATCACGCTCAAGGTGTCCAACTGGATTGCGCCACCGGTGGTGGTTTTACCCTCATCGGGGCGCACCACGTAGGTACTGCCGACCTTGAGCAGGATGAGTTCACCGTTTTTGAGCAGGGAGCGAATGGCCACTTCCGGGGTGTAGTCACCGTTAAGCGCTGGGGCCTGCACGTTCTTGAGCAGGGTTTCATCGAACAGCAGCTGGATTTTCGCCTGTTGGGCCACCTGGCTCAGGGACGTGGCCAGCGACTGGGCCGGCAGGTGCAGCTTGAACGACTCGGCTTCGGCGCTGAGGCTCAAGGCCAGGCACGTAGCCATGAGTGTCGGTCGAAGAAACAGGTGCGAAGCGTGACAAGGCGCGCGAAACATGAAATCCCCCGGAGCGGCTAAATAGCCAAAAAGGTGTGCGTATCAAACACAGACGGGAGGAAGACGGGGCAGGCAAAAAAAACCACACATGCGAATGCAAAATATTCTCATGTGTGGTGTTGCTGCCTATTTGCTCGGCTCGATTCTTATATTGCCATCAGCCGAGAGCACGGTTTTCACCGGCAACAGCGCGGGCAAGGCATTGAGCAGGGCGTCCGGGTCATTCACATCCAGGTTGCCCGAAACCTTGAGTTGCGCCACGGCCTTGCTTACCTGCAACGGCGCCTGTGGACGGTACAGGCTCAGTTCGTCGATCAGGCTGGCCAGCTCGCGATTGCGAAACGACAAGTGCCCGCTGCGCCAATCGGCGACCTCTTCGGCGCTGAGGCTTTGTGGTTGCACGGTGCCTTTGGTGTAGTTGTATGAGGCCCGTTGCTGGGCGCCGAGCAGGGTGACGGGGCTTTTGCCATTTGGCTCGAAAGCGACCTGGCCATGGGCAACGCTGACCACCAATTGCTGCTGCCCGCGGCGTACATCGAAAGCGGTGCCCACCACCCGTACGCTCGACTCGCCGGCTTGCACGTAGAGGGGGCGTTCCTTGTCGGCGGCCACTTCGATGTACAACTGGCCTTTGTCCAGGTGCAGCACCCGTTGATGGGCGCTGAAGTTCACGCGGATATGGGTGTTGGCATTCACATACAAGGTACTGCCATCCGGCAGATTCAACGTGCGCATGCCCTTGGCTTGGGTGGCAACCTGGCTGTGATACAGCTCGCGCGGTGCGCCGATAGAGGTCGCCAACACGGCGCACACCAAGGCAGCGGCCACCGCCAGGGCAGGGCGCCACAAGGCGGGCTTGCGCTTGGGCAGTGCCAGCGGTTTGTTCAGTTGTTGCAACTGGGCGAGGTCGGCCCACAGCTGTTCGAATTCGGCATAGGCGCGCGCATGGGCGGGCACCGCCTGCCAGGCGGCAAAGGCTTTACGGTCGGCGCGGCTTACTTCGTTGCGGTTGCGTGCAAACCAACTGGCGGCTTGGGCGTCGATGCAATCGCTCGCTTGGCTGTCCAGCGCGTCTGTGTCGCTCGGGCGGTTCATTCTGGCTGCTCCGTGCCGGTGTCGGGTTGAAGGCGTCGCTTGCAGTGCAGCAGGGCAAAGGCGATGTGCTTTTCCACCATGCTGGTGGAGATGCCCATGCGCGTTGCGATCTGCGCCTGGCTCAAGCCTTCGAAGCGGTGCAGCATAAGGGCTTCTCGCCGGCGCGGCGAGAGTTCGGCGAGGACTTCTTTCAACTGTTCCAGGCGTTGCAGGCGAAGGGCGGCGGCCATAGGGTCGTTGTGCTCGTCGGTGACCGGCTCGGCATCCATTTCGGCGTGATCAGGGTGGACGGTTTGCCGTACCTTCTGTTTGCGCCAGTGATCGCGCAGCAGGTTGCGTGCCATCTGGAACAGAAACGCCCGTGGCTGCTCGACCTTGGCCCGGTCGCGGTAGCCCAGCCATTGGGTAAACACATCCTGGGCCATGTCCGCCGCGTCGCTGGCGTTGTCCGTGCGTTTACGCAGGAAATACAGGATATCTGCATAGAACCCGCGACAGGCATCGGCCGACGACGGGTCGGGCTGGGGACGAGACATGGATATCCTTCTTGACGAAGCACGACGTGGAAAAATCGCGAATGATATCGAGAACTATTGTCATTTGTCTCCAGCTAAATAGATCTCCCGTGTTTGGCTGGAAAAAATTGGGGCATGGCCTTTAATCCTACAAGTTTGGGAGCGATATCCCACTCAAAGGAGAAAGTCATGGCTGGATGGTATGAGTTGAGTAAAAGCAGTAATGGGCAGTTTCGTTTTGTGCTTAAGGCGGCGAACGCAGAAACCATATTGACCAGCGAGCTTTACACCACCCGCGGTGCTGCTGAAACCGGCATTGCTTCAGTGCAGGCCAACAGCTCACATGATGAACGTTATGAGAAAAAAGTGGCCAGCAACGGCCAACCGTTCTTCAACCTCAAGGCTGCCAATCATCAAGTGATCGGCAGCAGCGAGCAGTACACCTCTACAGCCGCACGAGACAATGGCATTGCCAGCGTCAAGACCAATGGTCCCAGTGTCACTATCAAGGACAAGACCTGACAGTCGTGCAAGAAGACCTGCGCCCCGGCTCGCGAGAGCCGGGGCGTTTTTACACCGATGACAGCAACGCTTTGAGCTGTCCGATCCCTGCCTCACCCAACGGGAACACCGGCAAGCGCGGATTACCCACCTCCAACCCGGTCAAGCGCAACCCGGCCTTGATCGTCGCCGGCAGCCCGCCTTTGAGGATGAATTGCAGCAAGGGCAACTGCCGGTAGAACAGCTCCCGCGCCTTGTTCAAATCATCGGCCAGTACGGCCTGATACAAGCTTAGGTTCAGTTGCGGGATCAGGTTCGGCGCCGCGGTGCACCAGCCTTTGGCGCCAGCCGCGAAGGCTTCCAGCGCCAGCGGGTTGCAGCCGTTGTAGAACGGCACGTCACTCTGCAGCTTCAACTGGTGCATGCGCTGAATGTCGCCAGTGCTCTCCTTGACCATGGTCACGTTCTCGACCTGCTTGAGGATACGCAGGATCAGCTCCACCGACATGTCGGTGCCGCTGGTGGCCGGGTTGTTGTAAAGCATGATCGGCACGCCGATGCTGTCGCCAATCGCGGCGTAGTGAGCGAGGATTTCCGCTTCACTGAGTTTCCAGTACGAGGCTGGCAGCACCATCACCACATCGGCGCCGTGCTCTTCGGCGTAGCGGGCGCGGCGCACGGCCTTGGCGGTGGTCAGGTCGGACACGCTGACAATGGTCGGCACGCGCTTGGCGACTTTCTTGATGCTGTAGGCACTGACTTCATCCCACTCGGCATCGCTCAGGTAAGCGCCTTCGCCCGTGCTGCCCAAGGGCGCGATGGCGTGGACGCCGCTGTTGATCAAGCGGTCGATGGAGCGCCCGAGGGCGTCGAGGTCAACGCGCTCGCCGTCGGCACTGAAGGGGGTGATGGTGTAGCCGATAATGCCGTGAATGGTTGGGTTGGACATGGGAAAAACTCCGGTCGAAAAGGGGGGGCAATCAGTTCAGGCAATCGGCGTGCTTGCGCAGGTTTTGCCGGGCGTAGTAGTTGAACGCGGCGCCGTGGCGCTTGGGCTTGGAGATCCAGTCATGGGCCTCGCGCCCCAGCGCTGGCAGGATCGGTTTGACGGTGCCCGCAGACATCGCCAGCAACTGCAGCTTGGCCGCTCGTTCGATCAACTGCGCAATCACACAGGCTTCTTCGATGCTGGCCCCCGTGGACAACTGCCCGTGGTGCGAGAGCAGGATGGCGCGCTTGTCGCCCAGGGCCGTGGTGATGATTTCCCCTTCTTCATTGCCCACTGGCACGCCGGGCCAGGCCTCCAGAAAAGCGCAGTCTTCGTACAGCGGGCAAAGGTCCATGTGCGACACCTGCAACGGCACTTCCAGCATCGACAGCGCGGCAATGTGCGTGGGGTGTGTGTGGATGATGCAGTTTACATCCGGTCTGCCGCGGTACACCCAGGTGTGAAAACGGTTGGCGGGGTTGGGAATGCCATGGCCTTCCAGTACTTCGAGGTCTTCATTGACCAGCAGCAGGTTGCTGGCGGTGATTTCATCAAAACCCAGGCCCAATTGCTGGGTGTAGTAGGTGCCGGGCGTCGGCCCACGTGCGGTGATCTGCCCGGCCAGGCCGGAGTCGTGGCCGTACTCGAACAGGATCCGGCAGGTCAGTGCCAGCTTTTGCCGGTCGGTCCACGTATTATCTGCCAGGCTGTTTTGCATCTGGCTCAGTGCTTGCTTGACCAGTTGGTCTTTTGGGAGTGCTAATGTCTTGGCCATATCGGTGTCCTTTGGGTGGTTCAATGGACGTCGGATTTGCTGGTCGCCCGCTGCTCGCAAGGTCGTTGGGTGAATGCAAATGACACTAAAGATGCTATATGACACAATGTGTCATTGGCAAGCCTGTCTCATCGCTTTCTGCATGGATTAACCGCAGCACATGTCTATCCGCTTGAAAATATTAAGAAAAAAACTTGGCGTGACCCTGGAGGCCCTGGCCGAAAAATCCGGGATGACCAAGAGTTACCTGTCGAAAGTCGAGCGCGGGCTCAATACGCCCTCCATTGCCGCGGCGTTGAAACTGGCCAAGGCGTTGAACGTGAAGGTCGAAGAACTGTTCAGCGAAGACAACGTCAGCCTCGACAGCTACAGCCTGGTGCGCAGCCACGAGCGGCCCGACACCTCGCCGGGTTATGCGGTGCTGGCCCACCAAGTCAGCGAGCGCAGCCTGTTGCCGTTCATCATCTACCCGCCGGCGGAGTTCACCGACAAGACCTTCAAGGAGCACCTGGGGGAGGAGTTTTTATTCGTGCATGAAGGCCAGGTGGAAGTGGATTTCATGAACGAGCGCGTGCTGTTGGCGCGCGGTGATGCGCTGCATTTCAACGCGCAGAAACCCCACCGGATTCGCTCGGTGGGAGAGGTGCAGGCGCAGTTGCTGGTGGTGGTGCACAGCGCTGAGGAGTGATCCTTCTTACTCATTGAAATGCAGTCAATGTGGGAGCTGGCTTGCCTGCGATAGCGGTGTATCAGTGCCAGATGGGCCAACAGACACGCCGCTATCGCAGGCAAGCCAGCTCCCACATTTTGATCAGCGTTCGACAGGGACTGACAATGCCGGGTTGCCCAGCGGATGAGTACGCGCCGCAAAGAACTTCAGGGTTACGCCACTGCTCTCGAACAGCTCCAGATACCGCCGCTTCTGCTGACGAACAAACCCATCACTGCGCCCCGACACCGAGATCGCCAGGGTGGTGATGCTGGCCTGGCCGATAGCATCCACCAGGTGTTTATCCTGCGGCCCCAAGTCATGGCCGAAGATGCACAGCGCGCCTTCATGGCTCAACAGCTGTTCATAACAGAACGACAGATAATCCGAACTGCGGATACTTTTGAGCTTCTCCTGCACCTTGCCTTCACTGACGAACAGCGGCACATCGTCGAGGGTCTTGATCGTGTTATTGATGGCAAAACTGCTGAGCAGGGTGCTGTCGGTGGACGGCAATTTACGCGCGGTGCCGTCGAGGTTGCGCACCAGGTGCAGGCCGCCGTGCAGGTACAGGATGCGGGGGGTGTCGGTGCGCGTATTGCGCAGGTCGAAGCTTGAGTCGGCGCTGCGAAACAGGTCGTCGATACCCGGTGCGTGCAGGGTCGCCCAGTAGTTGAGCAAGTCGTAGTTACTGGTGAAGACGGTGGCGTAGGTGGCCAGCTCCGCGTTGATCGTCGCCAGCGTCGACGGCTGCACCAGACGCCAAGGAATGTGCACGGCATGAATGGTGTTGATCAGCGCTTCCTTGATCGCGTAGTAACGGTTACGCGGCGCCGCCGAGCTGACCGCCAGGGCCTTGTTGACCCGGCTGGTGGTTTTCAAGGCGCCCAGGGCTTGCTCGAAACTGCGGGTTTGCAAGGCGTCGAACACGCTGAGTTCGGATGGGCTCAGGGGTTTTTCTTCGACAGTACGGGCGTTTTCGAACAGCGAGTCGTAGGCAAAGTCTTCCCAAATCGTGCGGCTGGCGCCGTTGCCGATCAGAATCCCGCTGAAGTCGACGGTAGCGCGCAGGGCACTCCAGTCTTCAAGGTGGGCGTCAATATCCTGGAAATCCTTCATTGCGGCGGGTCTACTCGAAATCGGCTGGGGGGTGACTTTATCACGAGCCAGCATTGATCCTGATCAAGATGCGCCACGCGGTACAGGTTGATTCTGTCGGCATAAAGCCTTTGAGGATTGATCATGAGCAGCACGTTCTTCATCCCCGCCGTCAACATCATGGGCATCGATTGCCTCGACGAAGCGATGACCGCCATCCGCAACTACGGCTTTGGCAAGGCGTTGATTGTGACCGACGTCGGGCTGGCCAAAGCCGGTGTGGCCGGCATGATCGCCGAGAAGCTGGCGATGCAGGATATCGATTCGGTGATCTACGACGGCGCCAAGCCCAACCCCAATGTGGAAAACGTCGAAAAAGGCCTGGCGTTGCTGCAACAGAGCGCCTGCGATTTCGTCGTGTCCCTGGGCGGCGGTTCGCCCCATGACTGCGCCAAGGGCATCGCCCTGTGCGCCACCAACGGTGGGCGTATCGGCGACTATGAAGGCGTCGACCGGTCGAGCAAGCCACAACTGCCGCTGGTGGCCATCAACACCACCGCCGGTACCGCCAGCGAGATGACGCGTTTTTGCATCATCACCGACGAAAGCCGCCACGTAAAAATGGCCATTGTTGATCGCAATGTCACGCCGTTGCTGTCGGTCAACGACCCGGCCCTGATGGTCGGCATGCCCAAGGGCCTCACCGCCGCCACGGGCATGGATGCGCTGACCCACGCCATCGAAGCCTACGTGTCCACCGCCGCAACACCGATCACCGACGCCTGCGCGATCAAGGCCATCGAATTGATCAGCGCCAACCTGCGCCTGGCGGTCCGCGACGGCACTGACAAGGCCGCACGGGAGAGCATGGCCTATGCGCAGTTCCTCGCCGGCATGGCCTTCAACAATGCCTCCCTGGGGTTCGTGCATGCCATGGCCCACCAATTGGGCGGCTTGTACGACCTGCCCCACGGCGTGTGCAACGCAGTGTTATTGCCCCACGTACAAAGCTTCAACGCCAGCGTCTGCGCCAAACGCCTGAGCGACGTGGGCCGGGCCCTTGGTGCGGATATCAAGGGCATCACCGCCGAGGAGGGCGCCCAGGCTGCCATCGCGGCGATTCGTCGGTTGTCCCAGGACGTGGAAATTCCTGCGGGGTTGCGTGAGCTTGGCGCTAAGTTGCAGGACATTCCATTGCTGGCCAGCAATGCGCTTAAGGATGCCTGCGGGCTGACCAACCCACGGCGTGCGGACCAGCGTCAGATTGAGGAGATCTTTCGTAGCGCTTTTTGATCCGCGCTGCAGCGGGCAAGGCATACGCATGTGCCGCCCGCCAACGCCACACACAACACCGCCAGCGGCCACGCCTGCTGGCTCACCAGCAGGCTTGCCGCACCGCCGATCATGGCTGCCATCCATTGATGTACAAAACCGCTGAGGGCCATGGCGTAGGAGCCGCTGATGGGAGCCTCATCATTGGCGAGCGACAAACTGATAGGGTAACTGATCGACTGCCCCAGCACCGCCAGGCAATAGGGCAACCACAGCAGCACCGCGAGCCCACTGGCAAGCACGCTGCCAAGCAACATGGTCGCCGTACCGAGCAGTACCAATGCAACGCCTGCACGCATCATCCTCAAGCGACCTGTACGTGCAACGAAGCGATTGACCATCAACGCACCTGCCAGGTAAGCCCCACTGATCGGCCAACCCAGCCAGCCGTATTCCATTGCGCTCCACTGAAAACCTCCCTGAAAAATCAACGGTGCGCAGGTATTGAATGCAATGATCACCCCATAGCCCAAACCGCCGGCCAGTGCGGCGTGCAGAAAGGGAGGATGTCGCGCAATAGCGTTGTAAACACGCCAAGCGCGGACCGAGGAGCCAGCTTTTGCTTGCGTCGCAAATACCACCCGCTGCAACACCCCAATCAAAGCGACAGCCCCGATTGCCAACGTATAGAAAATCGCCTTCCAGCCGAACGCCATGTGCAATAACGAACCCACGAATTGGCCGATACCCAGGGCGACCACGAAGGTCATCCCCAGCCACGACAGCCCCTTGGCCAACAGTGCACCGCTGAAGTTGTCGCGCATCAATACCCGTGCCATGACGGACATCCCCCCAGCCCCAAAGCCCTGAAGCAGGCGTAAGGCTAGAAATGACTCAATGTTGAACGCTGATGGAATCGTCGCACTCGCCAGGGCATACACCGCCAAGGCTGCAAGTAACACCGGTTTTCTGCCAAATCGCTCAGCCAGGCTACCCCACAGCAGCATTGGCAAGGCCATGCCCACCAGGTACACCGTTAGAGCCAGAGCGACATGCTTTTCGACGGCTAAAGCTTGCGCGATTGCTGGGACTGCGGGCAGATAGCTGCTGATACCGGCTTGAGCGAGGAAGGCAGCGCTACAGGCGAGGGGGAGAGCGATATTGCTTTTCAATACAAGTCGTCCTATATCCTAAGTAAGGAGGAAACTGCTAGCTCGGCATCGTTTACACCGTTTTCAATCCGTTTCAGTAATCGTGGCCATTAATGAACGGCCCATTAGGTAGCTTCTGACTGGGAGTGCAAGCTGAGGCTGGTCTTTGAGAACGTGATTAGTTGGGTTAGCTGTGAGCAAAATGATTTTATCGTTGTAGGGCTCATATCTGCTCGAAGCGTTATGCGTACGCCTGCTCTTCCTTTTGGCACTACCGGGAAAAATACAGCAGATGTAAAAAAACCAGCGTCCGAAAGTCGGGTGGCGAGCTCATTGGCTTTTTCAGCTTCTCCACAGTTAATTAAACGTATGGCCGTCTGTGTGCCGTGCTGCTCTGTATGTATTAGCGTGTCAAATAGTTTGATGTTGAATTGAAGTTTTTCTTGAAGCTCGTATAACTCTTCAGTCTGGTGTATTTTTAGCGAGGCCAGCCCAGCGCCAATAGCTGCTGAGTTCAGACTTTGCGACCAATTGCTTGGGCCACCATAGCGGTACATTAAACTTTTTTGTCGTTCGCTGCCAAACATGATCAACCCACCGCTAGCACCGAAAGACTTTCCTAAGGACGCGACTATTAAGGTCTGATCGTCTTGCGTGTGCATAAATGGCCGGATGTAACCACGTCCTCCCTCTCCGAATGCCGACAGCGCATGCGAGTCGTCCATATAGAGAAATAGCCCGTAACGAGCTTTTAAGTAAAGTAAGCCGTCAACGTCCGCAACGCCGCCCATGCTGTATATGCCGTCAGCTATATACGCGACGCATTTGCGGGTTTTGCATAAGTCTTCAATGAAAGAGAGATCGTTGTGGGGGGCGGTCACTACTTCAGTCTCATCAGCGCAGGACGCTTTGATGTGATTCATGGAGTAGTGCGAGTGCTTGTCGAATACCATCGTAGGCGGGCAATTATGAGTAAAGGCTCCGCTCGCGAGCAGAGGGAGCAGTCCAGAGCTGGCAGCACTGCAAGACAATGTGCTTAAACAAATGGAGTTAAAGTGATCCGATAGTTCTAGCTCGTATCGTTCGAGTATTTCCAGTTTGCAACGGTTTTTTGAGTTTGCGATTCGCAGGGTTTTGGCTTCCCTTATTCCCTGCATTGCCCCTTCTATTATGGCCGGATGGTGATCGAGTCCAAGGTATGAGGTCGTGCAGAAGTGATGGAGGTCACGCCCATATTGATCTGTCAGGTAATTATTGTTTTTGACGGTGACATTGAGTTCGCATATTCGCCCGCTCTTTGCCGAGTGCCAGTCCGGTTCGGCCAATGCTATGAGTTTTTTGTAATTTGAGAATTTGTGTGTGAGTGATGAGTTTTCCATTTCTCTATCGTCCTTTGGGGGGGGGCTGGAAAACACTATCGGGAAAATTTTGATTCGATAAGTCAGACGATTCCTATGCGCGATAGTCCGGGTGGAGTATTTCGTGTAGGTATATTCCTACTTTTTAGGATGGCACAGTAATTTCATTCGAATAGCTGCCTACAATGCCCTGGTGTGTCAATGGACCTGAAGGGGGGATATCATGCGATTTAATGGGGTTGTGCGTCAGTGAATTGAGTAAGGTGCCGGCGTGCAGGGCGGATGTGCCGGTGGCCTTCAAGAGGCTCGTCTATCGACTCGCCAAGTCAGTGGGATGAAGGAATATTTGATGAGAGTTCTGTTATTCGGCGCCACCGGCATGGTGGGCCAGGGTGTGCTGCGCGAGTGCCTGCTGGCGGCCGATGTGCAGGAAGTGGTGGCCGTCGGTCGCACGCCCTTGACCCAGGAGCACGGCAAGCTGCATCAGGTGTTGCACAACGACATGCTGGATTTCCAACCCCTGGAAAACTTGCTGCAGGGTTTTGATGCGTGTTTCTTTTGCCTCGGCGTTTCGTCGGCGGGCATGAAGGAGGCGCGCTATACCCACCTCACCTATGACCTGACCCTCGTGGCGGCCAGCACCCTGGCACGGCTCAATCCGCAGATGACCTTTATCTATGTATCCGGCGCCGGCACGGACAGTTCCGAAGCCGGCAAGTCGATGTGGGCGCGGGTCAAGGGCAAGACCGAAAATGCCTTGCTGCGCTTGCCGTTCAAGGCGGTGTATCTGTTCCGTCCGGGGATCATCCAGCCGTTGCACGGTGTGCGTTCGAAGACGCCTTTGTATCAATCTTTCTATAGCGTACTCGGGCCTTTGCTCTCGTTTGCACGGCGGTTGAAGCCGGATTGGGTGGTGAGCACCGAGACCGTTGGCCGTGCGATGTTGCAGGCGGCCAGTCAGGGCGCGCCGCAGCCGGTGGTGGAGCAGGCGCAGATCAATCGCCTGGCGGCTGAGCGCCGCTGAACTGAATCAACGCAACGCCGCTGATCAGCAGTAACGCGCCCAACACCCGGGAGGTTGTCAACTGACGTTCCACCAGGCCGAACAGGCCGAAGTGGTCCAGCAACAACGATGCGAGAATCTGCCCGGCCATGGCCAACGCAATAAAGCCTGACGCGCCGAGCTTGGGCAGCAGCATCAACGCCAATGAAATGAAACACACGCCAAACGCCCCGCCTGCCCACATCCACAAGGGTGCCTTGCTGATAAAGGCCTGGCTCGGCAGGGGTAAACGCAGCGCTACAATCACCGGCAGCAGCACGATGATGCTCACCAGCAACGACGCCAGGGTGGCCCACAAGGGATGGCCGAGCCCGCGCCCGAGGTTGGCGTTGATCGCACTCTGAAACGGCACCACCGCGCCGGCGAACACCGCCAGCGCTAACAAACCTACCCAATGCAACACAGTCATCTCGACGCTCCCAAAGGTTTTGCTGGACTCTAGGGTATTCGTCGCGCAAATTTAAATTCAAAATTATTATGCCGAGCATGCAGCTGATGAATGATCTGCGCCGCATCGACCTGAACCTGCTGGTGATCCTCGACGCCTTGCTCAGCGAGCAACACGTCACCCGCGCCGCCGAGCGCCTGCACCTGAGCCAGCCGGCGGTCAGCCATGCGTTGGCGCGGCTGCGTGATACGCTGGGCGACCCGCTGCTGATGCGTCAGGGCGGCACATTAGTGCCAACCCCGCGCGCCCTGGAATTGGCGGCGCCATTGACCGAAGCCCTGGCCCAGGTGCAGGCATTACTGGCGCCGAATCGTTTTGATCCCGCCTCGGCCAAGCGCCGCTTTCGCGTGGCGATGTCTGACTACAGCGCCGCGATATTCCTTCCCGGCCTGGTTCGCGTCCTACGCCATGAAGCACCCGGCATCGACTTGCAGATCATCCAGGCCAGCCGCGAAGGCATGGTCGATGGTGTGCTCAATGGCGACCTCGACCTGGCTGCGGGCGTATTCCCCGACATGCCCGCCGAACTGCGGACTACGCCGCTGTTCGAAGAGCATTACACCTGCCTGGTCGACCGCGACAGCCTGGCGCCCAGCGGGGTGCTGGACCTGCCGGCCTATCTGTCGCGCCCCCATGTACTGCTGGAGATGCGCGGCAGCGGCACGCCGGAAATCGAACGGGCACTGACGGCCATTCGTGAACGCCGCCACGTGGCGATCAGCCTGCCGCACTGGGGTGTGGCGCCGCAGTTGATCCAGGGCACGGACCTGATTTTGACGGTGTCGTCCCGTGGGTTGATGAATATCGACGCTCGGCAATTGCTGGCCGTGCCACCGCCGTTTCATATTCCGTCGTTTGCCTTTGAGCTGGCCTGGCATACGCGGCGGGGTGGGGATGTGGGGTTGCAGTGGTTGATTGGCAGGGTGGTGGGTGTATTGTCCGCAGACCAACGATAACGCGAGAACACCTAGATGCTCAGCGGTTTCAACCACCTGACCCTGGCCGTCACCGATGTGCCGCGCAGCGTCAGTTTCTATCACGACCTGCTGCGCCTGCAGCTCGACGCAACCTGGGACAACGGTGCCTACCTCTCACTGCCTGGGCTTTGGCTGTGCCTGTCGCTGGACCCGTTGCGCTCGACTGCTCCGGCGGTGGATTACACCCACTATGCCTTCACTGTTGATGCTGCTGATTTCACTCCCTTGGTCGAACACCTGCGCGCTGCCGGTGTACAGGAGTGGCGAGACAACCGCAGCGAAGGCGCATCGTTTTATTTTCTCGATCCCGACGGCCATAAGCTGGAGGTTCATGTCGGCGATCTGGCCTCGCGGCTGCAAGCCTGTCGTGCCCAGCCCTATGCTGGAATGAAGTTTTACCCACCGCGCTGAAACATGCAGAATCAGTCACCTTTTAGCGTCTGTCGGAGCGTCTATCCATGACCCCATCCTTGCTGCTCGCCGTGCTGGCTTCGGGTTTTATCTACGGCATTACCCCAGGCCCCGGTGTCCTGGCCGTATTCGGCATCGGTGCGGCCCGTGGCCGGCGTGCCGGGGCAGGATTCTTGTGCGGTCATTTGCTCGGCGATGTGGTGTGGTGCAGCACGGCGCTCATTGCCATCGTCGGTGCGCGGGAAGTCGGCAGCAGTGCCTTTGATGTGCTCGGCGTACTCAGCGGGGCGTATTTGTTCTGGCTCGGCTGGCGTGCGATCCGCACCCAACGCCGCAACAGCGATGCCCCTCAGGGCGCGGCGCGCCATCCGTTCTGGCACGGTATTCTGTTTGGCTTGACCAACCCCAAGGCCTACCCGGTCGCCGTGGCGACGTTCACCGCGTTGTTGTCCAGCCGGGCCGAGTTGTTGACTTGGTCGATGCTGCCGACGTTGATTCTGCTGAGCTTTATCGGTGGCCTGCTGGCCTACGCGATCCTGATCGGCGTGGTGGGTGCCCAACGGGTGCGCACGCTGTATCAACGCCATGAAATCCTGATCACCAAACTCTGCGGCGTGATGTTTATCGGCTTCGCCCTCAATGCCCTGGCGCACGCATTGCCGGGCCTGTTCGGCAGCAAAGCGGTCTGAGGCGACGACGACCGTTCGTCGCGCAGGTAAGTTTTTTCTAAACCTTTATCGCCCTGAAAATTCGAATTCAGGGCGGGGTGTATGCTCCCGCGCCTATTTTTGCCCTGGAGGAACCCATCATGAGCCGCATGGCTATCCGGTTACGCACCGCCAGTTTCGCGATGCTGCTGGGCCTCGGCGCCAGCAATGCTTTCGCCCAGTCGCCTGCAGAATTCATCGAGCAGGCTTCGGCCAAAGGCATGGCCGATATCGAAACTAGTCGCATGGCCCACGCCAAGACATCGTCCCAGGAAATCAAGGACTACACCATTGAGGTCATCAACGAGCGCACTCTGGCCAACCAGCACTTGGCGGCGATCGCCAAGAAGCTTGATTTGCCAGTGGCCCCACGGGAGAAGATCGTTGATAAGGCCGAAACCCTGATGCCTGAACTCAAGGACGGCGATTCGTTTGACGCTGCCTATACCGCGCAGCAGGTCAAGGAGAACGAAGATGCCATCGCCCTGTTCCAGAAAGAAGGCGCGGCGTCGGATGTGCCAGAGATAAAAGCACTGGTGGATGAGACGCTGCCCAAGCTTGAAGAGCGCCTGCAAAAAGCCCGGGCGCTGGCCTCGACTTACGGCAAGGGCCATCAAGGCGACGGCTGAGGCCGCTGCCTGACATGAAAAACGGTGGTTGGAGAGGATCCAACCGCCGTTTTTCATGTGAGCTGCATTGTGGGTTTTTCTGCGGTGTTTTTAGGAGCGAGCCTACGGCTTCACAGCGTGGCGCGCGCAACACTGGGTTTTTACCTGGACGCCTTCCAATGAACGTCGACGCCGCCTGCGATCTGCCCACACGTTACCACCTGACCGAACACCATTATTTTGCCGCAATCTGCCCGTTGCATCGTCGTTACAGCGCTGATATCAACGCTTACTTCACGGATGAACATGCGGGTTCGTGCGATCTGTTATTTGTTCGTGTGGGCAGCGCAGCGTTGGATGAAACAATGGCTGCACCGCTGGACTTGATCCGCCGCCTCTCGCTCGACATACGCATCGTGGTTCATGAGCAAAGGGTGGTTGGGTTATGCGAGGTACTCACGGGCTTCGGTTTCCAGCCTGCCGAACAGACCACGGCGATGGTCCTCGAGCTGTCGCGCTTTGCTCCAGCGATAAGCGAGGAAGATGTGCAGATCAAGCTGACGCGCAATTTGAATGAGTGGGCCGTTCCAATGCGTAGCGCGTACTCGATGCAGACCGATATTGCTGTGCATTATCAGGCTCGTCACCAGCGGGCCCTCGACGCTGATGAAACCCTTTACCACTTCACCTTGTCCGCCGAGGGGCAGGTGAGAGGTTCGCTGACGTTGTCGCTCTGCGAGGACGAGGCCCGGCTGAATGATGTCGGCACGCTCAGCGGTTTTGGTGGAAGAGGCTACGCCACGCGCTTGATTCAAGTAGCCCTGCTTCACGCTGTAAGCCTGGGCGCCCGCCGATGCTTTCTGGAGGCATCGGTGGGCGCCCTTTCACTGTATCAAAAGCTGGGTTTCGAGCGTTTATTCGACTACCAGGCATTTACCCGCGGGGCGCTTGCTGGCCCGTAATCAGAACGCCATTTTTACCTGGCTGCGATCCTCAAGCGTCAATAGGTACTGCTTGGCTTCAAGCCCTCCGGCGAACCCGGTCAGCCCGCCCGAAGCCCCCACCACTCGGTGGCAAGGTGCAATGATCGAGATCGGATTGCGCCCATTTGCGGCACCGACTGCGCGCACGGCTTTGGGGTTGCCGATCTGCTCTGCGATCTGGCTGTAGCTGCGGGTTTCGCCGAAGGGAATGGTCAGCAGTGCCTGCCAGACCTGCTTCTGGAAGTCAGTGCCGGCGAAGTCCAGCTCCAGTTCGAACTGGTTACGCGTTCCGGCAAAGTACTCCTTCAGTTGGCGTTCGGTTTCTCGCAGCACCGGGCTGTCGTTGGCCTCGATCAATTCACCCAGGCGTACGCGATTGGCGCGTTCTACTTCCCAGAGGATGGCGCTGAGTTTGCCATCGCGCGCCACCAGGGTGAGCTCACCGACGGGGGAAGGCATGAGCTTGTAGTGATAAGTCATCGGCAGGCTCCTTGAAGGGGCGTGAAGGGGGACGACGCCACTGTAGTCCCCGCGGCAGGTTTGGAAACTACGTTTCTTGCGGTCAAATTTATCGTCCGTCTAGAAATTCCAGTAAATCCAATTGGAATAATAGGGGTACCAGTAGAGCCACGAGATTATATAGAGCGCTTTCAGCACCGATGCTGTACTTAGCATGAACGCCGAAATGATATTGAGCAGGGTGATAATCAAAGCCAATACAGCCACGCGCCGGCTCGCATGACGCCAGGCCAGTTTCACCCCGTAAGCCGACGCGACAATCACGCCCATTGCTAAGAGTAGTCCGAGAGGAAAGGGCAGCCTTACAAACGAGGCCAGCAGTGGCAAAACCAACACCCAGCCGGCTACTTGGCGCAGGATGATTTTGGGTGTGGTTTTTTGGGTGTCCAGCATTGCCATGTTTCCGAGCTCTGGGCCGATGAGCCTACATCATCGCGAGGTGTTGCCGGCCTTGCCGTAAGACTTTGCTTAGGCGTGACTACCGCTCCTGTTGCAACACCTTAAGCGCTGCGGACGCCAGGAATCCCGAGCGGCTTTTTTCCTGCGGATGATTCAACACGTATTCATCGATGCCATTCAGCAGATAGCCGGGTAGGGCAATGTTGAGTATAGGGCGCAGAAATGGCGCCGCTTGGAGGTATTACGAGGTGCTTCACGCCCTCAGGCTCGACTGCCGAGCAGCAGATGAGCGCTGGAGACCAAATTTTTGCCATAAAAAACCGGTCACCAAGGACCGGTTTTTTGTGCATCCTGCGTCAGAACCTTCCTGACGCCAGCGCAAATCTGAGTGGAGCGGGTAGAGGGAATCGAACCCTCGTCGGAAGCTTGGGAAGCTACTGTTCTACCATTAAACTATACCCGCTCAGAGCGGCTGACTTTGTACCAGATGTTCGGCTGGATTTGAAGTTTTTCTTTGAAAAATGTGAGAGTTGCGTGTGGCGAGGGAGCATGCTCGCCACAGTGTCAGGCTTGATCTCAAAGCGCCCACGCATGCTGCGCCTGGCCCTGGCTATACCGCAACGGGCTGGCGGGCCGCTGCCCTTTCAAGAAGCCCACCACGGCCTCACGGCTATCGCGGCACGCGGCTTTATGTTCCATGTCCAGGAAATGCCCCGTTGCCTGGATGGTGCTGAAGCTGCTCTTGGCCACATGCTGGCCAAACAGCTTGGCGTCGTCTGCACTGGTGTATTCGTCCCACTCGCCGTTCAAGAACAGCACCGGAATATCGATCTGCCTGGCTGCCTTGAGGTAGCACTGCCGGTCGCTGTTGAGCACGTGGCTGATGTGAAAGTGCATCTGCCCGTATTCGTGTGCGGCCAGGCTGCTGACATGGCGGTAGTTGAAGCGTTTGAACAGCGAAGGCAGGTGCTTGCCGATAGTGCTGTTGACCAGATGGCCGACGCGGTCGCGGTCGAGGTTGCCCAGGTAGTCGACGCCTCGTTCGAGGTAGTCGCGCATCGGCGCATTGATTACCGGCGAGAATGAGCTGATCACGGCTTTTTCTACCCTACGGGGCCGGTGTGCAAGGGCGACCAACGTAGCGGCGCCGCCCCAGGAGAAGGACAGCACATGTTCAGCGGCAAAGTGGTCGAGCAGTTCCAGGAGGATCTGGCCTTCGACTTCCTTGGTCAGCATCTGCTCATGACGGTTATGGATTTTGGAACGGCCAGCGTAGGGCTGGTCGTACAACACCACATTGAATTGCGGGTACAGGCTTTTCACGGTTTGAGCGAAGGACGCCGTGGTCGCCATGGAGCCGTTGACCAGGACGATGGTCTTTGCCGCCGCGTCCGCGCGATAGAACTCCGTGTACACCCGATACTGACCCTGTATATCCAGCACAGCGATTTCTGGCCTCATGTCGTAAGACTCCTGGCAAGCGGGTAGTGCGCGCAGATCACTCTGCACGAGCTTTATGACAGGTAGGCATACGCCTGGAAAATGAGGGCCCATGTCGGTCCGATGACGGCTGGCCGGCGGGTGTTGTTATGACGGGCGGTTTGCCGGGAAGGCCCGTGGATCAGGCGCGGGCGAGGCAAGGTGTTTCTTGGAGGTTATAGTGCGACTCATCAGTCATCATCTGGCTGAAGCCTTGATTCAAGCAGCACCGAAGGCAGGTCGCAAGGTAAGCGATTGGTTTTTTGCCATCACCGGCTGAACGGTCGTCAGATTAGTCGGATCTCGTCGTCAGTCAGTGGCCGGTACTGACCCGGCGCAAGCGAGGCATCCAGCACCAAGGGGCCCATTCGCTCGCGGTGCAGGCCGATTACCTTGTTATCAAAATGCCCGAACATGCGCTTCACCTGGTGATAGCGGCCTTCGACGATGCTCAACCGGGCCGTTCTTGGGCCCAGCCGTTCAAGTTCGGCAGGTTGGGTAGTGAGATCTTCAAAAGCGAAATACACCCCTGCCGCGAACGTCATCGCATACTGCGGGCCGATGTCCTGTTCGGTTTGCACGTGGTACACCTTGGGCAACTTGGTCTGTGGTTGCGTGAGGCGCCGTGACCATTGGCCATCGTTGGTGATCAGCATCAGGCCGGTAGTGTTGAAATCCAGGCGCCCGGCGATATGCAGGTCGGCTTTGTCCGGTTCGTGCAGCAGGTCCAGGACCGTGGAGTGTTGCGGGTCCGACGTGGCGCTGACGCAACCCCGGGGTTTGTGCAGCATGAAATAGCGCGCCGGTTTGCCCGCTTGCAGAATTTCACCGTCAACGCAGACCTGGCTGAATTCACGTACGTCATGGTGCGGATCGCTGACGGCAACACCCTCGACGGTTACCCGGCGCTCCACCAGCAACAGGCGCACTTGCTTGCGATTGAACTGTGGCAGGTTGCTGAGGAAGCGATCAACGCGCATTACGGTTACGCAACTGTTCTTCCACCTGGGCGCAGCGTGGGCACAGGCAGGCTTTATTACGCAACTCATCCGGCAGGGCTTCAAGCACCGCCGGGTCGATGATGACGCCGTAGCACCAGCAGGCGTGATCGGCAGTGCGCGGATCGGCCAGGGAGCAGTCGTTGCGGGCACCACAGGCGGGGCAAAGGGTCGGTGTGGTCATGGGTCGGTTCAGAAGGGAATCGGGTAGGGCGCGTTAGTTGTTGCACGATACAGCGCGGCTGCGCGGCATTCCATCATCATGGCGTTTTGGCGGGCTTTCACTTCGTCTGAAACAGATGTTTCCACTTGTGTCGCGAACGCACCAGATTCGGTTTTTGATGTCAGATATTTCGTCATTCAGTGAAAGCTGAATGCCGCTCGCCAGCGTCGCTGGAGGAGCTCTTCCGCGGTCCAGGAGGCCGCCATGTATCGACGACTGCTGCTCATCGCTTTGCTCGGCCTGACCCTTTCAGCCTGCGTGCCCTATTACGATGGAGGCGCTACCTACTATCGCTCCGAGGTTTACACCGCACCGGCGCCAGCCTATTACTACGGCGGCCCGCGTTATTACCCTTCTGGGCGCAGCTATTACGCGCCAGCGCCTCGCTACTATGCGCCACAGCCTCGCTACTATTCGGCGCCGCGCTACTACCAACCGGCCCCGCGCTATTACCCTCGCGCCGGCTACCGGCCCTACCCAAACCAGGGGTGGGGCGACCGCTGGGGCAATGGCGGGCGTGGACGCGGTTCCGACCACGGAGGTGGTCGCGGCGGTCACCGTTAAATATCTTGAAAAACAAGCGGCGCATCATGCGCCGTTTTTTATGGGTACCGTATGTCCGTACTGTCAGATTTAACAGCTATCTTTGAGGCGCTAGCTGTACTTCACTAACGAGAAGCCTTGTGCTTTTGCGTGGTGAGACTGAGCAGATGGAATCCCTATGTTCAAACAATTGATTTGCGTACTCCTGCTGATGAGCGGCTTCATTGCATCGGCAAGAGCGGAGCAGGGCTGTCCTTATACGACGCAGATCGTGTACGCCGACGGCCATTATCGCGCCCAGGACAACGGCCTGCGCTGGCAAAGTCCGAAGGTAGCGTCGGGTGGTGTTGTCGACGGGTTCATTGGCGCAGTCTTCATGCCGGGCGACGGCGAGGAGAGAGGAAACGGCTACGTGGACAAGTGCATCTACCGCACCAGCTGGAACGGGGTAGTAGCGTTGAGGCCAAGCAGGGGCAATGAGATTATCAACATGTCGTTGACCAGCTCCTTGTATTGGAAGCTGCAGCCCGATGCGTTCGAGTTGCCGGTGTATACGTGCGTGGACAGCCAACCGGACAATTGCGCGTTCAAGGTCAACGACAAACGTACAGACCTGTCAGTAGTCAGATAAATCTGCCAGCGGATTTCTACCTTCCCAGGCCTTGTCAAAGTGCGCTTGCACCACCGCTTCCGGAAGTGTGTTGATATCCGGCCAGTGCCAATGAGGCGCCTGGTCTTTGTCGATCAGGCGTGCCCGAACCCCTTCGGCGAATTCCGGATGACGGCAGCAGTTGAGGCTCAGGGTGTATTCCATCTGGAACACCTGGGCCAGGGACAGGTGGCGGGCGCGCTGGAGCTGTTCCCACACCAGATGCGCCGTCAGCGGGCAGCCCTCACTGAGGGTTTTTCCGGCCCGGCTCAATAGCGGGTCGCTGTGGTCGCGCAGCAGGTTCAAGGCGCGCCAGGCACACCGTACATCTCCTACATCCAGCCATTCGTCGATCTGAGTGCGGCGTGGTAGCCATTGCGCGTCGGGTTGATCGCTGATCGCCTCCTGCGCCAGGGCCTTGAGCAAGCTGTTGAGTTGCATCGCGCTCTGTTCCTGCCAGTTCAGCTGCAGCAGGCCATCAAGCAATTCGTCTTGCTGCTCATCGCGCAGGAAGCGATCGGCCAAGCCCAAGTCCAATGCGTCGCGGCCGTTGATATGGGCACCGGTGAGGCCCAGGAACAGGCCGAGCTTGCCCGGCAGGCGGGACAGGAACCAACTGGCACCCACATCCGGGTACAAGCCAATGCTGATCTCGGGCATGGCCAAACGACTGCTTGGTGTGACGATACGCACGGCGGCGCTTTGCAACAGGCCCATGCCACCGCCCAAGACATAACCGTGGCCCCAGCAGATCAACGGCTTTGGGTAGGTGTGCAGGCGGTAGTCAAGACGATATTCAGCGGCAAAAAACTGCGCGGCCAGGGCCGGAACTTCGCCGGGCTGTTCACGGCAAGCCTGAGCCAGGCTGCGCACTTCGCCACCGGCGCAAAAAGCTTTGGGACCGTTGCCGCGCAGCAGCACGCAGACGATCTGCGGGTCTTTGGCCCAGGCCTCCATGCGCTCATCCAGGGCCAGAATCATCGGCAGGGAGAGGGCGTTAAGGGACTTTGGCGCGTCCAGGCTGGCGATGCCGATGCGAGCGCCGCCACTGCCGGTCAGTTCTTCGAAATGCAGGTTCATCGTGACCTCAATCGAGAAGGTGAAGGATGAGTATGATCCCTTCGTGGGAAAGTGCCGGTGCTGTGTCAGATCAATTGACAAGCGGGGTCGGCTTTCCTAGGGTTCGCCTCATTCTTTTTTACAAGACAATTCAACTATGACCGATGGCGACCGTATCAAACTCGAACCCAGCTGGAAACACGCCCTGCGCGATGAGTTCGAGAAGCCCTACATGGCGCAACTGCGCGAGTTTCTGCGCCAGGAACATGCCGCTGGCAAAGAGATCTACCCGCCCGGCCCATTGATTTTCAACGCGCTCAATTCAACACCGCTGGACAAGGTCAAGGTCGTGATCCTCGGCCAGGACCCTTACCACGGCCCTGGCCAGGCCCATGGCCTGTGTTTCTCGGTGCAACCGGGCGTGCCGGCGCCGCCGTCGCTGGTCAATATCTATAAAGAGCTCAAGCGCGACCTGAACATCGACATCCCCAACCACGGCTACCTGCAAAGCTGGGCCGATCAGGGCGTGCTGATGCTCAACACCACCATGACCGTGGAGCGCGCCAACGCCAACGCCCATGCGGGCAAGGGCTGGCAGTTCTTCACCGATCGGATTATCGAGGTAGTCAGCGAGCATCAGCCGCACCTGGTGTTCCTGCTGTGGGGCGCTCATGCTCAAAGCAAGCAGAAGCTCATCGATGCCACCAAGCATCTGGTGCTGACGTCGGTGCATCCGTCGCCGTTGTCGGCGTATCGCGGGTTTCTGGGCTGCGGGCATTTCAGCCGGGCTAACAAGTTTCTTGAACAGAATGGCGAGGCACCGATCGAGTGGCGGCTGCCGCCACTCTGAACCGGACGACCATGGCTACAGACGGACTTGCGACACTGTGCTATTGCCGATATTGGCCACGTAGGCGGTTCGGCCGTTGGGTGTCACGACGATACCCCGCGGTTTGTTGAAGCCTGTGAGGGTGTCGGTTACGGTTTGTGTGCGGGTGTGGAGGATACTCACGCGATCGCCATCGGTTTCCGTGATGTAGGCGAATTCGAGCATCGTATGAAATGCCACCTGATAGGGGCCTAGCAAACCGTCCAGTATGGTACTGACCTGTGCGGCGGAGGTATTGCCGATAAAGACCTCACCACGGTCCTGGTAGGTGATGTAGACACGTGCGTTGAAGCGAGCATGAGCAATGGAGGTAGGTTGACCGGCAACGGTATTGGTTTGGGTCACAACCCTGTTGGTCCCCAGGTGGATGCTGGTCCACCCATCCAAATCCGAGGCAAGGTGTAAACGGGCGTTGCCGGGTGCTATCGCGATCTCTCGAGGGTAACGCACTGGGGTGGTGGCGATTCGCTGATGATTGGCGGTATCGATCACCACCACTTCCGAGGCGGCGTGGTCAGCGACGTATAAGCGTGCTCCGGTAGAGTTCAACGCCAAGCCATTGAGGGTGGTAAACCCCCTGATCTGATCACTGACGGTATCGGTCAAGGTGTCTATCACTGTGATCGGCGTATCGCTGGCCTGGCTGTTATCGCTGGCGTAAAGGCGCGGGGCCGTGGGGTGCATGGCCAGCCAAATGGGCGATCCCACGGTGGTGATTGTCCTCAGAACGCTAAAGTTCGCTGTGTCGATGACAGTAATGCCTTGTGGCAATGTGGAGCTTGCGACATACAGACGCGTTCCATCCCCATTGAGTACAAGGCGATTGGGGGAACCATGGACGGTAATCGTATTGACGATTGCGGCGGGCTCTTCATTTTCGTTTTCGAGCGTTGTTTCGCTTGGGGTCACCACGATTGCGCTCCTCAGAGGGAAGTCGCTCCATGGAAGGTCTGATAAGGTGAGCTTGGCTAGCTGTGAAGATTGCCAGTTCAGACAAACGGTCGTGGCCCCTGAGGGGCCATTTCCAGAGTTAAGATTGGCGGTTCCAGTGCCTGAACAACGGCTCTGCCAAAAACAGCACAAACAGCAGACGCATCACCTGCATTGCCGTCACCAACGGCACCGATAATTGCAGGGTCTCTGCCGTCAGGCTCATCTCGGCAATGCCGCCGGGCATCATGCCCAACGTCAGTGAGCGCAGGTCCAGGTGCGTCAGCGCACTCAACCCTACCGCCGCCAACGTGGCGAGCGCCATGGTCAAGGCGGTGCCAATCAAGGTGCGGCCCATGAACGCCGGAGCGCTACGGAAGAACTGCCGATTGAAGTGGCAGCCCAAACCGCTGCCGATCAGCCATTGGCCTATCTGGCTGCCGCCGTCGGGCAGGCCAATGTGTAGATCCCAGGTCACGCTGGCGATGGCACTCACCAGTAAAGGCCCGAACAGCCACGGGTTGGGTTGGCGCAAACGCTGCCAGCCCCAGGCAACCAGCGCACCTATCGGAAACAACAGGGCCAGCCACGTCCAGTCCACAGGCGCCGGGTGAAACTGCGGTGTACCGCCACCCAGCAAATACTTGAAGATCGCCGGCACACACAGCACCACCACCAGCACACGCAGGCTTTGCCCTGCCGCCACTCGGCTAAGTATTGCGCCATTGCGGGCGCCGAGGTTGACCATCTCCCCGGAACCGCCCGGCATGCTGGAGAAAAACGCCGTGGCGCGGTCTTCCCCACTGCGGCGCATCAACCACACGCCGACCACGCTCGACAAACTGGTGACCAGAGCACCGAAAAAGATCAGGCCGAAGTGGCTCATCACCTGCTCGATCACCAGCGGGGTGAAGTGCAAGCCAATGCCGATGCCCACCACCCATTGGCCGCATTTGCGCCCGCCGGGAATCTCTGCCAACTGCCAGGGCGTGAGACAACGCACCAGGATGATCGGCAGCAACGAGCCGACCATGTACGGCAAAGGCCAGCCAACCAGGCTGGCCAGGTAACCGCCGGCCAGCCCGACCAGCGGTGTTCCCCACCAATGTTTAAAGGTGACTTCAGACATCGGCTACGGCACGGCGCTGCAAGGAGCGCTTGCGCCAGATACGCAGCAATGGCACGAACAGCATGATGGCGGTCAGTACCCACACACCGAAGGTGATCGGGCTGGACCACAGGATCTCCAGCGCGCCATTGGAAATCGACAATGCGCGACGCAGGTTCTGTTCCATCAGACCGCCGAGGATAAAGCCCAGCAATACCGGCGACAGAGGGAAATCCAGCTTGCGCAGGATGTAGCCGAAGATGCCGATGCCGACCATCAGGAACAGGTCGAAGGTGGTGGCATGCACCGCATACACACCAATCGCGGTAATGATCGCGATCACCGGCACCAGTGCCCAGTTCGGCACGGCGAGGATACGGGTGAAGATACGGATCATCGGGATGTTGAGGATCACCAGCATGATGTTGGCAATGAACAACGATGCGATCAGGCCCCAGACGATGTCCGGTTGCTGTTGGAACAGCAATGGGCCGGGGGTGATGTTGTACAGCGACAGGGCGCCGATCATCACCGCCGTGGTGCCCGAACCTGGCACGCCGAGCGTCAGCATCGGCACCAACGCGCCACAGGCGGACGCCCCAATGGCGGTTTCCGGTGCCGCCAGACCGCGCATATCGCCCTGGCCGAACTTGCCGCTGGCACCGGCCATGCGTTTTTCGGTCATGTAGGCAACGGCCGAAGCCAGTGTTGCACCGGCACCCGGCAACACGCCCATGATGAATCCGAGCAGGCCGCAACGGATGTTAACCACGAACACCGCACCGGCTTCCTTCAGGTTGAACATCATGCGTCCGGTGGCCTTGACTGCTTCCTGGCCGCGATGGGTTTTTTCCAGCAGCAACAGGATCTCGCTGATGGAGAACAGGCCCAGCACCAGCACCACAAACTGGATGCCATCGGTGAGGTGGATGTTATCTCCGGTAAAGCGATACACGCCGCTGTTGGCGTCGATGCCCACTGCCGAGAGGAACAGCCCGATCAGCGCCGCCACGAAGGTCTTCAGCGGTTTGTCTCCGGCCATGCCGCCCAGGCACACAATCGCGAACACCATCAGTACGAAATACTCCGCCGGGCCGAAGGCAATCGCCCACTTGGCCAGCAGTGGGGCAAACAGCACCATGCCGCAGGTAGCGATAAACGCACCGATGAACGAACTCCATGCCGACAACGACAGCGCTACGCCAGCCAGGCCTTTGCGGGCCATCGGGTAACCGTCGAGGGTAGTCATCACGGTGGACGCTTCGCCGGGGATGTTGAGCAGGATCGAGCTGATGCGGCCGCCGTATTCGCAACCCAGGTACACCGCTGCGAGCAGTATCAACGCTGACTCCGGCGGCAGGCCCAAGGCGAATGCGATGGGGATCAAAAGCGCCACGCCGTTGATCGGGCCCAGACCCGGCAGCAGGCCCACCACGGTGCCGATCAAGGTGCCGCACAGCGCGGTCACCAGGTTGTACGGGCTCAGCGCGACGCCGAAACCCTGGCCCAAATAACCAAAAGTATCCATATCAGTTCTCCAGAACGTCGAGCAGGCCGAGGGGCAACGGCACATCCATGGCTTTATCGAACAGCAGGTACAAGCCGATAGCCATCAGGCCGACGATCACCACGCTGGGCATCCAGCGGCCGCCATACAGGCGCGCCATTGGAATGCCGATCAACATGCTGCTGAGGATGAACCCCAGGGATTCGAAGGTGGCGGCGAACACGAGTAACAGCGCGACGCAAATGCCGATCTTGACCAGGGTTTCGCGGTCCAGCGCCGGTTCTTCTTCGGTGTGCTTGGTCGGTTGCGGGCGAAACAGCATGTAGATCAGCGCCAGGCTCATCAGCCCGAGCATCAGCAACGGGTAGGCTCGCGGGCCGACCGGCTCGTAGGAAAACGCCGCCTGATAGGGCCAGGCCATCAGGGCCAGGCCGGCGCAGGCCAGCAACAGCACGGCGGCGAAAATGCGTTGTAAGAGCATAGAAAACTCCAAGGCCCCTCTTGTAGGAGCGAGCTTGCTCGCGAAAAACTTCAACGATAACGCGTGCTGTCTGGACGCACGTGGATGTCCTTGGGGTCTTCGCGAGCAAGCTCGCTCCTACAGGGGCATTACACAAAAGAGGGGCGATTACTGGATCAGGCCGAACTCTTTGGCCAGCACTTTGTAGTCAGCCACCTGTTTCTTCACGTAGGTGTCCAGCTCCGGGCCGGTCATGGCAAACGGGAACAGCTCGCGCTGGTCACGCAGCTTGGCGAACTCATCGGAGGCCAGCAGCTTGTCGAAGGCGTCTTTCCACCAGGCGTAGTCGGTATCACTGACTTTTGGCCCCAGGTAGAAGCCGCGTACCACGGGCCATACGATGTCGTAGCCTTGCTCCTTGGCGGTGGGGATGTCCTTCATTTCCGGCTCGTCCAGGCGTTTCTCGGAGAACACCGCCAGCAGGCGCATGTCACCGCTGAGGATATGCGGCATGGAGTCGGAGATGTCGGTACTACCTACCTGGATATGACCGCCGAGCAGGGCGGTAGCGATTTCACCGCCGCCTTCAAGGGCCACATAACGCAGTTCACGCGGGTTGATCCCGGCAGCCTTGGCGATCAGCGCGGTTTGCATCCAGTCCTGGCTGCCGACGGTGCCGCCGGAACCTATCACTACGCTGCCCGGATCTTTCTTCAAGGCTTTTACGAGATCGTCGAGGGTCTTGTAGGGTGAATCGTTTTTCACTGCGATGGCACCGTAGCTGGTGCCTACCGCCGCCAGCCAGCGCACGGCGCTTTCATCAAAACGGCCGAACTTGCCCTGGGCCAGGTTCAGCAACGAACCGCTCGACCAGGCGACCAACGTGCCGGCATCCGCAGGGCGCTGGGCGACGACCGCGTTGTAGGCTACCGCGCCCACGCCGCCGGGCATGTAGGTCACACGCATCGGCTTGCTCAGCAGTTTCTGGTTGACCAGCGCGCTTTGCGCCAGCTTGCAGGTCAGGTCAAAACCGCCGCCAGGGGAGGCCGGGGCGATGCATTCCGGACGCTTGGGTTCGTCGGCGGCCAGCAGTTGGCCGGCGAACAGCATGCAGCCGGCGGCGAGGGCAAATTTACGCAGTGAAAGGGTCATGGCGATCTCCATCGTTTTTGTTATGAGGGGTACTACCAAAGAGCGACGCTATAGCTGACCAGCAAGCGCATTTCATCCGCATCACGGGCCGAATAGTTGGAACGATAGGTGGCGTTACGCAGGCGCACGGCCACATCTTTGAACGTGCCGCTTTGCACCACGTACTTGATCTCGCTGTTGCGTTCCCACTCCTTGCCGGTCTCGCCGTTCTTGAGCTTGATGTTGTCACCCGAGAGGTAACGGCTCATGAAACTCAAGCCCGGAATGCCCAGCTTGGCGAAATCGTAGTCGTAACGTGCCTGCCAGGAGCGTTCTTCGGCGCCGGCAAAATCGTTGATCTGTACGAAGTTGACCAGGTACGGGTCACTGCCATCCACATACGGGAAGGCGCTGTCGCCGGACATGTGCTGGTAGCCGGCGCTGAGCTTATGGCCATTGAGGGCATAGCTGAACAGGCCGTTGAGGGACTGGTTGTCGATATTTCCGCCGCGGGCCGAGCCGGTGTCATCGCTGATCGCCAGGCGCAGGTCGGCGGCGAAGGTGCCAGGGCCCATCGGGCGTGATGCGACCATCCCGAGGAAGTGCTGGCGGTAGACGTCGTCGAGTTGGGCAAAGTGGTAGCTGCCGGTGATCTTGTCGGCAAACTTGTAGTCGACGCCACCGAAGTTGAAGTGCTTGCCGGTGGCTCCGCTGAGGAAGCGGCTGTTCTTGTTATTGAGCGCGATGTCTTCGTAGTGGGTGGCGTCGCGGTCCTTGGCTTTGTCCAGGCGGCCACCGGTGAACACCAGGTTCTTGAATTCCTTGGAGGTGATCAAGCCACCGTTGAAGGTCTGTGGCAGGATGCGCCCGTCGTTGGGCTTGAGGATCGGCAGTTCTGGGATCAGCGAGCCGATCTTAAGCTCAGTCGCCGAGATTTTCACTTTGCCGGTCAGGCCCAGCTTGGAGTACTCGTTGGCGGCGCGGCCGTCATCGTGGGTCGGCAGCAGGCCGGTGCCGGTGCGGTCGGGGCTGGAGTCGAGCTTGACGCCGAGCATGCCCAGTGCATCCACGCCAAAGCCGACGGTGCCGTCGGTGTAGCCCGATTGCACGTTGAGCATGAAGCCCTGAGCCCATTCGTCGCGCTTGGATTGCTGCGCACTGGTACCGTCGCGAAAGTCGCGGTTGAAGTACATGTTGCGGGTTTCCAGGGTCGCGCTACTGTCTTCGAAGAAGGCAGCCTGGCTGAGCGGCGAAAAGCCGGCAAGGGCAGCGGCACTGGCGAGGGCGGTGTGGGTCAGGCGGGAAGAGCGAACAGGCGGGCAAGCCTGTGGCTGGGTCGACAGCATCGTGGTGTACTCCGTTATTGTTCTTATTTTGGCGAAAACGCTTCGAGGCGTTTTTCGGGCGCTACGGGTCAGGCAACTGGGCGGGCATAGACCACCGTGGTTGGATGCTAAGGGGCGAAGCTTTCACTAACCTTTCAATCGCCTTTCAATGTTTTCGGGCTTCACAGGCCAGGTTGCGGCTGTAAACTGCCGGGCAAAGCGTGGCGTCGACCACCCCTGAACGAGGTAGAATCCATGCGTGTCCTCCTGGTTGAAGACCATCTGCAGCTCGCCGAAAGTGTGGCCCAAGCGCTCAAGAGCATGGGTTTGACCGTTGATGTGTTGCATGACGGCGTGGCGGCGGACCTGGCCTTGAGCAGCGAGGAATACGCCGTGGCGATCCTGGACGTGGGGTTGCCGCGCCTGGATGGTTTCGAGGTGCTCGCGCGTTTGCGGGCACGTGGAAAAAACCTGCCGGTGCTGATGCTGACTGCTCGCAGTGATGTAAAAGACCGCGTGCATGGCCTGAACCTGGGCGCCGATGACTACCTGGCCAAACCGTTCGAACTCACGGAGCTTGAAGCACGGGTCAAGGCACTGTTGCGGCGCAGCGTGTTGGGCGGCGAGCGCCAGCAGACCTGCGGTGTGCTGGTGTACGACCTCGACACCCGGCGCTTCACGGTCGCAGGCGAACTGATGACCTTGACCTCCCGAGAACAAGCGGTGCTCGAAGCCTTGATCGCCCGGCCGGGCCGCGTGATGAGTAAGGAGCAATTGGCTTCCCAGGTATTCGGCCTGGACGAGGAGGCCAGCCCCGACGCCATCGAAATCTACGTGCATCGCCTGCGCAAAAAACTCGATGGCCAGCCCATCGCAATCGTCACCTTCCGCGGCCTTGGCTATTTGCTGGAAGCCCGTGATGCATAAGCCCAGCAGTCTGCGCTGGCGCTTACTGTGCAACCTGGCGCTGTTGCTGGTGTTGTTGATGCTCGCCAGCGGCATGAGCGCCTATTGGAACGGTCGCGAAGCCGCCGACACCGCCTATGACCGCACGCTGCTGGCGTCGGCGCGCACCATTGCCGCCGGCTTGACCCAAGTGGACGGCACCCTCAGCGCCAATGTGCCCTATGTGGCCCTGGACACCTTTGCCTACGACAGTGCCGGGCGCATTTATTACCAGGTCAATGATATTGATCAGAAACTGATTTCCGGTTACGAAAACCTGCCCGGCCCGCCGCCCGGCACGCCCCGCACCGACGATTATCCAGCCTTGGCGCGGTTCTACAACGCCATGTACCTGGGCCAGCATGTACGCGTGGTGAGCCTGCTCAAGGCCGTCTCGGAGCCGAACATGAATGGCATGGCCGAAGTTCGTGTCGCGGAGACCGACGAAGCGCGGGTGGCTATGGCCCGCAGCCTGATGGCCGACACCCTGCTGCGCCTGGGCATGCTCGCTATCGGTGCGTTATTGCTGGTGTGGTTTGCGGTGAGCGCCGCACTGCGCCCGCTGGAACGCCTGCGTACGGCGGTGGAAGAGCGCCAGCCGGATGACCTGCGGCCCCTGCCATTGGTGGAAGTTCAGGATGAGTTTGGCCCACTGGTGCGCTCGCTTAACCATTTCACCGAACGTCTGCGCGGGCAGTTCGAGCGCCAGGCGCAGTTTATTGCCGACGCTGCCCACGAGCTGCGCACACCCCTGGCGGCACTCAAGGCCAGGCTGGAACTGGGCCTGCGTGCCGAAGAACCGGCCACCTGGCGCAGCACCCTGGAAACGGCCGCCCAGGGCACCGACCGCCTGACGCACCTGGCCAATCAATTGTTGTCCCTGGCCCGCATCGAAAACGGTGCCCGCGCCATTGCCGAAGGCGGTGCGCAACTGCTCGATTTAAGCCAATTGGCCCGTGAGCTCGGTATGGCCATGGCGCCGCTGGCCCACGCGCGGGGTGTGGCCCTGGCGCTGGAGGCCGACGAGCCGGTATGGCTGCGCGGCGAACCGACGCTGTTGAATGAGCTGCTGAGCAACCTGGTGGATAACGCCTTGGCCCATACCCCGCCCGGCGGCAATGTGATTCTGCGAGTGACGGCCCCGGCGGTGCTGGAGGTCGAGGATGACGGCCCCGGTATTCCGCTGGATGAGCGGGACCGGGTATTCGAGCGCTTTTATCGACGCAGCCAGCAGGGTATGGGGTCGGGCTTGGGGCTGGCGATTGTCGGGGAGATTTGCCGTGCGCACCTGGCGCAGATCAGCCTGCATGATGGCGAGCTGGCGGGGCTTAAGGTGCGCGTGAGTTTTATCGCGGGTTGATCAGTAAAACATCGAGCGCGCTTCGTCCAGTTCGCTGCGCAGGGCGTCGCTGTGCAGGTCTATGCGTAACTTCATGAGGGCCGGCAACGTGGCAATGGGCACGGTTCCCAGGGGGTGGTCGGTGCCGCGATGGCAGTACAGCGCGGCGACCTGCACCAGGTCGACGTAGTCCAGGCGTGCAGAGTCGCGTGTCAGGTCCAGGTATTGGCCTGGCACGTTCACCAGCATCTCAGGGAAGTCCCAGACCCGCAGCAGCTTGTCCCCCAGTAACGGGTGGATGCTGTCGATGACATGGTTGAGGCTGACGGGGTCGGCCAGCAACTCATAGTGGTCCTCGGCATACGTGAGGATCGGCAGCACGCCGATCTGATGCACCAGGCCACCCAGGGCCGCCTGGTCTGGCTTGAGCTGGCTGTGGCGACGGCACAAGGCGTAGCTCACACCCGCCACCTCCAGGCTGCGGCGCCACACGTCGCGCATTTTTTGTTCGACCACCCCGGAGCGGGCGTGAAAGATCTGCTCCATCACCAGGCCGATGGCCAGGTTGCTGCTGTAGTTGGTACCGAGCCGGGTGATGGCGGTGTGCAGGTCGGTGACTTCCTGGCTGGCCCGTAACAATGGGCTGTTGACCACTTTGATCAGGCGCGCCGACAGGGCCGTGTCACGACTGATCACTTTGCTCAGGTGGCTGATGCTGATGTCCGGGTCTTCGGCGGCCTGGCGAATTTTCAGGGCCACCTCCGGCAATGTCGGCAGAACCAGGTCATCGTTGTCGATGGCCGTTACCAACGCTTGTTGGACTTTTTCCGCCAGCTCGTTCATTCATGCTCTCTAGGGTGTTGCAAAAAAGTACGGCGATTAACGCTGGATCTCGCGATCACGGTCCAGTTGGTAGGGCAGGTCAAGCAGGTGCAAGCCCGGGCCCTCCAAGGTGCCCAAGCGCACGTCGCCACTGTCGGCAGCTTCGGCTTGCAGCACAGCGAGAAGTTCAATCGACTGGTCAGCTTTTGCCGCGATGACCACCTCGCCGATTGCGCTGTTATGGCTGGGGGAAAACAGCGGCGTGCCTGGATCGGGGAGTTCAGCGGCCTCCAGGTTCAGGCGATACAGACGCCGCTTGAGTTTGCCCAAGTACTGCATGCGCGCGACGATTTCCTGGCCGGTGTAGCAGCCTTTCTTGAAACTGACGCCACCCACGGCCTGCAGGTTGAGCATCTGCGGGATGAACAGCTCGCGCGTCTGGGGCATCACCTGGCCGATACCGGCACGGATCTGGCCAAGCAGCCAGGCATTCAATTCAGCTTGTTGCAACTGCGCGGCCAATTGGCTGCGTACAGCGTCGGCGTGTTCGGCAGGTACCCAGAGTTCGGCACGGCCCGGGGAAACGCGGACGGCAATCAATGCTTCGTTGCGCGCCACGCTATCGGTCTCGACAGGCAGCGCGAGGCCCAGGGCGCTCAGGGCCGCATCTGCGTTCGCCAGGCCGAAGCGCGCCCAGGCAGCGCTTTCGTCGGTGAGCTTGGATTTGGAGAACACCGCGTACTTTTTCAAATCCGCCAGCTGCGGTTCAAGCAACTCGGTGGCCATGGCCAGGAGTACGCCATCACCCTGCAGCAGGATACGGAAGCTCGACTGCATCCGGCCTTTTTGCGTGCAGCGCGCGCCCAGGCTGGCCTGGGTTTCACTCAGGTAATTGAGGTTGCAGGTCAGTTGGCCCTGCAGGAACTTGGCAGCATCAGAGCCGCGGACGGCGAGAACGCCTTCGTGGGACAGGGAGCAGAAAAAAGCGGAGTCAGCCATGGGTCATCGCAGGTCAAAAAGTCATGGGTGCATCATAGAGGGGCGTCCGGCAAATGCATAGTTTCCATATAGGGCGACCAAAGCCGACTGTTCCAGTGTCGTCTGGGCTGTATACTTGCGCTCTATTTTAGGAGGGCTCCATGGTCGAAGATGTAGAAATCAATCGCCTCTACTGGCACAGCCGTCGCGGCATGCTGGAGCTGGATGTGTTGCTGGTGCCTTTCACCAAAGAGGTGTACGCGACGCTCAATCAGGTGGACCGCGACCTCTACGTCAGGTTGCTGACTTGCGAAGACCAGGACATGTTTGGCTGGTTCATGGAGCGCGCCGAATCCGAAGACCCGGAGCTGCAGCGCATGGTTCGGATGATCCTGGATCGTGTCCAGCCCAAGTAACCGTTTCGAATGCCGCTGGCAGGCCTCGCGGCTGTTGCTGGCGGCCTATGTGCTTGCCCAGCTGATCGCGCTGGGCAGCCTGCTGGTTCTAAACCTGCCTTACTCAAGCCTGGGCATCCTGCTATGCCTGGCTCATTGTGCCTGGGTATTACCGCGGCAAATCCTGCTCTCTCACCGTTCATCGATTCGGGGCCTGCGCCGTGACGACGATGGCTGGCAGTTATGGAGCGCCGCACGCGGATGGCACCCTGTGCAACTGCGGCCCGACAGCCTGGCGTTGCCGCTGATCGTGGTATTGCGTTACCGGGTACAGGGTGAATGGCGAGTGCGGTCCATCTGCGTGCCAAAGGATGCGCAGGCCGCCGATGTGCACCGGCGCCTGCGGGTGCGTCTGAAGTTCAGCCGCCGTAGGTGGTTGGCACCAGGATAGTGTCTCGGGCTTCGGGCAGCATCTGTGGGTAGTCGAGGGTGTAATGCAGGCCGCGGCTTTCCTTGCGCTCCATGGCCGACCGGATCATCAGCTCGGCCACTTGGGCCAGGTTGCGCAATTCGATCAGGTCTCGGCTGACCTTATAGTTGCTGTAGAACTCATCGATCTCATCCAGCAGCAAGCGCACCCGATGTTGCGCCCGTTGCAGGCGCTTGTTGGTGCGCACGATGCCCACATAGTCCCACATGAAGCGCCGCAGCTCGTCCCAGTTGTGGGCGATGATCACGTCTTCGTCCGAATCGGTGACCTGGCTCGCGTCCCAGCGGGGCAGGGCGGCCGGTACCGGGATGCGCGGCAGTTGCTCAAGAATGTCCGCTGCCGCCGAACGCGCATACACGAAGCATTCGAGCAGTGAATTGCTGGCCATGCGGTTGGCGCCGTGCAGGCCGGTGAAGCTGGTTTCGCCAATAGCGTACAGGCCCGGCACGTCGGTGCGGCCATGCTGGTCGACCATTACGCCCCCGCAGGTGTAGTGCGCGGCCGGCACCACGGGGATCGGGCCCTTGGTGATATCGATATTGAAGGTCAGGCAGCGTTCGTAGACGGTCGGAAAGTGGGTCTTGATGAAGGCTTCGGGCTTGTGGCTGATGTCCAGGTACACGCAGTCGATACCCAGGCGCTTCATTTCGTGGTCGATGGCGCGGGCGACGATATCGCGTGGTGCCAGCTCGGCGCGTGGGTCGAAGCGCTGCATGAAGCGTTCGCCATTGGGCAGCTTCAAATGCGCACCTTCGCCGCGCAGGGCTTCGGTGATCAGGAAGCTCTTGGCCTGCGGGTGATACAGGCACGTGGGGTGGAATTGGTTGAACTCCAGGTTGGCGACCCGGCAGCCCGAGCGCCAGGCCATCGCAATGCCGTCGCCGCAAGCACCGTCGGGGTTGCTGGTATAGAGGTAGACCTTGGCGGCGCCGCCCGAGGCGAGAATGGTGAAGCGTGCGCCATAGGTATCGACTTCACCGCTGGTGCGGTTGAGTACGTAGGCGCCGAGGCAGCGTTCGCCCGGCAGGCCCAGGCGTTTTTCGGTGATCAGGTCGACGGCGACGCGCTGCTCCAACAATTGGATGTTGGGGCGTTGGCGGGCCTGGTCGAGCAGGGTCTTGAAAATCGCGGCCCCGGTGGCATCGGCTGCGTGAATGATTCGGCGATGGCTGTGGCCGCCTTCGCGGGTCAGGTGGAACTCAAAGCCACCGTCGTCGCTGCCGGCATGTTCATCGCGGGTGAAGGGCACACCTTGGTCGATCAACCATTGGATGGCTTCCCGGCTGTGCTCGACGGTGAAGCGCACGGCGTCTTCGTTGCACAGGCCACCGCCGGCGTTAAGGGTGTCTTCGACGTGGGATTGCACGGTGTCGGTGTCGTCCAGCACCGCAGCCACGCCGCCCTGGGCCCAGAAGGTCGAGCCGTTGGCCAGGTCGCCTTTGCTCAAAACCGCTATACGCAAATGGCTGGGCAGGGTCAGGGCCAGGCTCAAGCCGGCGGCGCCGCTGCCGATTACGAGGACATCGTGTTGAAACTGTTGGCTCATTTGACGGATTCCGCAAAAAGCGATCCAAAGGGGGGCGCAAACAGGACGCCTGGATCGGCGAATCAAAGGGTCACACGGGCCACTAGTATATAGAGGGGTGGAGCGGCACAATAGCCACGCCTTCGTGGCATTGTGAGATTATGCTGCGCAGCTTTGGGAAACGGCCGGTTGGCGGGACGGGAACTTTTTGCATAGGCCCCGACTCAATAGCAGGTTGCCCGAAAGCTGGGAAAACGTTGAGTTTATTGGCCCGTCGGGAGCATTGGACGCGTCACGAAACCGGCGACAAGATTATTCGCGCAGCCGGCACCGACCGTGCTGCGTTTTTCGTGTGTGCCAAATCAGTGCATGCCGGAAACTTGCTTGAAGGGGGAGAACTTTTGCGAAAAGCCCGAGTCTATGTTTGCAAGCCTGATCGTTTAGTTATGCAAGCCTCCTTCAAGTACAACGAGGAGTGTTCATGCTAACCCAGGAAGAGGATCAGCAGCTGGTCGAGCGCGTACAGCGCGGTGATAAGCGAGCATTTGATCTGCTAGTGCTGAAATACCAGCACAAAATTCTCGGGTTGATCGTGCGGTTTGTGCACGACACCCATGAAGCGCAGGACGTTGCACAGGAAGCTTTTATCAAGGCTTACCGTGCACTTGGAAATTTCCGCGGTGACAGTGCGTTTTACACGTGGCTATACCGCATCGCCATTAACACGGCGAAAAACTATCTGGTGTCACGCGGTCGCCGCCCACCAGACAGTGATGTCAGTTCAGAAGATGCAGAATTCTACGATGGTGATCACGGCCTCAAAGATCTCGAGTCGCCGGAGCGTGCGTTGCTGCGCGACGAGATCGAGGGCACCGTCCATCGCACAATTCAGCAACTGCCAGAAGATTTGCGTACGGCGTTAACTTTACGTGAATTCGATGGTCTGAGTTACGAAGACATTGCGAGCGTCATGCAATGTCCGGTGGGGACTGTGAGGTCACGGATTTTCCGGGCCCGGGAAGCCATCGACAAAGCCTTGCAACCGTTGTTGCAGGAAAACTAAAGACAGCGGCGACAGCCAAGAGAGGAACCGCCATGAGTCGTGATGCCCTGCAGGAATCGCTGTCCGCAGTGATGGATAACGAAGCGGATGAACTGGAACTTCGTCGAGTGCTCAACGCATTTGATGACGCCGAAACCCGTGATACCTGGTCTCGTTACCAAGTCGCTCGGGCGGTGATGCACAAGGATCTCCTAATCCCTCGTCTGGATATTGCTGCGGCCGTTTCTGCTGCACTGGCTGATGAAGCCGTTCCGGCAAAAGCCTCGCGTGGTCCATGGCGTAGCCTGGGTCGTCTGGCAGTGGCCGCCTCGGTGACCGTTGCTGTGTTGGCAGGCGTTCGCCTGTACAACCAGGATGAGATCGCAGGCAACGAACTGGCCCAGCAGACTCAGCAACCGGTCATGGCCGGTCCGCAAGTCAAAGGCCCGGCCGTGCTGGCTGGATACAAGGAAAGCACTGATACCACCGGCCCGATGGCCAATGGTGTACTTCAGGGGCAATCCGGCTGGCAAGATCAGCGCCTTCCAGGCTACCTGCGTCAACATGCACAGGAATCGGCCGCCAAAGGCGCTGAAAGCGCTCTGCCGTACGCTCGCGCAGCAAGCCAGGAAAACCGCTGATTCGCTAAGGAGCCCTATGCGCGCCATACCGCTCCTTGCGCTTTTGCTCAGTAGTTGGTTTGCACTATCCGCCCATGCCGATGAAGCCCAAGACTGGCTGACTCGACTTGGGCGTGCAGAGCAGCAGCAAAGCTTTGAAGGTACGTTTGTCTACGAACGTAACGGCAGCTTTTCCACCCATGACATCTGGCACCGCGTCCAGGATGGCCATGTCCGTGAACGCTTGTTGCAACTTGACGGCTCCGCCCAGGAAGCGGTCAGGGTTGATGGTCGGGCACAATGCGTCAGTGGCACGTTGGTTGCCGGTCTCGGTCATTCGCCTGAGGCGCCCTCGCGTATTCTTGATCCGAAAAAACTCACCTCATTCTATGATCTGGCCGTCATTGGCAAATCCCGCGTGGCCGGTCGTAATGCGGTGATTGTGTCGATCAGCCCGCGTGACCCCTACCGTTATGGGTTTGAGTTACATCTGGACCGTGAAACTGCGCTGCCGCTCAAGTCCTTGCTGCTAAATGACCAGGGGCAGTTGCTGGAGCGTTTTCAGTTCACCCGCCTTGATACTTCGGCCACTCCTTCTGACCATGACTTGCAGCCCAGCAGCGACTGTTCGCCGGTAACAATGTCCGCCGCTAAAGCACCTGGCCTATCTGCCACGCAAAGGTGGCATCTGGACTGGCTACCGCCTGGTTTCCAACAGATCAGCAGCGCTACGCGCAAAGATCCCCAAACGAAATCTACCGTCGACAGTTTGATGTATGACGATGGGCTCGCACGTTTTTCGGTGTTCCTTGATTCAGCCAATGGCGTTGACGTGAATGAAACCCGCGCTCAGTTGGGGCCAACCGTGGCAGTATCGCGGCGTTTGAATACGGTGGATGGCGAAATGATGGTCACGGTGGTGGGCGAAATTCCCCTCGGTACAGCTGAACGTATCGCGTTGTCGGTACGTGGTGAAAAGGCCGCTGCCAAGCCCTGAGATTGTTAATCTTATGTTCATCCTGTTCTTTCAATCTGGGCCCGAATTTCGTTGGGTGCTGGGCGTATGAAATCTCTGGATCAGCATTTTCACTTGCAAAAACTTCCCATGTTTTTTATAGGTCAGGGTTTGATGGCTCTGGCCTTGTTTGTTCGCGGAACAAAAATGCCGGTCGCAGTATCCGGCGTTTATTGAACCCTGTCGCTTAACCCTGCTCGTCGTAACGGGAGCTGTATGTCGATACCACGTTTGAAGTCTTATTTATCCATAGTCGCCACAGTGCTGGTGCTGGGCCAGGCCTTACCTGCGCAAGCGGTCGAGCTGCCTGACTTCACCCAACTGGTGGAGCAGGCCTCGCCTGCCGTGGTGAACATCAGTACCACGCAGAAGCTGCCGGACCGCAAAGTCTCGAACCAGCAGATGCCCGACCTGGAAGGCTTGCCGCCCATGTTGCGCGAGTTCTTCGAACGCGGCATGCCCCAACCTCGCTCTCCCCGTGGCGGCGGTGGCCAGCGCGAAGCCCAGTCCCTGGGCTCCGGCTTCATCATTTCGCCTGACGGCTACATCCTCACCAACAACCATGTGATTGCCGATGCCGACGAGATTCTCGTGCGCCTGGCCGACCGCAGTGAACTCAAGGCCAAGCTGATTGGCACCGATCCACGTTCCGACGTGGCCCTGCTCAAAATCGATGGCAAGGACTTGCCAGTGCTTAAGCTGGGCAAGTCCCAGGACCTGAAAGCCGGCCAGTGGGTGGTCGCGATCGGTTCACCGTTCGGCTTTGACCACACCGTTACCCAAGGCATCGTCAGTGCCATCGGGCGCAGCCTGCCAAACGAAAACTACGTACCGTTCATCCAGACCGACGTGCCGATCAACCCGGGTAACTCCGGTGGCCCGTTGTTCAACCTGGCCGGCGAAGTGGTGGGGATCAACTCGCAGATCTACACCCGCTCTGGTGGCTTCATGGGCGTGTCCTTCGCGATCCCGATCGATGTGGCCATGGACGTCTCCAATCAGCTCAAAAGCGGCGGCAAGGTCAGCCGCGGCTGGTTGGGCGTGGTCATCCAGGAAGTGAACAAGGACCTGGCTGAGTCCTTCGGTCTCGACAAACCGGCCGGTGCCCTGGTTGCGCAGATTCAGGACAATGGCCCTGCGGCCAAAGGCGGCCTGAAAGTCGGTGACGTCATCCTGAGCATGAACGGCCAGCCGATCATCATGTCGGCAGACTTGCCTCATTTGGTCGGCGCGCTCAAGGCTGGCGGCAAAGCCAAGCTGGAAGTGATTCGTGACGGCAAGCGCCAGAACGTCGAACTGACCGTTGGGGCAATTCCGGAAGAAGGCGCCACCCTGGATGCCTTGGGCAACGCCAAGCCAGGTGCCGAGCGCAGCAGTAACCGCCTGGGTATCGCCGTGGTTGAGCTGACCGCCGAGCAGAAGAAAACCTTCGACCTGCAAAGCGGTGTAGTGATCAAGGAAGTTCAGGACGGCCCAGCCGCCTTGATCGGCCTGCAACCGGGTGACGTGATCACCCACTTGAACAACCAGGCAATCGATACCACCAAAGAGTTCGCCGACATCGCCAAGGCGTTGCCGAAGAATCGCTCGGTGTCGATGCGCGTCCTGCGTCAAGGCCGTGCCAGCTTCATCACCTTCAAGCTGGCTGAGTAATCCGTTAGACCTATAAAAAAGCCCCGCTGCCGGTTAACGGCAGCGGGGCTTTTTTGTGGGCGGCGGGTTCAGCTCATCATGCCTTTCACCAGGCGCTCCTGTTCGATCAGTTCACGCTGACGGGCGTCGATGCGCGAGGACAGCGGGAAGTTATTGCCAGCACGCCGCTTGGCAAAGTCCAACTGCTGGATGGCTTGCTGGAAATCCCCCACCAATGCGAAATATTCGGCGCGAGCCTGATGCAGGCCGATAATGTTGCCGGACAAACCGCGGGTTTCAGCAACCTGATACCACACGTCCGGATCGTCCGGGCGCGACTTGAGCAGCCCATCCAGCGCCTTTTCTGCATCGGCGGTACGGTTCTGTTTAAGCAACAGGTCTACCCGCACCTGGTTCAGTGGATAGTTGCTGGGGTACTGGGTGAGCATGCGGTCGGTACGTTGCTGCGCATCCGGCATGCGGTTGCTGGTGATGTCCAGTTCGATTTGGGCCAGGTTGTAGGTGATGTCGTTGGGCGCCTTGGCCAGCAGCGGCGCCAGGCTTTCCCGCGCTTCCTTGAGTTGAGTACCCTTGATCTGGGCGATGGCCAGGCCATAACGCGCTACGTCATTTTTAGGGTTTTCATCCAGCTGCGCCTGGAAGCGCTTGGCGGCCAGACCTGGTGTGTCTTCGTACTTGAGCTGCACCCGTGCGCGAATCAATTGATAGCGCAGGCTGTCTTCCTTGCCGCCAGGTTTGGCTTGTTCGGCACGGTTGCGGGTGTCGGCGATACGCGATTCGGTTACCGGGTGAGTCAGCAGGAATTCCGGCGGCTTGGCGTCGAAGCGGTATTGGCGCATCAGCCTTTCGAACATGGTGGGCATGGAGCGCGGGTCGTAGCCCGCTTTCTCCAGATTGAGAATGCCGATGCGGTCGGCCTCTTGCTCGTTCTGGCGCGAGAAGCGGCGCTGTTCCTGGATCGCGGCGGCTTGTGAGCCGGCAATCGCGGCGATACCGGCATCACCGGCACCCGCAGCGGCGGCGATAATGCCCCCAAGCAGGGCGGCCATCATCGGCAGTTGCATGCGTGATTGCGCTTCCACGCCTCGGGCGAAGTGACGCTGGGACAAGTGCGCCAGTTCGTGGGCCAGTACCGACGCGTATTCACCTTCGGTCTGTGCATTGAGAAACAGCCCGCCGTTGACCCCGACGATCCCACCCGGAGCCGCAAAAGCGTTGAGCTGTGGGCTGTTGATCAGGATGAATTCCAGGCGCCGGTCATTGACCTGGCTGGTCTCCACCAGCTTGTACACGCTGGTTTCAACGTAATCCTTGAGTTGCGGGTCGTTGAGTTGCGAAACCTGGCCGCGCAGGTAGGCCAGCCAGGCGCGGCCCAGTTGGTATTCCTGTTGCGGCGAGACAATGGCAGAACTGGCATCACCAAGTGACGGCAGGTCGTCAGCGAAGGCCGGGGAGGCCAGCAGGCAGGCCAGCGTCAGCAGGGTAGGGCGCAAAAAAGTCATGCACAAAGCCTTTCGACAAAGAGCTTACTGTAGCCGGACACTGAGCTTGGGACCAGATATTCTAAGCAGCCCGAATGTTTGCCTGGAGTAACACCATGACCGACGCTGTAGCCTGTGACGCCGAACTCGACGCCAGCGGTCTGAACTGCCCTTTGCCGTTGCTCAAGGCCAAGCTTGCGCTCAATAAAATGGCCAGCGGTGCCGTGCTCAAGGTGACTGCCACCGACGCCGGCTCCCAGCGTGATTTTCGCACTTTTGCCAAGCTGGCCGGCCACACCCTGGAGCATGAAGATGCCGCCGAGGGTGTGTACCGTTATTGGTTGCGCAAGGCCTGAAAGCCTTATCGAGGTAAGATCAAGCCTTGTTCAGCGCCTGCGCTGCCGCCAGAACCGCATCAACATGGCCCGGCACTTTCACGCCGCGCCATTCCTGACGCAGTACGCCTCGGCTGTCGATCAGGAAGGTGCTGCGATCCACGCCCAGGTATTCCTTGCCATACAGCTTCTTCAACTTGATCACATCAAACAGCTGGCAGACCGCTTCGTCCTTATCGCTGATCAGCTCGAAAGGAAATTCTTGTTTGCCCTTGAAGTTCTCGTGGGACTTCACGCTGTCACGCGACACGCCGAACACTTCGGTATTAGCGGCCTTGAACGCGGCGTACTGGTCACGAAAACCCTGGCCTTCGGTGGTGCAGCCAGGGGTGCTGTCCTTCGGGTAAAAGTAGATCACCACTTGCTTGCCCTTGAGGGCTGCGAGGCTGAAGGTCTGGCCGCTGGTGGCCTGGGCCTCGAAGTCGGCCACGGGTGTGTCGATGGCTACCGGCATAGAGAGGTACTTCCTTACATGGGGTTCTGTGGGCGCCATGGCTCGATCAAGGCGTCGAGGTTCAGGGCATCGGCGAAATCCAGGAACTGGTCGCGCAGCCAACTGATCTGTACGCCGGCCGGCAAGGTCACGGTAAAGGTGGCATTGAGCATGGTGCCGCCGGTTTGTGGCGCCTGGTAGGTGTCACAGGTCAGGTTTTCCAGCTCGACGTTGTGGTCGATAAAGAACTGGCACAACTCGTTGACGATGTCCGAACGGTAGGCCGAGCTGACATAGGCTACGTAAGGCAGGGCCTGGGGACGGTTTTCCAGGGCGGCGCTGCGTACCACGTTGACGGTGAAATCATGCTTCTTGGCCAGGCCCGGCAGGCCTGTTTCCAGGCGCGCCAAGGCATCCCAGGAGCCAGAAATCTGCAGGACCAGCGCACTGCACTCGCCATGGCGGGTCAGGCGGGAGGTCACGACGGCGCAGCGGTTCTCATGGCTGGCGCGGCACAGGACGTTGGTCAGCTCCATGGGGTTGGCGCCGAGGGCACTGATAACAAGGAATTGTTCGCGAACTGTGGGGGTGGACATGCAGCCTTCCTAAAGCGATGAGCGGTCGTTACCGTGTGGGCGGTATCGATCAAAGGATCAAGGGTAGCGAAAAGCGTCGCCAAGGGCTAGGAGGTGGCGTTTTCATTGCGTGATCAGCCCGCTTCGGGCGGTGCTTTGGCCTAATGATGGCATTGCCCGACGTTTAGTTGCGCCAGAACGCATCCTCACGCGGTACTTCGCTTGTACAAGCATCTTGGCGCCAGTACCATTACGGCTCTCTTTTTCCGGCAGGAGCGGTTGCATGATTGCGGGCAGTATGGTGGCACTGGTCACACCCATGGATGCACAAGGTCGTCTCGACTGGGACAGCCTGGGCAAACTGGTGGACTTCCACCTGCAAGAGGGCACCAACGCCATTGTGGCGGTCGGCACCACAGGTGAATCGGCCACCCTCGATGTGGAAGAACACATCCAGGTGATCGAGTTCGTGGTCAAGCGCGTAGCGGGCCGCATTGCCGTGATCGCCGGTACGGGCGCCAACTCGACGCGTGAAGCGATCGAGCTGACCAAGAACGCCAAGAAGGCCGGCGCCGACGCTTGCCTGCTGGTAACTCCGTACTACAACAAGCCGACCCAGGAAGGCTTGTACCAGCACTTCAAAGCCATCGCCGAAGCCGTGCAGATCCCGCAGATCCTCTACAACGTACCGGGTCGCACCGCGTGCGACATGAAGGCCGAGACTGTGATCCGCCTGTCCACCGTGCCGAACATCATCGGCATCAAGGAAGCCACCGGCGACCTGCAGCGCGCCAAGGACATCCTGGCCGGCGTGAGCAGCGACTTCCTGGTGTATTCCGGTGATGACGCCACCGCTGTCGAGCTGATCCTGCTGGGTGGCAAGGGCAACATCTCCGTGACCGCCAACGTGGCCCCGCGCGCCATGAGCGATATGTGTGCCGCCGCCATCGCGGGCGATGCAGCCACCGCTCGAGCGATCCACGAGAAGCTGATGCCGCTCAACAAGACACTGTTTATCGAATCCAATCCTATTCCCGTGAAGTGGGCGCTGTTTGAGATGGGCCTGATGCCGGACGGTATCCGTCTGCCGCTCACCCGCCTCAGCGAAGCCTGTCACGAACCGCTGCGACAGGCCCTGCGCCAGTCCGGCGTCCTGGTTTAATTGAGGAAGCACTACGCATGAAGCGATTGGCCGGACTTTCCGCACTTGCCTTGATTATCTCCAGCACCAGTGGCTGCGGTTGGGTATGGGGCCCGGAAGGCTACTTCCGTGACCGCGGCAGCGATTACCTGGAAGCGCAAGCAACCAAACCGATGCAACTGCCGCCTGATGTCAATGTCGCCAAGCGCCTTGACCCGCTGCTGCCGATTCCACGCAACGTTGCCGACGACACGGTCAAGGGTGAGTACGTAGTGCCACGCCCACAGCCGATTATGGCCGTGGCCGATGCCAGCGACTACAGCCTGCAGAAAAGCGGCGACAACCGCTGGATAGTGGCTCAGCGCCCACCTGCCGAAGTCTGGCCGGTGGCGGTGCAGTTCTTCCAGGACAACGGTTTCCGCCTCGACCAGCAACGTCCGCAGACGGGTGAGTTCACCACCGCATGGCAGCAAGGTCGCGAGCTGTCCGCCAACATGGCCCAGCGCCTGCTGGCGGGCGGTGTTGCCGCCGACAGCGAAGCCCGTGTGCGTGTGCGCATCGAGCCCGGCGTGCAGCGCAATACCAGCGAAGTTTATGTAGTCAGCGCCGAGCGGCCTGCCGGCAGCACGGCTGACGTCGACTTCACGCCGCGCTCGGTCAACACCGGTGTCGACGCCGCGTTGGTCGACGAAATGCTCGCCAGCATGAGCCGTATTTCCGAGAAGGGTGGTTCCGTATCCCTGCTCGCCGCCCGTGATTACGACACCCCTAGCCGCGTCAGCCTCACCGAAGACGGCAGCGGTAACGTCGTGCTGAACCTGGGTGAAGACCTCGACCGTGCCTGGGCCAGTGTTGGCCGCGCGTTGGAGCAAGGCCCTTGGCGCGTTGAAGACATCAACCGCAGCCTGGGCCTGTACTACATCAACGTGGCTGAAAAGGCCGAGAAGAAGGACGACGAGCCAGGTTTCTTCGGCAAATTGTTCGGCAGCGCGCCGACCAAGGAAGAGATCGAAACCCGTGCCGAGCGTTACCAGGTTCGTTTGAGCAAGGTGGGCGAAAGCGTGCAAGTCACCGTCGAGAAGAACATCAACACCGTCGCGCCAGCTGAAACAGCGCGTAAAGTGTTGGGCGTGATTCAAGACAACCTGGGCTGATCCGATGCGTTTTGCCGTTCTCGGCAGCGGTAGCCAAGGGAACGGTACGCTGGTCGCCCATGATGACACGTACGTGCTGGTCGATTGTGGTTTCTCCCTGCGGGAAACCGAGCGGCGCCTGTTGCGCCTGGGGGTTCACCCCACGCAACTGAGCGCGATTCTGGTAACCCACGAACATGCCGACCATGTGCATGGCGTGGGTTTGCTGTCTCGGCGCTACAATTTACCGGTGTACTTGAGTCGCGGCACGTTGCGCGGGATGCGCAAACCCATTGAGCCTGCTGGCTTCCTGGCCGGTGGTGAGCAACTGCACATTGGCGCCCTGAGCATCAATGTCATTGCGGTTGCTCACGATGCCCAGGAGCCGACGCAATATGTATTCAGTGACGGTGAGCGGCGCTTCGGTGTGCTCACCGACCTGGGTTCCTACTGCGCCAAGGTGCTGGAGGGTTACCGGGACCTCGATGCCTTGATGATCGAGTCCAACCACTGCCGAGACCTGCTGGCGCGCGGTCATTACCCTTACTTTCTCAAGCAGCGGGTGGGCGGCGAGCTGGGACATTTGAACAACCACCAGGCCGCATACCTGGTGTATGAGTTGGGCTGGCAAGACCTGCAACACCTGGTCCTGGCTCACCTCAGCAGCAAGAACAACCTGCCGACGCTTGCCCGGCAATGTTTTGTCGACACCCTAGGGTGCGACCCGGACTGGCTGCAATTGGCCGATCAAGATTCAGGGCTCGACTGGCGACACATCGCCTAGCCCACCTTACTCAAAGCGGAGCCCATCATGGAAAAACGTGAAGAACTCTACCGCGGCAAAGCCAAGTCGGTGTACAAGACCGACGACGCCAACCGCCTGATCCTGCTGTTTCGCAACGACACCTCGGCGTTCGACGGCAAGCGCATCGAACAGCTGGATCGCAAAGGCATGGTGAACAACAAGTTCAACGCCTTCATCATGCAGAAACTCGAAGCGGCCGGTATCCCGACCCAATTCGACCAACTGCTGGGCGACAACGAATGCCTGGTCAAGAAGCTCGACATGATCCCGGTCGAGTGCGTCGTGCGTAACTACGCCGCCGGCAGCCTGGTCAAGCGTTTGGGCGTGGAAGAGGGCCTCAAGCTCAACCCTTACACCTTCGAACTGTTCCTGAAGGACGACGCCAAGGGCGATCCGTTCATCAACGAATCCCACGTCGTGGCGTTCGGTTGGGGCACCGCTGAGCAACTGGCGCGCATGAAGGAGTTGTCCCTCAAGGTCAACGACGTGCTGAGCAAGCTGTTCGACGACGCCGGCCTGTTGCTGGTGGACTTCAAGCTGGAGTTCGGCGTGTTCCACGACGGCTCCATTGTTCTGGGCGACGAATTCAGCCCGGACGGCTGCCGCCTGTGGGACAAGGACACCAAGAAGAAGATGGACAAAGACCGCTTCCGCCAAGGCCTCGGTGACGTGATCGAAGCCTACGAAGAAGTCGCCAAGCGCCTCGGCGTACCGCTGTAATCGACGCAAGCATCTGATAGCACGGAAAAAAATCGCTTCGGCGCTTTGCATCCATCAATCATGCTGTTATGATGCGCGCCGTTGGAGAGATGCCAGAGTGGCCGAATGGGACGGATTCGAAATCCGTTGTACCTTCACCGGTACCTAGGGTTCGAATCCCTATCTCTCCGCCATTACATAGAAAAAGCCCCGTAGCTGAATAAACTGCGGGGCTTTTTCGTTTTTAGCCTTTATTAACGGCTGCTTCAGGGAATTGTTGTAGTCCTGCCTAACGCTGATCAAGGCGCTCAGACGCTTTGCGATAAGCCTGATCTCGTTCACGCTTATCGACGGCGACCACGAACACCGTAACTTCCTGATCTATCACTTGATACACCAGCCTGTACCCGCTGCTACGCAGTTTGATCTTGTAGCAGTCAGGCAGCCCATGTAGGCGGTTAGCCTCAATACATGGGTTGTTCAGGACTTCGACCAGCTTCTTCTTGAGTTGCTGACGGAGGGTGTCGCCGAGTTTCTGCCATTCCTTCAATGCACGCGCATCAAAATCAAGGCTATAGGTCATCCAGAGAAACCCTCACACGTTGAGGCGACGCAAGGCGCTCACGTACGGTCTCCATCAAGGCTTCATCCTCTTCAGTCATGAGGACAGGCTTAAATGGCAACTGGCCGCGTTCGGCAACATATTGCAACGCCTGACGTATCAGTTCAGAAGGTGTGACACCGAGTTTCTCCAGCTCTAGGTAGGCACGAGCTTTCAGGTCGTCATCGATACGGATGTTGATAGATGCCAAGGGATAGCTCCTTGTGTAATGACGTTGGTCATTACATTGGGGCAATCGGGTTTCATTGGCAAGTCTGTCTGGACATACGGCAGTCGCTCTCATCTGTTAATCCTACTTCTTGGCCGTCGGCTTTGCCGGGCGCTTTTTATCGGTTTCCCTCACCGTTTCCCTTGGTCTTCTCTTCGCCTCTTGCTCTGTTACGTATTCACCTGTGACCGCATCGCGATATCTCGTTGGCATATCAGCACCCTTGACAGTATGTCGCCACGGCGGCGACCTTTTGAGGCTAGCTTGCAGGCTTATGCACACAAGGTTCCTGGTGGGGATTCTGGTTACCGAGCTTTTCCGAAACAGGTGCTTACGTTGTGCCGGTTCGACAGTTTTCCAGCAGGGTTGCGTTGACTGGGGCAGGGCGCTAACCTTTCGCCGTCGCCCTCATGGCGACCGGTTTTGACAGACTGATTTACAGGTGTACGACCTCCATGCGATTACAGGCTTTTCTGCTGTGACGTCGTTTTATGGCGGCTGTGCGTGGGGCATCTTCGGGTGCGCCGGGTCCTGTATACCGGTCTGTCAACCCGCGCATAGCTGCCACCTGATTCTGTTTGACAGCGGGATGTGGCAGCTCCCATTGCATACAGGAGCTACACAATGAGCAATCTCGATTCTGACTCCGAATTTTCCCCTCGGAAAATCTTCCATGTAGGTGCAGATGTTGGCACCGAAGAAGCCCTCACAAACGCCACTGAAACCCTCTCATCCGCCCTTCAAACCGCCTACCAATGCGCCGAAGATCCGGACAGCACTCAGTCGCCCGTGATCATGGCCCTAGCTCAATTGATCGAAAACGCGCAAATGCTGGTGGATGCCGTCCTCGAGCGTGATTTCCCCGCGGCCAAATAAATACCTGCTCCCTGAAACGAAAAAAGCCTGCTGAACTCAGCTCTCAGCAGGCTTTTTTGCGGATGCAGTCCGGTCAGGCAGGCTGTGCCACCAGGTTATTACTGACCTTGCGCCCCAACACCAGCACGGTCGCAAACCCGAACCCTACTAACACCGTGGCCAGGCTCAACAACACCGAACTGCCCATTTGGTCGACGATCCGCCCGCCAAAGAATGAACCCAGGGCGATGATCACCTGAAACAGCGCCACAAACAGCGGCATACCACGCTCTACGTCCTTGGGCGCCACCACAAACATCCAGATGCTCGCGCAGGCTGGGAACGCGCCGAAGGCGAAGCCCCAGAGGGCGATCAGCATCGCCGCGCCGGTCATGCCGGTGGCGAAGTAGGGGAACAGCGCGGTGCTGGTGCCGATCATCAGTGCGACCAACAACAGGGTGTTGCGTACGCTGCGGTTGGCGGCAAAGCCGGCGAAGATATTGCCCAGCACCCCAGCCACGCCATACAGCAACAACAGCGAGCCAATCGTCGGCCCGTCGAAGCCAGAGCTGTGTTTAAAGAACGGCGCGACATAGGTATACGCAGCAAAGTGCGCCAGGCCGATCAGCAGCACGGCGATCAACCCGACCCGTGCTTGTGGGTTGATAAACAAAGCCGGCAGGTCACGGATCTGAATGGCTTTCTCAGGGGTGAGTCGCGGCAGCAGGAAGATTTGCGCCAACAGCACCGGAATGCCCACCAACGCCGTGACCAGGAAGGTCATGCGCCAGCCCATCAGACCACTGAGCCACGTACCTACCGGTACGCCCAAGACGGTGGCCAGTGTCACGCCCATCATGATGATCGAGGTGGCTTTCGCAACCCCAACGCCTTTGGGCGCCAGCCGCCCGCTGAGGGCAATGGCCGTGGCCCAGAAGCCGCCGATGCTGATGCCGAGCAATACGCGACCGAACAGCAGCAGGCTGAAATCGTTGGCGAAGGCCACCACCGAGTTGGCGATGATCATCACCAGTGTCAGGCCGATCAGCAGGTAACGACGGTCCATGGCGCCAATGCTGACCGACAGAAACGGCGCGGCGAGGGCGGCCATGATACCGGGCAATGTCACCATCAACCCGGCGTGACCGGCACTGATGCCCAGATCGCTGGCGACGTCGTTGAGTACGCCCACCGGCAGGAATTCACTGGTCACCAGGGCAAAGGCACCCACGGCGACCGAAAGAATCGCCAGCCACTGCTGTTTGACGCTTTGTTGATTATGTTCGGGAAGGCCGCTAGGGGCCTGGCTCGCGCTTGGCATGGGATTGGGTTCCGGGAGGAATGTCGCCTGAAGCCAGGCGAGGAGGGAATGTGGGGCGATTATAGGAATCAGTGTCGGCAATCGTTCAGGCGCTCGTTTCGATAGTAATCATCAGTGCTATCGATGTGAGCAATCATTTTTCGGCCAACCGTTCCAGAAGACGCTCAATAAACACCCCCTCCGCCCGACTCATCTTCTGCTCCCGATTCCAAAGCACGTGAATATCCACATCCGCAATCCCCTCATCCGGCGGCAGCCGCCACAGCAGCCCGCTCTTCACATCGTCCGCCACCACATGAGTGGGTAAGCAGCCCAAGCCAAACCCGGCAATGACCAATCGCCGCACTTCTTCCAGGCTGGAGGATGACGCCACGATCCGCCCACCGAACCCTTGCTGATCGCGAAAAATCGTCAGCGGCGAGAGCATCCCGCCGATCTGGTCGCTGGTAAAACTCACGAAGTTTTCCGACTGCAAGTCCCCTTCGACCAAGCCTGTGCGTCCGAACAATGGGTGGTGTTTTCCACAAAAAAACGCATAACGCTGACGCAGAAACAGATGCTGTTCCAGGCGCGGTTGCGGCCGACGGTTGAGGCTCAGCCCCAAGGTCGCGGTTTTCTCCAGCAGCGCGGCGACGATGTCGGAGCTGCGCATCACTTCGACCTCCAGGTCTACCCGTGGGTGCTCGCGATGAAAGCCTGCGAGAAAGTCATCGAAAGTGTCGGAATTAATCCGGCTGATCATCAGCAAGCGCACTTTGCCGATCACTTCATCGCCGGGCTTTTGCAGCGCGTTGCTCATCTGCGAGACCTGACCGTACATCTCCCCGGCAATGGCGAAGATCTGTTCACCCGCCTCGGTGAGTACGAAGCGCGGGCCACGGCGCACGATGAGCTGGCAATCCAGCTGCTCTTCCAGACGTTTGAGTGCCTGGCTGATGGCCGGTTGCGTCAGGTGCAGGCGGGCAGCAGCGCGGCTGATGCTCAGTTCCTGGCCGATCACACGGAAGGTGCGCAGCAGGTTCCAGTCCAGGCGGTCGTTGAGCAGGGGGTGAATATCGCGGCGGGATTCGGGCATGGTGTCGCTCGATAATAAGCAGTATTTATAATCAAGATAATAAATAGAAAATTGACTAATCATAGCCCCGGGCCGAAAAATCGGGCTTAACAAGCGCCATCAGAACGCATCGGTTTGACCTTCTCCTGCCAAAAAAATAACCAAAGGAGCCAGCCCCATGAAGCCTTCCGCTTCGCCGCAGCCTCGCCGTGCCGCGGCCGCCGCCTTTATCGGCACCATGATCGAGTGGTACGACTTTTACATCTACGCTACCGCCGCCGCGCTGGTGTTCGGTCAGCTGTTCTTCCCTTCCGACGATAAACTGTTCAGCACCATGGCCGCATTCGGCACCTTCGCCGTGGGCTTTTTCGCACGGCCGTTGGGCGGCATCGTGTTCGGCCATATCGGCGACCGCATCGGGCGCAAGAAGTCCCTGGTGATTACCCTCGTGATGATGGGCGTGGTGACGGTGTGTATCGGCCTGTTACCGACCTATGCGCAGATCGGCGCCGCAGCCCCGGTGCTGCTGATCCTGCTGCGCGTGGTGCAGGGCATTGCGGTCGGCGGCGAGTGGGGTGGGGCGGTGTTGATGGCCGGGGAACATGCGCCAAAGGGGCGCCGTAACTTCTTTGCATCCTTCGCGCAGTTGGGCAGCCCGGCCGGTTTGATTCTGTCCTTGCTGGCGTTCAGCGCCGTCACTCGTCTGCCGGAAGAAGACCTGCTCAGTTGGGGCTGGCGCCTGCCGTTCCTGGCCAGCGCCTTGCTGCTAGTGGTCGGCCTGGCGATTCGCCTGGGTGTGAACGAGTCGCCGGAGTTCCTTGAAGACAAGGCCCTGGCGGAAAAGGCCCGTGCTATTAAAAAGGACCAAGCCCCCGTCCTGGAAGTGCTGAAAACCGCTTGGCGCCCGCTGTTGTTGTGCATTGGCGCCAATACGTTGGGGATTGCCGGCGTGTATTTCACTAACACCTTCATGATTGCCTACAGCACTCAGCAATTGGGCCTACCGCGCTCGTTGATTTTGGAATGCCTGTTCTTCGTCGCCATCATCCAGTTCTGCGTTCAGCCTCTGGCCGCCTGGGTGGCGGAGAAGGTCGGCGCTACACGGTTCCTGTGCGCCATGACCGTACTGGCGATGGCGTCGCCGTACCCGATGTTCGTATTGGTCAGCAGCGGCCAGGCGCCCTTGATCATCCTTGGCATTGCCCTCGCGGTGGTGTGCATGGCGTCCTTCTACGCCGTCATTGCAGGCTTTGTCAGCGGCCTGTTTGAAACACGTGTGCGCTACACCGCGATCTCTCTGGCTTACCAGGTATGCGGCGCATTGGCCGGCGGCCTGACACCGTTGATCGGCACTTGGCTGGCCCATCAATACCTGGGCCAATGGTGGCCGATGGCAGTGTTTTACAGCGTGATCGCGGCGGTTTCTTTGGTGTGCGTGCTGGCCTTGTCCCGCCGCCACGCCACGGCTCACCGCCTGGAAATGGCACACAGTTGAGGGAGTCAGCAATGTTGAAGATTAATGGCGAGCGCCTGTGGCATAGCCTGATGGCCATGGCCGAGATCGGCGCGACGGCACGCGGTGGCAGCTGCCGCCTGGCATTGAGCGCTGAAGACAAGGCTGGTCGTGAGCTGTTCAGCCACTGGTGTAAAGCAGCCGGCCTGACGTTGAGCGTGGATGCTATCGGCAACCTGTTCGCCCGCCGCGCGGGCACCGATAACGACGCAGCCCCTGTGATGATGGGCAGCCACCTGGATACCCAGCCCGAAGGCGGACGCTTCGATGGGGTGTACGGCGTGTTGGCTGGTCTGGAAGTGATCCGCAGCCTCGACGACCACGGCATCCAGACGCGCAAGCCGTTGGAAATTGCAGTGTGGACCAACGAGGAGGGCGCCCGTTTCACCCCAGCGATGCTGGGCTCGGCGGTGTTCACCGGCACGCTCGCCCTGGACAAGGCACTGGCCACCGCCGATGTAGACGGTATCAGCGTGAACGAGGCGTTGCGCACCACCGGCTACAACGGTGAGCGCCCGTTGGGTGGTGCGGTGGATGCGTATTTCGAGGCGCATATCGAGCAAGGCCCGATCCTGGAAGACAACGCCAACAGCATCGGCGTAGTCACCGGTGGTCAAGCGATTCGCTGGCTCGATGTGCGGGTCGAAGGCATGGCCGCGCACGCTGGCACTACGCCGATGCTGTTGCGTAAAGATGCGCTGTACGGCGCGGCGAAAATGATCCAGGCCCTGGAAAACCTCGCTGCCGATTTTGCCCCGCAGGGTCTCACCACTGTGGGTGAACTGAGCATCGCCAAGTCGTCGCGCAACACCATCCCCGGATTGCTCAATTTTACCGTCGACCTGCGCCACCACCACGACGCCGACATCGACGCCATGGAGCAGCAAGTGCGTGCACGCCTGCAGGCGATCGCTGACCACCGTGGCCTGAGCGTCACCATCACGCCTCACTGGATCAGCCCGGCCACGCCGTTCGACGCCGAGTGCGTGGCCTGCGTGCAGGCTGCGGTGGACGGCTTGGGCTACAGCCAGCAGACCATCGTCAGCGGTGCTGGCCACGATGCGATTCACCTGGCGCGCTATTGCCCCACCGCGATGATCTTCATCCCCTGCGTCGGCGGCCTCAGCCACAACGAAGCCGAAGATGTCTTGCCCGACGATGTGCGCCAAGGCACCGATGTCTTGCTCAACGCCGTCTTGAAACGCGCCGGGCGCGTTCATTTCTGAAGGCTGACGCCATGCCCATGTGGGAGCTGGCTTGCCTGCGATAGCGGACTGTCAGAGAACAATGTACTGCCTGATTCACCGCAATCGCAGGCAAGCCAGCTCCCACAGGTTCTGTGTTTATCCAGGAGCAACTCATGAAGACGTTTTTCCACCCCGAACAACTCCTGCACCACCCGCGTAGCTACTATTCCCGCGGCCAGATGCGCACGCCACAGGAGGTTCCCGAGCGAGCGCGCAACCTGCTGTTGGCTGCGCAAACCCTGGGCTTCGATATCCAGCAACCGACCGATTACGGTATGGGTCCTTTGCTCGCCGTGCACGGCAGCGCCTATTTGGCTTTTCTTCAAGAGGCTCACCCGCGTTGGAAAGAGATCCCCGAAGACTGGGGCGACGAAGTCATGTCCAATATTTTCGTGCGTGAACCCAATGCCCTGCGCGGCATCCTGGCCCAGGCTGCACGCTACCTGGCCGATGGCAGTTGCCCCATCGGCGAGTTGACCTGGCGCTCGGCTTATTGGTCGGCGCAAAGCGCCGTCGCCGCTGCGGGCGACCTCCTCGATGGCGCACCTGCCGCCTACGCCTTGTGCCGGCCGCCGGGCCATCACGCCCGCTTCGACGCGGCCGGTGGCTTCTGTTACATCAACAATGCGGCCGTGGCTGCGCAAGCACTGCGACAAGGTTTCCAGCGTGTCGCCGTGCTCGATACAGATATGCATCACGGCCAAGGCATCCAGGAAATTTTCTACGACCGCGACGACGTGCTGTATGTGTCGATCCACGGCGACCCGACCAACTTCTATCCTGGCGTGGCAGGTTTTGCCGAGGAAAAAGGCGGTGGCGCCGGCGAAGGGTACAACCTCAACCTGCCGATGCCCCATGGTGCCAGCGAAGCGGTGTTCTTCGAAAAGCTGGAGCAGGCCCTGGCAGCGGTGAAGCGCTTCTCGGCGGATGTGCTGGTGTTGTCACTGGGCTTCGATATCTACGAGCTGGACCCACAAAGCAAAGTCGCGGTGACGCGGGAAGGCTTTGCGCGGTTGGGAGCCCGCATCCGCGCGCTGGGGTTACCCAGCGTGATCGTGCAGGAAGGTGGGTATCATTTGGAAACGTTGGACAGTAATGCCCAGGCATTTTTCGGTGCGCCAACGGCTTGGAACGCGCTATCAGGCCCTTCATTAAAGGGTGTTTGAACGCTAAAAGCCTGCTGATCAGTTTTCAGCAGGCTTTTCAGACCTTGTCGGGTGCTCGTTCTCATCTGCGTGCAACAACGCCGTGTAGTCTTGCCCGCCGTAAAACACCCCCACTATCGATACCGTTTTGAAGTCAGGCTTCACTCTGAAAGCAATAACGGTGCTGTGACGATGGTGAGTGATGCGTAAGTCTTTCAGCAGGTCGTCACGGCGCATGCCACGCAAGGGAAACAGGGCAAGGCTTTCACAGTAGCTGATGAGGTTATCGATAAAACGTGCCGCTACAGGAGGGGAGCCGACATCGCTGATGTAATCCTCGAGGGCATCGAGTTGCACCAGGACCTGGGGCGAAAAAACTACCGAGTAGCTCACGCTTCCCGTGTGCCTTTGCGCTGACGTCTGGCGGCCATCTGTTCGCGGACCTGTTCTGGCGATAACCCAAGCTCAGGCTTGGCCTCAAGGGCGGTCGCTGCTGGGATGACTTCGTCTCTGAGCCAATCTTCCATGGCACGATCACGCGCCAGCAACGCCCGCAGGCCGTCGCGAATCACTTCACTTTCGCTGGCATATTCGCCAGCAGCCACCTTGGCTTTGACCAGGGCAGCCATTTCAAGGGGCAAGGTGATGCTCATTTGCTGGGTTGAGCGCATGGGGTTATCCGCCAGGGTTGAGTAGGATTCAATCCTACTCGACCATTGGCGCGATGCAAGAAGCAACTGATCGATGCCGATGCCCGGCGCCTCGTCGTCCATCCAGAAGGGGTAGGTTTCCATGAGTTGCTACGTCTCCAGTTGTGTAGGTCAGGCCCCAAGTATTGACCCGTTTTGGCGATCGCGTGGCCGCAGGCGGCCGATAACCTGCTGATATGTATGACTTCATATGTGTAACAGGATGATCTCGGCAAACCGTCTCGGCACACATGGCGTCCCACCGGCTCCCATACGATAATGCTCGCCACCTCGACCACCTTTGGCCTGCCTCCCGTGATCATCAACTTCGACCTCAACGACCTCCAAGCCTTCCGCGCCGTGGTGGACAAGGGCAGTTTTCGTGGCGCTGCCGAGGCCATCCGTATCTCGCAACCGGCCCTCAGCCGGCGTATCGAAAAGCTTGAATCCGCGCTGGATGTAAAGCTGTTCGAACGCACCACGCGGCGGGTCAGCCTGACCATGGTCGGTCGTGCCTTCTTGCCCCAGGTGGAGCGAATGCTCGATGATCTGGACATCGCCTTGATGGGCATCAGCAACGTCGCGTCCACACGCATGGGCAACGTCACCATCGCCTGTGTGCCGTCTACCGCGTATTACTTCATGCCCCACGTGATCTCCGAATTCCACAAGCTGTATCCGAAGATTCGCCTGCGGGTGCTGGATGCCAGTGCCGGCGAGGTGTGCAATGCGGTGGCCAGCGGCGAGGCAGACTTTGGCGTGAGTTTCAGCGGCAGCCTGGCCGATGAGGTGGAATTCGAGTTGCTGCTGCAGGAGCGCTACGTGCTGGCCTGTCGGCGTGATCACCCTCTGGCTGCGCGTGACAGCGTGAGCTGGACCGAGGCTTATGAGCATGACTACATCGAGGTGGACAAGACGTCGGGCAACCGCTTCCTGCTCGACCAGGCCCTGCGTGGCGTGCGGGTGAAAAAGCCGAGTATCTGCGAGACCCACCATGTGACCACGATGATCGGGCTGGTGGAGGCGGGGCTGGGCGTGGCGATGGTGCCGTCGATTGCGATGCCGGCGCACACTCACCCGATTCTGGTCAGTGTGCCGCTGGTGGAGCCCCAGGTGCTACGCAATGTGGGCCTGATCAAGCGCCGCGGGCGGACATTGCCACCGGCGGCGCTGGAGTTGGAGCGACTGGTACGGGAGATGCCGTTCCGGTCAGCGTGACACCGAGTCCAGGCCGGTGGATTGCACCTCGGGCTGGGCCTCGGGCGATGCCATGAACTGCAACAGCGCCTTGGCCTGCTCCGGGTGTTCGGCGTTCACCGGAATGCCCGCAGCAAAGCGCGTCACCGACTGCACGTCTTCCGGGATCTTGCCCACAAACGTTACACCCTTGACTGGCAACAACTCCGCCACTTGCTGCAAGCCGACCTCATAATCGCCCTTGGCCACCTGCTCGCCCACCGGCACGCGTTCGATCATGGTGCCCTTGGCCGGCATGCCGAGTTTCTTGAACAATTGCTTCTCGACATACACGCCGCTGGCGCTATCTGAATAGGCCACCGACTTGGCTTGGCTCAGCACAGCCTTGAGCTCGGCATCGGTATTGATCGAAGGTTTGGCCGCACCTTCCTTCACCACCAGGCCGATCCGCGAGTCCGCCAATTCCACGCGGGAGGCGGGGTCGACTTTGCCTTGTTTGATCAGTTCATCCAGGGCATAGCCGACCATGATCACCACGTCGGCGTGTTCGCCACGGGCCAGGCGGTTGGGAATCGCTTCCGGCGCCTTGCCCATGGACGGGCCAAGGATGGTGTCGAGGGTGTCACCGCTTTGCTCGGCGTATTGCGGGCCGAGCAATTTATACGCGGCGGTGAAGCCGCCCGAGGTCATGACCTTGAGTTGTTCGGCCTGGGCGGTCAGCGCCAGGGTGCCGAGGACGACAGCAGTGAGGGTCTTGAACAGCGGTTTCATTGCGCAGCCTCCTGCATGACTTGGCCACGGGTATTGGCGCGGCGATACAACGCCAGGGTCGAACACAATGCACACAGCGCGGCGAAGATCATCCAATACGCAGGTGAAGCCTTGTCTTCAGTGATGTGAATGAACCAGGTGGAGATCGCCGGGGTAAAGCCACCGAACACTGCTGTCGCCAGGCTGTAGGCCAGGGAGAAACCCGCCACACGCACTTCCACCGGCATGATTTCAGTCAACGCCGGGATCATCGCGCCGTTATACATGCCATACAGGAACGAGAACCACAGCAGGGTTTCCAGCATGTGCGCAAAGTTTGGTGCGTTGACCACGTAGGACAATGCCGGATAAGCCGTAAGGACAGTCAGCACCGTCATGGCGATCAGCACTGGTTTGCGGCCGAAGCGGTCGCTTAACGTGCCGCCGATCGGCAGCCAGAAAAAGTTCGAGATCGCGACCAGCAAGGTCACCAGCAAGGCGTCCGAGGTGCTCAGGTGCAACACGGTTTTACCGAAAGTCGGTGCGTACACGGTGATCAGGTAGAACGCGGTGGTGGTCATGGCCACCATCAGCATGCCGCCGATGACCACGGTCCAGTTCTTCACCAGGGTCGCCATCACTTCACGCATGGTTGGGCGATGCTTGCGGTTGGCGAACTCTTCGGTTTCCTGCAGGTTGCGACGCAACACAAAGATAAACGGAATGATCACGCAACCGACGGCAAACGGAATCCGCCAGCCCCAATCGGCCACCACCGCAGGTTCCATCCACACGTTCAGGCCATAACCCAGGGCCGCGGCGACGACGATGGAGATCTGTTGGCTGCCCGACTGCCAGCTGGTGTAGAAGCCTTTACGGCCCGGCGTGGCCATTTCGGACAGGTACACCGACACGCCACCCAGCTCCGCGCCGGCCGAGAAGCCTTGCAGCAGGCGCCCCAACAGCACCAGAAACGGCGCCCATAGGCCGATGGTCTGATAACTCGGCACCAGTACGATCAGCAGCGTACCGCTGGCCATGATCGACAGGGTCACGATCAAGCCTTTGCGACGGCCCACGTCATCGATGTAGGCACCCAGAATGATCGCGCCCAATGGACGCATCAGGAAGCCCGCGCCGAACACGGCGAAGGTCATCATTAATGACGCAAACTCATTAGCGGCCGGGAAGAACGCGGCAGCGATATAGGTGGCGTAGAAACCGAACAGAAAGAAGTCGAACTGTTCGAGGAAATTGCCCGAAGTAACGCGCAATACCGCGCCTACTTTCGAGGGGGCAGCCGCAGGCCGGGAAGGGGTCGTCATGGTTTTGTGTCTCCAGCGTTCTTTTTAAAGTGCTTGTTTCGCTTAAGACTTGGGATAGTGGCTGACACATTTAGAAATGATAAGTGACTAATTTGGATGAATTGATGCGTATTGGCTATCAATCTGGGCCGGCTTCAAAACAGCCTGCTGTGTTCTATGCTTGAAGCTGTGTCCAATTCTTATGGGCGGAGACGTTATGGGGAACGAACAGAAGCAGCACAATGAGCCGGAGCGTGAAGAACCCCGGCGGCAGCGCGAAGACGAAAAGCCGCAAACCTGGAAGCACCCGGACGACGGCACAGAGCTTTCCGAGCGTGACCAGGAGCGTCCGCTCAAGCCTTGATCATCGGGTAAAACGCGGTCTAACTGTGGGAGCGGGCTTGCTCGCGAAGGCGGTGGATCAGCCGACGACTCCGTTGACTGACACACCGCCTTCGCGAGCAAGCCCGCTCCCACATTTTTATGCGCAGCGGCAACCTTCACACGCAGATTTACCGTCCCCAACCCGCTTATTGAGCAGTACGCACATAGACGCAGCCCCGCAGCCTTCCTACACTGCCGCTTGTCTTGGGGAAAGGGGCAGGCGCCGATGAATCGCAATGAATTACGCAAGGCCGACATCAACCTGATGGTGGTCTTCGAAGCACTGATGCTCGAGCGCAATGTGACGCGGGTGGCGGAGAAGCTGTTTCTCGGCCAACCGACCATCAGCTCGGCCCTCAACCGCCTGCGTACCCTGTTCAACGACCCACTGTTTATTCGTGTCGGCCATCGCATGGAGCCTACGGCGCGCGCCGAGGAGATCATCCAGCACCTGTCGCCAGCCCTGGACTCGCTGTCTTCGGCCCTGAGCCTGACCCATGATTTCGACCCGTCCATCAGCACCATGACTTTCCGTATCGGCCTGTCCGATGACGTGGAGTTCGGCCTGCTGCCACCCTTGCTGCGCGCCTTGCGCCAGGAGGCGCCGCAGGTGGTGTTTGTGGTGCAGCATGTGGATTACTGGCGTATTCCCGACCTGTTGGCTTCCGGCGATATTACCGTCGGCATCACCCAGACCCGTGGGTTGCCTGCCAATGCCAAGCGTAAGCTGTTGCGGCACATCCGTCCGTGCCTGCTGCGCGCCGATGCCTCGGACACACCGCTGACCCTCGACGAATATTGCGCACGGCCCCACGTGCTGGTGTCCCACACCGCCAACGTCGCCGGGTTTGCCGATGAGTGGCTGGCAGAGGTAGGCCGCAAACGCCATGTAGTGCTCTCGGTGCCGCAATACAGCTCGTTGCCGGCCTTGCTTGCCGGCACCGACATGATCGCCAGCCTGCCGGATTACACCGCCCAGGCCATGGCCGCCAGCGGGAACCTGTTCTGCGAGCCGTTCCCGTTCGAAACCCCGACCCTGGATTTGTCGATGGTGTGGCTCAGCCATGTCGACACCGACCCGGCGGAACGCTGGATGCGCTCGCGGCTGGAGGCATTCATGAGTGATCGCGGGTTGGTAGCGAATAAAGCCTGAGGCTTATATCCGTGCTATGGGCAGGGGGGCGGCTCAAGAACGGCTAATCCTTAACGTGCTCTTCTTGAATGGGATTGCTAATCAGCGACGCACGCAAAATACGGATGCGTTGCTCGGAGTGATAGGCGCCTGCTTCTGTAAACCTGAGGAATGCTCGCGAGCAACACTTACAGCCCCAGATGCTTGAAATATTATAAGGAAAGAAGTCAAAGCAGATAGGCGCGTCTTCAGACCAGAAATGGGTACCGTTCGGGTGGTATTCCTCAAGACTGAGTTCATGTGCCCTATCGGTCGAGATTTCGCCTATGAAGCGCAATAGGCTGCTCGCCTCAAGTGTTTTGGGTAAGGTTTCCCACCCCTGCGACAAGCCCCGAACACAAGAGCAGGCAGTAGACTCCAGAGAAGAGCGTTCGGCAATCTGCCTGATAGTTTCTGGCGTGAGTATCATTTTTATGCAGTTCCAGACGGTAATAGCTCAGATTCGATTCTTGCTTAAAACCAGTTTGTTCAAATAGCTTTCAATTTTGGGTAAAACAAACTGCAGTATCTTCGGCATGGTGTGAATAGGCAGTTGGCAGCATGCAAAATACAACGCCATTGTGGGCGATATGCTGACACCAAGAGCAGACCATAATAGACCAACATTTCTATTGCCACCGTTGAGGGCCATGGTGAACTTGGAGATCAATGACCCGGGATATAAACAGCCCATGAGGAGTTGCAGGCAGATGTTGATGCAGTAGGCGATAGCGATCATTGAGATGGCCAGCGAAGGGGTCTCCAGAATTACCTGCTGCATGCCCGCCATCGTGCCTACTGCAAAGAGGAAAAGCGCGATGACGACAATACCGTCAATAGCCAGGCCGTGCGTGGCGACGAAGGTGTGCGAAAAACGACGTATCAAAATAGCAGCGCCTTCGGCGCCTCCTATCAACACGGCCAGTCTGATCGCCAGATCAACAGGGTTCAAGGAGAGTGAAAGGCCATCAGCGAATAGGTGGAGTATCAGCGGAGCGGTGACAGGGATAATTGCCATTGAGCAGAGTGCAGTCACCAACGACATGGAAGGGTCAAGCCCGAGCATTCTCGCGACGGCTGCATTTCCGCTGGCGGGCGGGGCGGCAACAGCGATGGCTATCGCAAGGGACAGTTCTTGATTGCCGGTGAGGTAAAGCGAAAGCATTCCAAAAATATAAGGGCAAGCCACCACCATCAGGGCTGGAAATATCAGGGATATTTTCAAGTTTCTTGCTGCCGTGATGACTTCAGCGTTGTTAATACGCAGGAGAGTGCCCAGGACAAATATGAAAACCATGACGGGGAGCAACGGCCTCGCCAAGTCTGCAAGATAGGGAATAGCCAATCCAATTGCGCAACCGCATGCGAGTACGGTAGGCCCTCTGCGCGTAATTTCGGGCAGAATTCTATGCATATGAGTGCTCTCGAGGCGACGTCCCTTTCGGGACGCTGCTATTAGGTACGCAGAGTTATTTCAGGTGTGACAGATGGCGGTGGCGAGTTCCTGGATTGCCTCACGACCAGGCGCCCATCGATCAGAATCGAGGTAATACTTGGAAGGTCACCACTGCTGAAACTTCCAAGTACGCTGGGTTGCGCTCCTCCCAGAGGCCCGCAGGCGATCAGAATGTCGGCTTCTCTTCCGACGCCCAGAATCCCGCGATTCAACTTTCGCACCTTGGCGGTGTTACCCGTTGCGAAGCAGACGGCCTTTTCCGGTGGTACGTCGCCGAAACTACTGAGCAAGGCAATTGCCCTGAGCATGCCAAGCGCGGGAACCCCACATCCGGCAGGAGAATCTGTGCCAATGACGATGCGATCCAGCTGGTTCATTTCTCGTGCGTAATTCAGGGTGGTGACCGCCGCGAACTCGTTCCCGTTATGTACGATTTCCAAGGCACCCAGACAGCCTTCGCACAGGCATCTGATTTGGCTTGGTGCCAGTGCGGTATAGCCGCCATTGATATGCCCGATGATATCGGGCGCAATTTCAAGGATCTCTTCTGCGCCCATGCTCTGGGAGGTAGAAATTGAAGGGCCGCCCGTGTGGGTAATCGAGGTCATGCCGTGTTTGCGAGCCATTTTGACCAATTCAGCTGCACGACTGACTGATTTGACAGGGCCTATCCCGACCTCTCCCAGTTGGTTGATGCCTTGCGCAACCATTTCGGCGAAGTCCTGATCCGAAAATTCGTCGTTGAGCAGTGGCGCGCCGGCTTCCATTTTTATTCCGCTAGGGCGTGCGTTGGAGAAAGAGCGTTGCGCTGCGATTGCCATGGCGATAGTACCGACCCTGTCGGTCGGTAGCCCCGGAACGTGCACTTCCCCGGCAGAGATCATGGTCGTCACGCCGCCCTGCAAGGAGTGCCAGATCCAATTGTGGTTGCCAGAGCGCGGGCTGTACTCACCCAGGGTCGGGTGAGTGTGGTTGTCGATCAAGCCTGGCATGACCGTGCTCTGTTTGGCGTCAATCAGCAGGTCTGCGTGTGAAAAATCTACATCTACTGCCTGACCAACGTAGGTGATGATTCCATCAACACTGACGAGGGTATCCGCTGTAATGAGTGGAGTCGCGAGATCACCCGTGAGGAAAGTGCCTATATTATGAATGATTGACGTATAGGGCGTATGGTTCGACATTTAATTTATCTCTTTATATCATCGAGTAACGGGTTCGAAGATTCGCGCACCACACTTGTTGAATGAACGGAAGTTCCACAAGTTGTTAGTGATGAATAAACGCTGGATCCAACGATATGCATGCCCCTCTGGATCGAAACTGGGGGTGAACTTATCACGCGAATGGAGCATGAAACGATTGTTGATGTACACCAACTTGCCAGGTTGAATGTCCAGCGGCCGCGCTACGCTTTTAAGCGCGTTGTAAAACCTCAACAGGGTATTTTGTGCTTCGTGATCAGCGGCAATTACCATGTCCGGGTAAAACGCGGCAGTGACTCTAGGGTGAGTCAGCGGGCCGCTCAGAATTGGATATACATGAGTTTCTTTCGCGCCTGCGGTACTGTTCCTCCAGCGGTAGGGCTGACGAATGATGAAATGTTTGCCATATAGGATTTCAATATCGGCCTGTTCCAGAACCTGAAGGGCTTCCCTCGCATCGGCAACCCAGGTTTTCGGGCCCACCCCGGCAGGGTCACCGCGAACGCCGAGAAGCAAAAGAGCCAGCGGCGAGGTGTCTCCACGGGAGTCATAAGCCTGAAAGGCATTTTCGGTGTGCAGGTCCAACTCCAGGTCCGAACCGTTGCCGGTATACTCGCCTACGGCCTCCGGATGCGGTACCAAGTCATTGACCAGTTTTGGCCCCTCATGCTTGATGGAGTAGGGCTCCGCTATCAAACTGCCCAGGGCAACCAGCACATTTTCAGAAAGGTAACCACTTTTGAAGTTCAAGCTATTAGCGTCGCCTTGCGGGCTGCCAAATGTGTCATCAATCGGAAAATTCTCAAATACACAATAAGAAGCATCGTCATCTTTAAGTGATTCAAGCTTTTTTAGAAGTCGCGCGGGAAACTTTTGATAAGCGGTCATGCGAATGAGGTGAATGTAGTCTCGCCCTCCCGTTGGCTCGTAACAAATGTCTATGAGCGCGTCCCGAATACTCTCTTTTTCAACGGCCGTCAGCCAGAAGCTGTTGGCGTCTGCACATGAATCGTCCACACGCACTCCTTTAAAGATCTGATTGATTTGTCATGAGTTAAGTTATAAGTAAATTACGACTTTCAAGCGCCGAGGTGGGGTCTCCTTAACCACGATCTGACAGTTTCCAAACATTGATAAGGCCCGACCTGAGTGGGTGACTCAACCTAAGAGCTTATCTGTGTACGCACCGGTGAAATGATGGGTGTTAAATTGGCCATCAGCATCATAGGGTTGTCCTTCATCGGTGCTGATGATTCTTGATAATCGCCCACGATGATAGGCAGTCAAGAAGTTGAAGAATGGCGTGCTTTCTTCTCTTGTGTCAGATACTCCGTAAAGCCTCAACTGTTTGATTATTGCGGCTTCAAGTTGTGGCAACATATACCAAGGGCACGTTGGAAAGCAGTGGTGGGCCGCGTGGTAACCAAAATTCAAAATAATCAGATTGAGGAAGGTAAACTTTCTTGCCACCGGTACGGAGAAAGTGTTTTTGATTTCGTAGTGTTTTCCATGGGTTAGCTTTTCTCCCTGCGTATACACCTGCTGGAAAGAATGCTGGAAACAGTCGACGAATCGTACGATGTGTATCCTCAGGAAGGAGGAGGCTTGCCATACCAGCACAACCATCAGGGAGAACCGGGCAAACGTAGCGAAGGCTACAACGTAAATGCACAGGCTTCCAATACCCCTTGCAACCTCGCGCCTGCTGCCACTAAATATCACAGCGTAAATATTGGTAAGCTTGATCAAATAGTAGAAGGCGGGAAGGTATATTTTTTCTGCAACAATGATCGCACTAAACAGCCTTGGATGAGCGACAGCAAAGTGACCACTATCGAACCCACCAATATCAATTTTTTCGGCATGATGGCGAACATGATCTTTTCTATAGGCTTCAAATGAAAAGAAAGAAAGGCCGTTAAGGAAAGACAGCAGCTCTCCGACGACAGCATTGACTTTCTTCGACTTGAAAACAGAATTGTGCGCGCAATCGTGGCTCAGGTACCAGGACCAGATTTTCGCAAGGGCAATTAAGATAATCGCACCGAGTGCCGCAACGATCTGTTGAGTATATGCCAGGAATATGCCCCATACAGTGAAGGTTGCTATCACACTTAGTATCACCACCGATGGCAATAGTTTTCGCTCTTTAGCTATTGAAATAAGCAGGGTTTTCACGTTGGCGTCTTTGATGGCGCGCAGATAATTATCAGCATACAGTAAAGACATCTCATCACCTTCAAGAGCAAAATTCACTGAAACGCTTATTGACCTGGTTTGGGGGCTAGCATTGAACAGCGGATCAAGCCTGGGCAGGCGTGATCACTTCCGTGCGCATGTGGAACTCACGGCGGGGTTCGAATATGTGTGCGCACACAATGCCAAAGATGTAGTGCAGGTGTGCGGGTGTCTAGGGTTCTTTTGCTGTTGCTTCTGGCGCCAGTGAAGGCGGCACTAGCGAGACCGTAGCGTGAGTATCCGCGCCCGAGGGTTGATCGCCGCTACTGGATTTGTAGCCGATCAGTATCACGCCGACGATGCACAATAAAACACCGGCAATGTTTAAATAGGAGAGTCCTTCTTTAAGCAGAAATACTCCGATGAAGCCGAGCGCAATATTGATAATGGCGCCGGTAACGATATTGCCCGTGCTGAGGTCCCAGCCACTGCGATACATCATCAAGAAGCCGATTTCCATCATTAAGATGCAAAACGCGATGCCTCCCTGAAGCCAGGTCATTTGCTTCAAGCCCGCGAGTAACGTTCCACTGCCCAAAAAAAACGGCAACATCAAGGTGGACAGGATAACGATCGCCACATAAATACTGACAATTGAAACCAAGGGGTTGATCGTAGACGGTATTTTCTTCATGAGCATGTGATAGCCCACGGTGCCCAGTATCGCTACGATCGCTGATAGATAGAATGTGTATTCTTTACCTAGCACGTTCAATGCTCCTACTAGTTGGGTTCAAGTTCACGAAATGTGGTGGTTTCCAAGAACCTCTGGTCCATGTACTCACCCGCTATGATCGCTCTGTATTTCGCAGGACTGCCCTCTGCGCAACAGCTGGGCAGGCACTCCACTTTGGCGGTGTAGTCTGGATCCATAAAAAAGGCCGCCGAGTGACGTAATTTGCCAGAGGTATTTATCACTCGATGCAGCGTTGCCTTGTAACGGTCATTCGTCCAGCGAGACATTAGATCTCCGACATTGACGACAAAGGCATTTGGGATGGGTTTGACTTTGATCCAGGTGCCGTGAGCACTCTGTACCTCCAACCCCCCGGTGGCACTTTCCGAGATCATGGTTATCCAGCCGAAGTCTGTATGCTCTCCAGCACCCATCGGCGCTCCCTGCGTGTATTGAGTGGAGGGATAACGCAGGACTCTCAATTGTGCCATCGGCTTCTTGAATTTATCATCGAAGTAATCGATCGGCATATTCAGCGCAAGGGCAAACACGTTAAGCAGTTTTTTTCCGAACGCGAGCATTTGCGAGTGATATTCCGTCATCGCAAGCTTGAAGTCGGGCAATTCCTCTGGCCATACATTGGGGCCGTAAAAAGGTAATTTGGCTTTTACGAACTCGTCGTCAAGCGACAAGTCCGCTGCCATGTCAAAACCCTCTTTGACATCGCCCAATATGCCATCCGACTTATCAGCGCCTTCGCTAAAGTAGCCACGCATATAGGGAGATTTATGAATTTCGATTTTCTCCTTGGCCTGAACAGGCAGGTCGAAAAACGATTGTATTTGAGAGAAGACAGTTGAAATAAGCGTGTCATCTACACCGTGATTGACGACGGTGAAGAATCCGACCTCCCTGCACGCGTTGTCGATTTCCTTTATTAGACGTGGTGATATCTCTGCGCCCTGCGTCAAACTACCGACGTCAATGATAGGTATGTTCTTTTCCATGGATGCACCATTTGCTCTAAAAAAGGCGCAACGAGACCTACTCCATGAATGCTGAAGTGCACTCAGGGATAGACCGTATATAGGCCAGTGTCATTTATTTAGACTAAGGAACTCCGTCAACCCGCAAGCGCTGTCAGTAAGCACTCGACATTCTCGATCGGCGCGCCTCCTGTTACAGGCTAGGTGGCGTAGCCTAGAATTCACTTCTATGAAAGCGAAGGCAAATCAGATAAAGTAAGCCTGGCTTAGTTTTTTTACCATGGAAGGGGGATTGATTAATGTTCGCAAAATTGCCGTTGACAGCCATTCGTGCATTTGAATCTGCTGCAAGACTCGGTGGGTTTAAAGCAGCCTCCGCGGAGTTGTTTGTCACCCCAGCGGCAGTATCACAACAAATAAAAACACTTGAAAACTTATTGGGCAGTATGCTTTTTGTACGCACTCCTCATGGTGTTCAACTCACTGCGAACGGTGAGAGGCTATATTCAAAGGTGCATCTTTCTTTTTTGGATATAAGCAGTAGTATGTCGTTGCTTAAGCCACCCGCCGACTCCAACACACTCCGAGTTTCTACCACGCCGGCATTTGCGTCTTTATGGTTGATTCCTCGGCTGGCGAAATTTTATAGTGAACATCCAGACATTCATGTCAGTGTTGAAACCAGTAATGAAGTGGTGGATTTATTTCGTGACTCATCTGTTGATTTAGCTATTCGTTGTGGGTTTCGCGATTTTCCAGACTTGTACAGCCACGCGCTTATGCGCGAACAGTTTGGTGTTTTCTCCCACGCCCATTGGAAGCAAGAAGAAGCTGAAGCTTCGTTGAAACTTATAAATATACGTTGGGCTACGGCATCGCCCGCTTCAATTAGTTGGGCGTCCTGGTGCGCGGCTGCGAATCATGAGAGTTGGCTATCAAACGCGGTCTATCGTGAATACAACGATGAGCATTTTGCGCTCCAGGCCGCTATTGCGGGGCATGGCTTGACGCTGGCGAGCACGGTCTTGGCGGCAGACTATGTTGCGAATGGATTGCTGATTCCTTACAGACCCGACATCAAGATTCCGGGCGCGCAGTTTTCAGCCGTGTGCGTGCCGGGGCGTGAGCGTTCAGGTGCCGTAAAGCAGTTTCTGGCCTGGATGGTCAAAGTGATAGCCGCCTGCCATACCGATTACCCTGTCGCTCGGGATGACGCGTCGCAGGCTGTCACTAAGCGCCGAACGTCACTGGCTATTTGATTAGGGTGTGGAGAGCTTGAGCAGGCGCGTTCCTACAACAAACCCTGATCCGCACACACCTTCACCACTTGCTCCCGAAACCAAGTATTAGCGCTGTCCTGCCCACTGGTTTCGTTCCACTGCATATCCAGGGTGAACCCCGGCAAACCGTTAGGTGCTTCGCAAACACCGAATGCCGGCGCTGGCGCCAGCAACTTTTGCACGCGGCGGGGCAGGGTGACGATGAAGTCGGTGCCGGCAATCATCTTCAATGCCGCGCTGTAGCTGTTGGCCCGCGCGATCACCTGGCGCTTGCGCGCCTGGCGGGCTAGCCAGCCGTCGATCATGTTGGTGTCGGAGGTCCACGGCGTGGGGAATACGTGGCGCCGCTCAACGAAGGATTGCAGGCTGAACGCCGGCTCCCTGGGTGCCGAGCGTTGGTCGCACACGCAGACCAAATCGTCCTCCAACAGCATCTGGGTCTTGAAGTCTTTATGGGCGCGGTGAAAGTGCGGGCCGAAGCAGATCACCAGGTCCAGGCGACCTTCACGCAGGTCGTCGGCGGGGATGTCGGTTTCCAGCTTCTGCACGTTGACGATCACCGGCAGGTCGGCATGGTCGAAGCGCTTCAACAGGCGCGGCAGGATCAACTGTTCGAAATATTCCGGCGCACACACGTTGAAGGTCACCGCCTGTTGGGTCGGGTCGAACGCCTGGCCACCGGCGTGGCACAGGTTGATGCTTTCCAGAATCTTCTGCACATGCTCGTACATGGTGGTGGCCTTGTACGTAGGACGCATGCCTGCGCGGGTGTTGATAAACAGCTCATCTTCAAAGCTGGTGCGCAGCTTCTTCAGGCTATAGCTCACGGTGGACTGGCTGACGAACAGCGTTTCAGACACCTCGGTAACGCTGCTCTGGTCGTAGACGGCGATAAACACCATCAAATCCTGCATATCAAGCTTTCTGAGCAAGTTACTGTTTAGCATCGGTTTCGTCCGTAAACCCTTTGTACCGAACTCAGTACAAGACTGAGCAAAATGTTAACGGAACGCTCGTACCAATAGAAAGCTCTGTAGGACCCTTCAATGTTTTGTGTGGGACAAAAAATGTTTGTAATACGACGTCAGCGGATATGCCGTGCGTAATGCACCGGGTTGAAACGCATCACGATCAGCAGCATCAGCCCGCTCACTGCCATTAACGACCACCAGGCCCATTCGAAGCTGCCCAACTGGTCGCGGATCATGCCGGCGATCAGTGGCGACAGGCCGGCGATCAGATAACCGATGCCCTGCACAAACGCGGTAAGGCCTCCGGCACGGCGCGGGTTGTCGAGGTGGTCCAGGGACAGGATCAGGCTCATCGGGAACAGGCCGCCAATTCCCAGGCCGAGCAGGCAGGGCCACAACAGGCTCCAGTGTTGGGGGCTGAGAATGAGGCCGCAGAACCCCAGGATGATCAGCACCAGCAGCACCGCTACCACGCCGCGTTTATCTTGGCGGCGGTTGGCGATGGCCGGACTGACCAGGCCGGAGATCACCTCCATGGCGGTCAAGAAACCCAGCAGCAAACCGGCATTCTGTTCACTCCAACCCTGCTCGACGTAGTACGGCGCCAGCCACGCCAGCACACAGGTGTAGGACGCGGTGCCGAGGCCAAAAAAGACCGCCAGCAACCAGGCACGACGGTTGCTGAAAAATGCCTCCTGGGGCCCCGAACCGGCTTGAGGCAATGGCGGCAGGGCCGAACGCTGTGCATACCAGAACACCAGGGCCAACAACGCCAGCATCGCCCAGATCGCCAGACCGATACGCCAGCTGCCGGTCTGGGTTTGCACCAACGGCGAGAACGAAGCAGCCAGGGCCGCGCCGCCCATGATCGCGGTGACATACAGGCCCATGAATAACGAGACATTGGCGCTGAACCGGGACTTGATCAGCGCCGGCATCAACGCCTGGATCAGCGCAATGCCGACACCCGCCGCAATGGCACTCACGATCAGCTCCAGTGCCGAATCCAGGAACAGCCGCGACACAGTCGCCAGCCCAATCACCAGCAGCGACGCCACAATGCTGCGATGCTCGCCCACGCGCTTGGCCAGGCCCATGCCAAAGAACATCGCCAGGCCCATGGCCATGACTGGCAACATGGTCAGTAAGGCTGCGCTGCTGAAACTGAGCGGCACATCCGCGCGAATCGACGCCAATAAAGGCCCCACGGCCGCCATCGACGGACGCAAATTGAGGGCGACGAGCACCACGCTGATCATCAGCCATACGGCGGTGGTGGATTTTGTCTGAACGTTTTCCATGGGCCTGCCTTGAATGAACAAGGGCGAATCAGGCCATGGAGCGTGCAGCGGGGCAAATCAGAAAGTCGCAGGGGTTATTGAAAAAATGCGGATGCCGAGTGGTGAGGTAAGCGCGCAGTGGGCGTCGGCTGTCAGGCCGCCTTCGCGAGCAAGCCCGCTCCCACAATTTGATCGCGGGGCGTCGGGGAGATATGGGTGGGCTGTCAGGCCGGGATTACAGACTCGTCAACTCCCACTGCCCCTGGTCGATTTCAAGCAGCGTCGGCCCCTGGCGATCAGCGGCGGCACGTAAAGCAGTGCGCAACCCTTCAATGCCATGGACGCTTTGTGCCGCGCAGCCCAGAGCCTTGGCCACACCGATAAAGTCCGGCGTGTAGATGTCCACACCCACCGGCTCGATGTCACGGTTGACCATGTACTTCTTGATCTCTTCATAGCCTTGGTTATTCCACAACAGCACGATCACTGGTGTACGGGCCTCCACCGCGCTGGCCAGTTCCGGCAGGGTGAATTGCAAACCGCCGTCGCCGATCAGGCACACCACCGGTTGGCCATCGCCGCGCCCGAGCCAGGCACCCATAGCGGCGGGCAGGGCATAACCCAGGGTGCCGTAACCGGTAGAGGCGTTGAACCAGCGGCGCGGGTGGTCGAGGTTCAGGGTCAGGTTGCCGCTGTACACCGGTTGAGTGGAGTCGCCCACGAACACTACGCCGGGCAGTTCCTCCAGAACGGCGTTGAGAAACCGGGTTTGCGCACGCGTCGCAGCGTCCCACGTAGGTTCCAGCTCGGCCCATAAACGAGCGACGCGTGCTGTGCCCCAGTCGGTAGTGCGCGGCGCCAGCGGCTGGCGGTTGATTTCGGTGAGCAGGGCCTGGGTGGCGATGCGTGCGTCGGCCACCAGTGCCACTTGGGGTGGGTAATTGCGTACGGCCTGGTCCGGGTCGATGTCGATGCGCAGCAGCGTACCGGGAATGTTGAAACCACCGGCGAAGTTGACGTCGTAGTCGGTCTCCGCCAACTCCGTGCCGATCGCCAGCACCACGTCAGCTTCAGCCACCAAGGCACGGGTGGCGAGCAGTGTTTGCGTGGAGCCGATCAGCAGCGGGTGCGCGGCGGGCAACAGGCCCTTGGCGTTAATGGTCAGGGCCACGGGCGCGCCGAGGGCTTCTGCGAGGTGGGTCAGTTCGGCGGCGGCGTCAATGGCGCCGCCACCGGCCAGGATCAGCGGGCGCTTGGCCGCAGCCAGCCTCTGGCTCATCTGCTGCACGGCCGCCGGTGCCGCGCCAGCGCGGGCGACGCTGACTGGCGTGCTGCCCAGCAACGCGTCGGCATTTTCCACCAACACATCCAGGGGGATCTCGATATGCACCGGGCGCGGCCGGCCGGCCTGGAACAACGCGAATGCCCGCGCCAGCACGCCCGGCAGTTCCGCCGCCGACATCAGGGTGTGAGAGAACGCCGCCACCCCGGCCACCAGCGCGCTCTGGTTTGGCAGCTCGTGCAACTTGCCGCGCCCGCCGCCTAACTGGCTGCGTGCCTGCACGCTGGAAATCACCAGCATCGGGATCGAGTCGGCATAGGCCTGGCCCATGGCTGTGGTGATATTGGTCATGCCGGGGCCTGTGATGATAAAGCACACGCCGGGCTTGCCACGGGTGCGCGCATAGCCGTCGGCCATGAAGCCGGCGCCCTGTTCGTGGCGCGGGGTGACATGCCGAATACTGGAGCGCGCCAAGCCCCGGTACAGCTCCACGGTGTGTACGCCGGGAATGCCGAATACGTGGTCCACGCCGTAGCGTTCCAGGAGGTGCACCAATACTTCGCCGCAGGTCGCCATACAGGTCGCTCTTGTGATGGGGTCGAAGCGCTATTGGAGCGGTTGGCCGGTGGCGGCAACAATGGATAAAAAGTCATACTCGCTATGTCCTCCGGTCATGGCTGCGCCCCAATGAAACGTCTCCCACCGTTACCCGCGTTGCACACCTTCTGGGTCACGGCCCAGTGCTGCAACTTCACCCGCGCCGCCGAACACCTGCACATCACCCAGGGCGCGGTGAGCCGGCAGGTGGCCGGGTTGGAAAGCCAGTTGGGCTATGCCTTGTTTCAGCGCCAGGCGCGGGGCTTGAGCCTGACGGAGGAGGGGCGCGAATGGTTGGCGTGCGCGCAACAGGTGTTTGGCTTGCTCGCTGACGCGGTGGAACACATCGGTGACCGGCGCCGAACCTTGCAGCTCAAAGCGTCCACCTGCGTGATGCGCTGGCTGTTGCCGCGCTTGCTGCACTGGCAAAAAGAGCGCCCGGATGTGCCGGTGGAGCTCACCACGACGGTGGCCTATAACGTCGACTTTCGTCGCGAACAGTTTGACGCGGCGGTGATCTACGGGCCCATCGCCGAGCAGTCGGCCGAGGCGCGGCATCTGTTCGACGAGCGCCTGACACCGGTCTGCGTACCTGGGTTGCTGGGTAGTCTGCATACGCCGCAGGATTTGCAGCATCACCTGCTGCTGCACCCGACACGGGACGAGCGCGACTGGGCGTTGTGGCTCAAGGCTGCCAATACCCGCTTGAGCGATCCCATCCAACGGCATCACTTCGAAACCTTGGACTTGGCAATGACCGTAGCGTCCCAGGGCACCGGGGTGGCGATGGGCGACAGTGCGCTGATTGGCGAGGATCTGAAGGCCGGGCGGTTGGCAATGCCGTTTGAACTGCGGGTGTCGACGGGGATGGGCTATTACCTGGTGTATCCGCCGGGGAAGGAACCGTCGGTTGGGTTGGTCGAGCTGATGGATTGGTTGGTCAGGGAAGCCAGTGCGTGAGCTGGCTTGCCCGTACATCGCCCTAGGTAGGAGCGAGCTTGCTCGCGAAAAACGTCAACGATAACGCCTACTTCCTGAATGAACGCGGCGCCTGTGAGTTTTTCGCGAGCAAGCTCGCTCCTACAAAAAAGGCAAGCCAGCGTTGGGTCAGTAACCGACCGTAAAGCGCTGGCGCGAGTGCTTCGGTGTTTCCACTTCATCCAGCATGGCGATGGCGAAGTCGGCAAAACTGATCGAGCTATTGCCGTCACTGTCCATCAGCAGCTCATCCTTGCCCAGGCGGAAGTTGCCGGTGCGCTGGGTGCCGTCGAACAGGGCCGATGGCGACAGGAAGGTCCAATCAAGGTCCTTTTCCTGGCGCAGCGTCTCCAGGAAGTCAGCTCCGGCACTGGCTTCAGCTTTGTATTCAGCCGGAAACCCTTCGCTGTCGATCACGCGCCCGCCACCGGGCAACAGCAGTGAACCGGCGCCGCCGACCACCAACAGACGTTTCACCCCGGCCTTCTTCACCGGGCCGATCACGGCGCTGGCGGGGAGGGTGGCGAAGTGCGCGGCGCTGAGCACCACGTCGCTGCCGCTGATGGCGTGTTGCAAGGCTTCGGCATCCAGGGCATCAACCTGTTTGACCGTAACACCAGGACGCACGGCCAGCTTGTCGGTATTACGGGCGATGGCCGTCACGGTATGCCCGCGACGCAGCGCTTCTTCCAGCAGTTGGCTACCGGCACGGCCGGTGGCACCAATGATTGCGATCTTGCTCATGATGTTCTCCAACAGGGTTAAGGTTTAAAGCCAATTACCACTTCATTTCGCCCTTGGCGACTTTGGCGCTCAGTTCCAGCGAGCTTTCGTCGGCAAGGGTGGGGTAACGTTTTTTCATGGCCGCAATCAGGGCGGCGGAATCCTTGGCCTTGGCGGTTTCGAGGTCGAAGGCCTTGATGTAATCGGCAGTGAACTTGACCGAGGCCAGCGACGGCGTGCCCAGGTAATGGCCCGGCACCACGGTGCTCGGTTTCAGGTCTTCAATGCGCTTGAGGGTAGCCAACCAGTCTTGATGGGATTGCGCGCTCTGGGTATCGGCCATCCACACGTGGATATTTTCAGCGACCACCACACCACCGACCACGGCCTTGATCGACGGGATCCACACAAAGCTGCGATCCGGCTGCGGGCCGTCGAGGCCCACCACTTCAAGCTGCTGTCCTTCCAGGGTCAGGCTATGGCCTTTAAGTACCTGCGGTACAAGGGTCTTGGCCGGTTTTTCCGCGCCCATTTTCGGGCCCCAGAAGGCCAGCTTGTCGGCGACGGTGGCGTTGATATGGTCGACCACCGGCTGCGGCGCCAGCACCTTGGCGTCGGGGAAAGCGGTGGTCAGGGTGTCGAGGCCGAAGTAGTAATCCGGGTCGCCATGGCTGATGTAGATGGTGGTCAGGTGCTTGCCGCTGGCGCGGATCTTCTGCACCAGCTGCTCGGCTTGGCCTTTGCCGAATTGCGCATCCACCAGGATCGCGTCTTTCTCGCCGCTCACCAGCACCGAGCTGACCGGGAAGATCGCAGCTTCGCCTGGGTTGTACACGTCCAGTTTCAGCTCTGCCGCCGCTGCGTGGGCAGCGAAGGCCAGGGCGGCGGTGGCCAGGGTCAAGCGTTTGAAGGTCGAGAACATCGGGCAGCTCCTGCCATCGGTAAGGGATGCACAGAGCTTAGTTGCATAAAACGCGACAAAAAATGCGATGCTGGGACATAGTTTGTTTCTAAAAGCGGGCAAATCATGGATCGTCTTCAAGCAATGCGCGTGTTTGTCACCGTGGTGGACCTGGGCAGCCAATCCGCCGCAGCCGACCACCTTGACCTGTCGCGCCCGGTGGTCTCGCGCTACCTGGCCGAGCTGGAAGACTGGGTGGGCGCACGCCTGCTGCACCGCACCACGCGCAAGCTCAGCCTCACCGCCGCCGGGGGTGAAACGCTACCGCGTTGCCGGCAATTGTTGGATTTGTGTGGGGATATGCAGGCCGCCGTCAGCGAGCCCGATGATGCGCCCCGAGGTCTGTTGCGCCTGAGCGTCAGCACCTCGTTCGGCCAGGCGCAGCTGGGCGCGGCGATTGCCGAGTACGTCAAGCGCTACCCGTTGGTGACGGTGGATTTGCAGATGCTCGATCGCACGGTGAACCTGGTGGACGAGCGCATTGACCTGGCGATCCGAACCAGCAACGATCTGGACCCCAACCTGATCGCCCGGCGTCTGACCGTATGCCGCTCGGTGGTGTGCGCCACACCGGCTTATCTGCGCGAGCATCCGGCGCCGCAGAAAGTCGAAGACCTGGCCCGGCACAATTGCCTGACCCACTCTTACTTCGGCAAGAGCCTGTGGCATTTCGAAGAAAACGGAGAGCACGTGTCGGTGCCGGTCCACGGCAATATCACGGCCAACGAAGCCAGCACGTTAATGCGCGTGACGCTGGCCGGGGCAGGGGTGGCGATGCTGCCCAGTTATCAGGCCGGTGAGCTGATTCGCAGTGGGGAGTTGGTGCGCTTGCTGCCGCACGCCGAGCCACGACAAATGAATATCTATGCGGTGTACGCCTCACGCAAACACATGCCCTCGGCGCTGCGCAGCCTCCTGGATTTCCTGGTGCTGCGGTTTCCCGAAGAGCCGGTTTGGGACGTAGGACTCTGAGGTGAAATAAGCGCGCTGAATGGCACCGCATCATGGCAAGTTGCCCTGACTGACCTATGCTTTAAACAGCACCCTGTAGATCCGTTCAGAGGTCTGTGCCATGAGCATCAAAACCAGAAAGTACCTGACGATTTTCACCCTCTGCGCATTGGCGACAGCGCTGTATGGGACTGCCGCCTACCGCGTCGAGCAAACACGCATGCAGCCGGCGGCGTTCGCCATCAGTTGCCATCAGGACCAATGCGTTCCCCGCACCGGCAGTTTCAGTGCGCTCAGGTAGGCTGCTCTGCCTTCAGTTGTTCACGAAACGCCTTGGGTGAGAACCCGACTCTGCGGCGAAACAGCCGTGAGAAGTTGGTGGGGTCGGAAAAGCCCAGCACCTCGGACATCTCGTTGATGGTCATGCTGGTGTAGGTCAGCAGGCGCTTGGCTTCCAGCAACTGGCGGTCATGCATGATCTGCAACGCTGGTTGCCCACCCAACTCCCGACACGTCCCGTTCAAGTGTGAGACCGAGATGCCCAGTTTGTGGGCCAGGTCTTCAATCTTGGGGTGTTCGCGGTAATGCTGTTCGACCAGTTGCGTAAACCGCCGAAAGTACTCACGACCCCGCGGTGCGCGTGGGTGGCGGCGCTGGATCGCCTGGCGGCTGACCCACACCAATAACACGCTGACCAGGGCGTGCAGCATCATGTCCCGTGCCGGTTGGTCATCGGCGTATTCGTCCTGCAAACGTAGGAACAGGCTGTTCAAGTAGTCGCTGTCCTTGCCCGCCGGGTAGCTGCCGAGTGTGTGCAGGCCATCGACGGTAGAGCCCAGTTGCGCCTGCAAGTGGCTGACCAGCGGCGCCGAAAGCGTTACCACAAACCCTTCTACATCCTCGGAAAAACGAAAGCCATGCACGCACAGCGGTGGCAGCACTTGCAGGCTCGACTCGTTAAGCGTGGTGCGCTGGCCTTCGATTTCCAGCTGTGCCTGGCCTTTGTGCACATACAGCAACTGGCACAGGTCCGCGTGCCGGTGGGGCTGGATTTCCCACTGGTATTCCCGACTGCGCCGGGAAATGGTTTCGCAGTGCAACAAATCGGGAGTCGGCCACTGCTGGCTTTCCCCGTAAAGCTTGAAGACCGGAATCGCGGTTTTGGTCATGGTTTCAATCCGATACTCAGGATAATGGTTCGGTAATCGCCCCGATTGGCGAAAAGCACAGGTTTTGACGCAGTTTTCACCTTCTTATGCGGCTCACTCAAGTGAAAAATGTCAGCCATAAGACCAATGACAACTCTTTCACTCCATACGTTCGCGTGAAGCTTGAAGGCCATAAAAATAATGAAAACCCTTAACACTCAAGTCGCCATTATTGGCGCCGGTCCTTCCGGATTGCTGCTCGGCCAACTGTTGCACAATGCTGGCATCCAAACCCTTGTTCTAGAGCGTCAGAGCGCCGATTACGTGCAAGGCCGTATCCGCGCCGGTGTGTTGGAACAGGGCATGGTCGACCTGCTGCGCGAAGCCGGGGTCAGCCAACGCATGGACACCGAAGGTTTGGTGCACGACGGGTTTGACATTGTCCTCAATGGCCAACTCACCTCCATCGACCTCAAGGCCTTGACCGGTGGCCAATCGGTGATGATCTACGGCCAGACCGAGGTCACCCGCGACCTGATGGCCGCCCGCGCAGCCGCCGGTGCCATCACCCTGTACGAAGCCTCCAATGTTCAACCCCATGACCTGAAAAGTGAACAGCCGTGGCTGACCTTTGAGCATGAAGGCCAAGCCTACCGCCTGGAGTGCGACTACATTGCCGGCTGCGACGGTTTCCATGGCGTGGCCCGCCAGTCGATACCGGCGCAAGCGCTGAAGGTGTTCGAACGCGTCTATCCCTTCGGCTGGCTGGGCGTGCTGGCCGACACGCCGCCGGTACATGCCGAACTGGTGTACGCCAAACATGCGCGGGGCTTTGCGCTGTGCAGCATGCGGTCGCTGACCCGCAGCCGTTACTACCTGCAAGTGCCGGTCGAAGAAAAGCTGGACGACTGGTCGGATGAGCGTTTCTGGGAGGAGCTGAAAAACCGCCTGCCCGGCGCATTGGCTGAACAATTGGTGACCGGCCCGTCGATCGAGAAAAGCATCGCGCCGCTGCGCAGCTTTGTGGTGGAACCCATGCAGTACGGGCGCCTGTTCCTGCTCGGCGATGCCGCGCACATTGTGCCGCCCACCGGTGCCAAGGGCTTGAACCTGGCGGCCAGTGATGTGAGCACCTTGTTCCGCATCTTGCTCAAGGTGTACCGCGAAGGGCGCCTGGACTTGCTGGAAAAATACTCGGCAATCTGCCTGCGCCGGGTGTGGAAAGCCGAGCGGTTTTCCTGGTGGATGACCTCGATGCTGCATCAGTTTCCCCAGGCGGACGCCTTCAGCCAGCGCATTGCCGAGAGCGAACTGGACTATTTCATTCACTCCCAGGCCGGGCGCAAAACCATCGCAGAAAATTACGTCGGCCTTCCTTACGAGCCTATCGAATAGCCTGCTATCGTATCGAGCATTCCCACCGGTGACCGTTGCCTGTGGGCCCTGCTCGAAGGTTCTGCCGTGACTCACCTCAATCAGCCCGCTCCAACCGTTCCCGCCGTGCGCAGTATCCTGGTCGCGCTGATGATGGCGATCTTCCTGGGTGCCCTGGACCAGACCATTGTCGCCGTGTCCATGCCGGCCATTTCCGCACAGTTCCATGACGTCAACCTGCTGGCCTGGGTGATCTCCGGCTACATGGTGGCGATGACCGTGGCGGTGCCGATCTACGGCAAGTTGGGTGACCTGTATGGGCGCCGGCCCATGATGCTCATCGGCATGGGCGTGTTCACCCTGGCGTCGCTGTTTTGCGGCCTGGCGCAAAGCATGGAACAACTGGTGCTGGCGCGGGTTCTGCAGGGCATCGGCGCTGGCGGGATGGTCTCGGTGAGCCAGGCGATCATTGGCGACATTATTCCTCCCCGCGAACGGGGACGTTATCAGGGGTATTTCAGCAGCATGTATGCGGTGGCCAGCGTGGCCGGGCCGGTGCTGGGCGGCTATATGACCGAGTACCTGTCGTGGCGCTGGGTGTTTTTGATCAACCTGCCACTGGGTGCCGGCGCCTGGTACGTGGCCCATCGCACTCTGGTGGGGCTGCCGGTGCCGCAGCGCAAGCCCATCATCGATTACCTCGGCACGGTGCTGATGATCATCGGCCTGACTGCCTTGTTGCTGGGCATCACCGAAATCGGCCAGGGCCATTCGTGGCGTGACGATCAAGTGCTGGGGTTGCTGGCCTGTGCCCTGTTGGCATTGAGCGCGTTTGTGTGGCACGAACGCCGCGCGCGCGAACCGCTGCTGCCCATGCACTTGTTTGCCAACCGCAGTGCGGTGTTGTGCTGGTGCACGATTTTCGTCACCAGCTTCCAGGCGATTTCCCTGACGGTGCTGATGCCCCTGCGTTACCAGACCGTGACCGGCGCCGGTGCCGACAGCGCGGCCCTGCACTTGCTGCCCTTGGCGATGGGCTTGCCGATGGGCGCGTATTTCGCCGGGCGCATGACCTCGGTGACCGGCCGCTACAAACCGATGATCCTCGGCGGCGCGTTGTTGAGCCCCTTGGCGATCCTCGGCATGGCCTACAGCGCCCCCCAGGCGGTGGTGCTTACCAGCGTCTTCATGTTGTTGTGCGGTATCGCCGCCGGTATGCAGTTCCCGACCTCGTTGGTAGGTACGCAGAACTCGGTGGAGCAACGGGATATCGGTGTGGCCACCAGCACCACCAACCTGTTTCGCTCCCTGGGCGGGGCAGTGGGGGTGGCCTGTATGTCGGCGTTGCTGCTGGCGCTGTTGCACGATTCCAGTTTCGCCCATTTGACGAGCGGCGCACTGGTGGCCGAAGGCAGTTCCGGCAACGTACTGCTCGACGGCCTCAACGCCGCACCCGGCCCGGCGCAGGATGCCCTGCGCGGCGAGTTGGCGGTGACGTTTCGGCATTTGCTGATGGTGAGTGCGGCGGTGTCGCTGCTGGGGTTGGCGGCTGCGATAGCGATGCCCAACCGGGTACTGCGCGGTCGTGAAGACAAAGCCCAATAACGGTTAATCGCCCACTGTAGGAGCGAGCTTGCTCGCGAAAAACGTCAACGATAACGCGGGCTTTCTGAGTGAACGCGGCGCCTTTGAGTTTTTCGCGAGCAAGCTCGCTCCTACAAAAAAGCGCTGCCCCCGCCCACCGTTTTATTGCAGTTCACATCTTGGATCAGGGGCTGTAATACCCCACCGCAACCATGAAATGCCCGCTCTTGCGCACATAGGCATGCTTGTTCTCGACCTTGCCCGTCACCGGGTTTTTCCAGCGGTATTTGTATTCGCCCTGGTCTTGTTCGGCCATCATCTGGAGGATCGGCACACCCACCGGTTTGCCATCCGGGTCCTTGATCTTGGCAAAATCGGTGTTGATCAGGCGCAGGTTGGTGCCATGGGCGACGTAGCGCCGCGTGTTCAGGTCCACCACGAACACGTAGAGATCATCTTGCAGGAAGCCGCCCTGCAAGGAGTTGATCGCCTTGAGCGTGCCGGTTTCATCCTTGACCAACGCCTCCACCGCCTTGTTGCGCAGCGCCCGTGCCTGTTCCGGTGTGGCGCGCGGCAAGTAATAACCGACCGCCAGGATGCGTTCGCCCACCCGCTGATAAAACACGTGCTTATGTTCGACCTTGCCGTCATTCCAGTTCTGCCAGCGATAGTCAGCCTGCTGGATACCCTGGCCTTCCGGCACGCTCAAGGCTTGTTTGAACGAGGCTTGCAGGTCGGGCCCGAGTACCTCGGACACATCGCGACCGATCAGCGCGGAGGAGGGCCCGCCACTGGCCAACAGCACGCCTTGGGTATTGACCACAAACACATAACGGTCCTGGTCGATGAACTCGCCCTGACGGCTGAAGGCGGCGAACGCTTTGTCACCTTGCTTGTGGTAGTACGCCAAGGCCTTTTCCAGCAGGGCCTTGGCGGCTTGGGCATCCGCTTCCTGTGCCGTGGCAGCATGCACCTGGCTGCAACACAACAGCAGCAGCCAGGTGAATCGGAGCAGTCTCTTCATTGACCCGTCCCTCGTTCTTGTTGGTGTGCCAAGAGCGTAGACGGTTGGCGGCGAATCAGAAGGGTTTGGTCGGCAGGTATTTGCCGTCCAGGGTGATGACCGCACGGGAGCCGCCGTCCGGGTCTTCGACTTTCTTGATGTCCAGCTTGAAGTTGATGGCGCTGATGATGCCGTCGCCGAATTGCTCATGCACCAGGGCCTTGAGGGTGGAACCGTAGACCTGCAGCATTTCATAGAAACGGTACATGGTTGGATCGGTCGGCACACCGCTCGGGAAGCTGCCGCGCAGGGGCACACTTTGCAGCAGGCGGCTGGCGTCCTCGTCAAGGCCGAGTTTGCCGCACACGATATCGGCCGCTTCCTTGGGCAGCGGGTGTTGGCCGAGCAGTGCGGCGGTGACGAATGCCAGGCTCAGCCCCGTGCCGTCGGTGAGGTCCTGCCACGACAGGTTTTTGCGTGCCTTGAGGTCGATAACGGTGTCGGCCAGGGCCAGGCGTGGGGTTTGAGCGAATTGGGAGTGCAACATGGTGACGTCCTCTTGGGTTGATTAGGGTTCAGGCGGCGTGGGCGCGGGTGCTGGGGTGGTCGAGCAGGGAGACGAAGCGCCCGGTGTGCCCGTCCAAAGCGTCAATGCCGCCGGTTTCGATGTCGTACACCCAGCCATGCAGGTTCATCCGGCCTTGTTCCAGCGCCAGGGCGACCGAAGGGTGGGTCTTGAGATTAGCCAGTTGGGCGACCACGTTTTCGCGCACCAACGAATCCAGGCGGGCAGCGTGCGAGGCATGCGTACGGGCGGCATTGATCACCTTGGCCGACTCGGCATGGCGCAACCAGTTGGCCACGGCGGGCAGGTGGTCCAGGCATTTGCAGGTGGAAATCGCGGTCATTGCGCCGCAGTCCGAGTGCCCGCAAATCACAATGTCGCTGACGCCCAGCACCGCTACGGCATATTCGACTGTGGCCGACACACCTCCCGGCTCCGGGCCGTAGGACGGCACTATGTTGCCGGCGTTACGGATGACGAACAGGTCACCGGGTTCCTGCTGGGTCAACAGCTCGGGGACTACGCGGCTGTCAGAGCAGGACACGAACAAGGTGCCGGGGTTTTGCGTGGTCGCCAGGTGTTTGAACAAGTCACTGCGAGGGGTAAAGGCTTCACGTTGGAATTTGCGAAAGCCGTCGATGAGAGTCTGCATGGTGGTTCTCCTTGCGTCGCTGATGGGGCAAGGATGGAAGTTTTCGTTTATAGCGTCCAAGACCGGTTTATGATGCTGTCTATAAGCCATGCCTATAGTTGGAGCGCTGCCCATGCTGTTGCGTCATATCCGTTACTTGCTGGCCGTTGCCGAGCATCGCAATTTCACGCGGGCTGCCGAGGCGCTGCACGTGTCGCAACCGACCTTGTCGCAGCAGATCAAGCAACTGGAAGAAAGCCTGGGCGCGCCACTGCTGGACCGCTCCGGGCGCAGTGTCAGCCTGACCGACGCGGGGCAGGCCTATGTGCGTTATGCGCGGCTGGCCTTGCAGGATCTACAAGCCGGCACCCGCGCCATACATGACGTGCAGGACCTGCGCCGAGGGCATTTGCGCCTGGCCATGACGCCGACCTTCACCGCCTACCTGATCGGTCCGCTGCTGGCACGGTTCAATGCGTTGTACCCTGGCATCACCCTGAGCATTGAGGAACTGACCCAAGACCGTATCGAAGCCGCGCTGGGCGAGGACCAGCTGGATATCGGTATCGGCTTTACCGGCGAGCATGGGCTGGAGATCGACTGTGAGGCGCTGTTTGTCGAAGAGCTGAGCCTGGTCATCAGTGCCAGTCACCCCGAACGCACACAACCGGCCTGGCTCGAACAGCCCCTGGTGCTACTGAACACAGGCTTCGCCACCCGCCGCTACATCGACGACTACTGCCACCAGCAAGGGGTTGAACCGCAGATTGCCATGGAGGCCAATTCCATCAGCGCGATTATCGAAATCGTGCGCAGCACGCCCCTGGCAACCATCCTGCCCCGCGCACTGGCCGAGGCCCAGGCAGGCCTGCATGCCGTGGCGATTGACCCACCGTTGCCGCAGCGCACCGCGGCATTGCTGAGCCGCAAGGGCGCGTATCGCAGCGCTGCGTGTGCGGCGTTTGTAGCGTTGATCAAGGCGTAGGACCGGACTGGCGCCCCAGGATCCAACTGTGGGAGCTTGCCTGCGATGACGGCCGGACAATCAACACCGATCTACCTGACACCCCGCATTCAAGGCGCAGCCAACCACTGCCCCACAATCCCCGCATACGCCCCCGTCGCCACACTCAAATGCAACCACTGGTCCACATAACTCTTCCAGGCCACATCATCGCGCGGCAACAAAAACGCTTTTTCACTGTACTGCATCGGTTGCTCCGGGTTGACCGCACACAACCCAGGTTTGAGCTTCTGCTGATAACGCGCCTCGCTGGCGTCGGTAATCATCACATCGGCTTTGCCCGCCAGCAGCTCATCAAAAATCGTCACGTTGTCATGCAGGCGAATCTGCGTCTGGCCCAAGTGCGCACGGGCAAACACTTCATTGGTGCCTCCGGCGGGTTCGATCACTCGCACCTGGGGCTGGTTGATCTGTTCCACTGTCTGGTAGCGCTGCACATCGGCGCAGCGCACCAGTGGGATCTTGCCATCGACCCCGAGCGATTGGCTGAAGAAGGCTTTTTTCTGACGCTCCAACGATACGGAAATACCGCCCACCGCGATGTCGCAGCGTTGGGCGAGAAAGTCCGGCATCAGGGTTTTCCAGGTGGTAGGCACCCAGGTGATCTTGGCGTTGAGGCTCTTGGCCAGTGACTCGGCCATGGCAATGTCGATGCCTTCATAGCCGCCGTCGCTGCGCAGCGAGGTGTAAGGCTTGTAGTCGCCGGTGGTGCACACGGTGAGGGTGCCGCGCGCAATCACTTCATCAAGGCGAGATGCAGCAGTGTCGGCCTGGGCGACATTGGCCAGGCTTGCCAGTACACAGAGGGCCAGAGGCGCTTTCATGGGGTCGAATCCTTTGGGCATGGTCAAAGCAGCCATAATGCCCGTTTTTTGTAGGAGCGAGCTTGCTCGCGAAAAACCTGAGTGCGCCGCTGTGCACCAGGCACCCCGCGTTATCGTTAACGATCTTCGCGAGCAAGCTCGCTCCTACAGACAGAATGTTTAGCCAAACTGCAACCAAACTCCGTCAAGCCTGAATTTACCCGCGTATCCCCGCGTGTGACGCTCAAGTTTCTCTATCACTGTGAACCGCGCATGCACGCTTGCCACGACACTCACACCGCGACATTGCCGTCTGCGCTTGCGTTCTGGGCTCTGTTCCATTGCCGACACGCGCGCCCGCCAGATACCTCTCTCCTACGTTGATCTACCCCATGGATGACGCGCACCTGTGCGCATCTGCCCGGCGGCGCCTGCGCGCTTGCCTGACGCAAACGTATGAGAATCCCATGAGTGTTTTTGCCAGCCTACATGAAGCCCAGACCTTCCTTGAACAGAACCCCGACATTGAGATGTTCGAGCTGTTTATCCTCGATAACAACGGCGTACCGCGCGGCAAGCTGCTGCACCGCGACGAACTGCTGGCGGTGTACGAAAGTGGCCGGCCCCTGCCCAGCACCATCCTCGGCCTGACTATCAATGGCGATGACGTAGAAAACTCCGGGCTGGTCTGGGAGGTGGGGGATATCGACTGCCGCGCCTACCCGATCAGCGGCAGCTTGCAGCGCATGCCATGGCGCTTGATCCCCACCGCGGCGGTGCAAGTCAGCATGCACCCCACCGAAGGCATGCCCGCCACCGTAGCTGACCCCAGGCACCTGCTGGCCAAGGTTATCGAGGCGCTCAAGGCCGACGGTTATTACCCGGTGATGGCGGCGGAACTGGAGTTCTACCTGCTCGACCAAAAGCCCGACAGCAACGGCCGCCCACAACCGGCGCGGGATGTAGACGGCAATCGCCCGCGCTCGACCCAGGTCTACGGCCTGCGCGAGCTGGAGCAGATTGAGCCGTTTCTTGCCGACCTCTACAGCGCCTGCAAACTGCAACGGATTCCGGCGCGTACGGCCATCTCCGAGTATGCACCGGGCCAAGTGGAAATCACCCTCGAACACCGTACCGACGCGCTGCAGGCGATGGACGAAGCCGTGCGCTACAAACGCCTGGTCAAAGGTGTGGCGCACAAACATGGAATGAGCGCCTGTTTCATGGCCAAGCCGTTCGACGACCTGGCCGGTACAGGCATGCATATGCACGTCAGCCTGGCCGATGCCCAGGGCAATAACCTGTTTGCCAGTGAAGCGGCCGACGGCACGCCACTGCTGCGCCAGGCCGTGGGCGGCATGCTCAGTACCTTGCTCGATTCACTGTTGATGTTCTGCCCCAACGCCAACTCTTATCGACGCTTCCAAACCAACAGCTATGCGCCGCTCGCTGCCACCTGGGGCGTGGACAACCGCACCGTCAGCCTGCGTGTGCCTGGTGGCCCGGCTCAATCCCGGCATATCGAACACCGCATCTGCGGCGCCGACGCCAACCCCTACCTGGCGGCCGCCGCGATCCTGGCCGGCATTCATCGAGGTATCCGCGAACAGCTCGACCCTGGCGCCCCGGTGGAAGGCAACGGCTACGCCCAGGCCAAGGAACTGCTGCCCACCGACTGGCTGACCACCTTGCGCGCGCTAGAAACCTCCCGCTGGGCACCGGATGCGTTCGGGCGCGAATTCCTCGACGTTTATCTGGCGGTCAAACGCGCCGAATACCGCCAGTTCATGGGCGAGGTAGGGGAGCAGGATTGGCGCTGGTACTTGCATCAAGCGTGACCGGTTTTAGTGGGGGGCTTTCGACCTTTTTTTCACGTTGCGGGGGTTAAGCTGCGGATCAAGGTCGTTTACTACCGTTTCATTCACATGAGCCCGCGATGTCGCCACAACCTCCATCCTCCATCGAGACCGAATTCACTGAGCGCTATGACCGTGAGCATGCCCGGGGCTGTGGCGACCCGCGTCCGCCCAGGCTGTTGCAGCGCCTGTCGGCGTGGCGCGATGCGCGGTTGGTACGCCAAGCCCTGAAGGTGGCGGGGGAGCCAGGGCTTATCCTCGACCTGGCGTGCGGTTCCGGGCGCTTCTGGCCGGTGCTTGCCGAACATGTCAACCGCGTGATCCTGGCCTCGGACAACTCCCAGGCGATGCTCGATCACGCGCGCACCCATCACCCGGGCGGGTTGCTCAAACGTGTCAAAACATTCCAGGGCTCGGCGTTTTCCATTGGTCTTTCGGCGAATGCGGTGGACTGCATTTTCTGCCTGGATTTGTTTCGCCATGTGCCCGACAGTGATGCGCGACTCATGTTGCTGCACGAGTTTCACCGCGTCAGCCGCGACACGGTGATTGTCGCCGTGAACGTGGGCACGCCGGTAGAGAGCGAGTTTCGCCAAGCCGGCTTCAAAATCCTCCATTACCAAGAGTTCCTGCCGGGCTCGCGGCGATGGTGCGTCTACGTTTTGCGTAAGAGAGGATAACGGCCGTTTGTCGGACTATTCTTCATCTCCTGTCGGAGTTTTCATGATGGCGTGTGCACTGCGGATGCTCGCAAGCCCCTTTCGCGATATATACTGCGCGCCATTCTTCAAGGGAGAGCCGTGTGGCCATCGATATTCACTGGATCTGCGACAACGATAGCCTCGGCCAGCATTGCGCCGAATGGCAGCAGTTGCCATTCGTCGCCCTCGACACCGAATTCATGCGGGTCGACACCTTTTACCCTATTGCCGGGCTGATCCAGATCGGTGATGGCGTGCGCGCTTACCTGATCGACCCCCTGACCATCGACAACTGGCAACCTTTGGCCGCCTTGCTGGAGAACCCAGCAGTGATCAAGGTGGTGCACGCCTGCAGCGAAGACCTGGAAGTGCTGTTGCGCCTAACTGGCAGCTTGCCAGTGCCGTTGTTCGACACCCAATTGGCGGCGGCGTACCTCAACCTCGGTTTCTCCATGGGGTACTCGCGCCTGGTGCAGGCGGTGTTGGATATCGAGTTGCCCAAGGGTGAAACCCGCTCCGACTGGCTGCAGCGGCCATTGTCGGAGACGCAGATCAGCTACGCCGCCGAAGACGCGGTGCACCTGGCCGAGGTTTACACGCGCCTGCGCCCGCAACTGTCGGACGACAAATACGCCTGGGTATTGGAAGACGGCGCCGAACTGGTGGCCAACCTGCGCCGTGAGATCGACCCTTACGAGGTGTACCGCGACGCCAAGCTGGCGTGGAAATTGTCCCGTGCCCAACTCGCGGTGCTACGTGAACTGTGCGCCTGGCGCGAGCAGCAGGCCCGTGCTCGCGACTTGCCGCGCAACCGCATTATTCGCGAACACTCGTTGTGGCCCCTGGCCAAATCCCAGCCGGATAACCTTGCCGCCCTGGGCAAGATCGAAGACATGCACCCGCGCACTGTGCGCCAGGACGGCCAGTTTTTGCTGGACCTGATCAAACGCACCGGTAGCGTGCCCATGGACCAATGGCCGCCTGCCGTGGCTGAGCCTTTACCCGTGGACGCTGCAGCGTTGATCAAGCAACTGCGGGCCCTGGGCCAAACCTTCGCCGAGCGCCTGGACATGGCGCCGGAACTGATGCTGCGCAAGAAAACCCTCGAAGCCCTGGTTAAAAGTGGCTACCCCGATGGGCCTTACCAATTGCCAGACTCGCTGCGTGGCTGGCGCCGCGAGTTGATGGGCCAGGCGTTGCTCGACAGCCTGGCCAATGCCGGAGAACAGCCTTGAAACGTATTTGCTCCATCTACCGCAGCAAGAAAAAAGACGGCATGTACCTCTACGTGCTCAAAAGCGATGCCCTGGAGCGCGTGCCCGAGCCGTTGATGGAAGCCTTCGGCAAGGCGCATCACGCCTTTGACATGGTGCTGACGCCGGAGCGCAAGCTGTCGCGCGAAGACATCACTGTGGTGCTGGAAAACCTCGACAAGCAGGGCTACCACCTGCAAATGCCGCCGGCCGAGGACGAGTACATCGAGCACTTGCCCGAAGAGCTGCTGCGCCGCAACGACCCGATGTGATCGACCAGTGCCCGGCTCAGGGCACCGTTTCAATGGAATCGTATTAGAGGACGGTGGCCGTAAGGATGCGGGCGGCCGTCTGCACTGTTTTTTCAAAGGTTTGAACCATGCGTGTTCTGATTGCTGAACAGGATCATCCGCTCTACGCCCAATTGCTCAGGGACGCCGCCCCAGACCTCGAAGTGCTGACCAGCGGCGACTCGGCCGAACTGTCGCGCCTGGCCGCCGACTGCCCGGTGTGGCTGGGCCAGCCCGATCTGTTGGCGACCCTGCTGCGCCAGGGCCATCACCCGCAATGGCTGCAATCGACATGGGCGGGCATCACGCCGCTGCTGGCCGACGGCTTGCCCCGCGACTATCGCCTGACCCGCGCGGTGGGCATTTATGGCCAGGTCATGGCCGAGTTTGTCCTCACCTACATGCTGGGCCACGAGCGCGAAGTGCTGGCGCGGTTGGTCAGCCAGGTAGAGCGCAAGTGGGATAACCGCATGGGCCAGAGCCTGGCCGGGCGCAAGGCGCTGATCGTCGGCACCGGTGACATTGGCCAGAGCGTGGCCGAGTTTTTGCTGCCATTCGGCGTGCAGCTGTATGGCATCGCCAGCCAGGCCCGCGAGCAGGCGCCGTTTATCGAAGTGGCCGGGCTCGACCAGTTGGGCCGGCTGGTGGGGGAGGTGGATTACGTGATCAACCTGCTGCCCAACACGCCTGATACCCATGATCTCTACGACGCGGCGCTGTTCAAGCAATTCAAGCCCACCGGTTTGTTTATCAACGTCGGACGTGGCGTGGCGGTGGTGGACGCCGACCTGGTCGAGGCGCTCAAAGAAGGGCACCTGGCCGGCGCGGTGATCGACGTGTGCCGCCAGGAGCCTTTGCCGCAACGCCACCCGTTCTGGACGGCGTGGGGCCTGCTGTTGACCGGGCACAGCTCGGCACCGACCTCACCGCCGATGATGGTGGAGTTGTTTGTACAAAATCTGCGTGCGTATCAGGCCAAGCAAGCGCTGCGCGGGGAAGTGGATTTCGAGCGCGGTTACTGACAAAACGCGGAAAAAATGTGGGAGCGGGCTTGCTCGCGAATGCGGTGTGGCAGCCACCCAATGTGTTGACTGATCCACTGCATTCGCGAGCAAGCCCGCTCCCACATTGAGTGTATGCAAGGCCTAGAGGCTGAAGTCCCCCTCGGACACCAGCTCGCTCAACGGCTTGCGTGGGCTCGGTACTTCGCGCCCTTGCAGGTACTCCGGCAAGCTCGACTTGTCACCCAGCTTGCCCACCGCCACGGCCGCATGCAGCGCATAACCCTGGGGAATCTTCAGCTCCTTTCGGGTCAGTTCCTGATCGAAGCCGGCCATGCCGTGGGTGTGCCAGCCACTGAGGCTCGCTTGCAGCGCCAGGTGGCCCCAGGCCGAGCCGGTGTCGAAGGTGTGCCACAGCGCCGGGGTTTCTTCTGTGGCGCCGGGGGCGATGAAGTCGGTTTTCGACGCGATGATGACCAGGGCCGACGCATGCTGCGCCCAATTGCGGTTGAATTCATTCAGTAGGCCCAGGAAACGCTCCCAATCCGGCGTGTCACGGCGCGCATACAGAAACCGCCACGGCTGCGAGTTGTAGGCAGAAGGCGCCCAGCGTGCCGCTTCGAAGAAACTCAGCAGCGTCTCCTGCGGGATGCTCTCGCCGGTAAAGGCGCGGGGCGACCAGCGCTCGGTAAATTGGGTGTGGATCGGATAATCGGCAACGCGGGAGTTATTGCTCATGGACAGACCCTGATGAAAAAACCGGGATTCAAAACTACTGCGCCCACCCAGGCCTGACAAGTCTTGCAACACCGTCAGTCGTAAGCGCTTGGCCCCAGCGGGCTTGGGCACTAGACTGGCGGCCTTTTCACCTTCCGATACTGATGCAGAGCCATGGCCGCCAAAGTCGAACCTTTCTGGATACGCAAAACCCTTGAGCACCTCGACCAGCAGGAGTGGGAGTCATTGTGCGACGGCTGTGGCCTGTGCTGCCTGCAAAAGCTCGAGGATGAGGACGACAACAGCGTCTATTACACGCGTATCGCCTGCAAACTGCTCGACCTGAAAACCTGCCAGTGCACCGATTACCCCAACCGCCGCGCCTCGGTGCCTGATTGCATCCAGCTCACGCCGGGCCAGGCCGACCAATTCAAATGGTTGCCGCCGACCTGCGGTTACCGCCTGGTCAGCGAGCGCAAGGATTTGCCGCTGTGGCATCACCTGGTCTGCGGCGACCGTGACGCGGTGCACCACGAACGCATTTCCCAGTCCGGGCGCATGCTCAGCGAAGGCAGCGTGCCCGAGGACGACTGGGAGGATTACCTGATTTTCCGCGCAGGCTGAACGAGGAGTGTGTATGAAGGTGGCCGCCAAGTGGGCAGCGGGCCTGGTCGTGCTGGCGCTGAGCGGGCCGGGCTGGTGCGCGAAGAAAGTCGACCTGGATTACCACGTCAAGCTGTTGCCCCAAAGCCAGCAGGCCGAGGTGCGCGTCAGCCTGTCCCAAGGCGCGGCGGTACGCAGCCTGAACTTCGACCTGGGCCGCGACGGTGACTACAGCGACTTCAAGGCCGATGGCCAGTGGCAGGTCAAAGGCAACCGTGGCCTGTGGCAACCCAGCGCCGACAAGGCCAGCCTGACCTACCGGGTGCGCCTGACCCATGCGCGCAAGCCCGGGGTTTATGACACACGAATCACGCCCGGCTGGGCGTTAATGCGCGGCGAAGACCTGGTACCGGCCGCCCGTCTCGACCAGCAGGATGGCGTCGAGCTGGTCTCACGCCTGATGTTCGAACTGCCGACGGGTTGGAAGAGCGTCGAAACCGCCTGGCCGCGCATCGGCCAAAACAAATTCCGCATCGACAACGTGTCCCGCCTGTTCGACCGCCCCACCGGCTGGATGCTGGCGGGCAACCTCGGCAGCCGCCGCCTGCGCCTGGGTGAAACCGACGTCACCGTGGCCTCGCCCAAGGGCCAGGGCATGCGCCGCATGGACGTGCTGACGTTGCTGACGTTTGTCTGGCCCCAGGTGGAGGCCGCGTTCCCGCGCCATCCCGGCAAACTGTTGATCGTCGGTGCCAGTGACCCGATGCGGCGGGGCGCTTATTCGTTACGCGATTCGATCTACCTCAACAGCCGCACGCCGCTGGTTGGCGAAAATGGCAGCAGCCCGCTGCTGCGCGAAATGGTGCAGGCCATCGGGCGCTTCAATGACCACGACAGCAGTGACTGGATCAGCGAGGGCTTGGGCGAGTACTACGCAATCGAGCTGATGCGGCGTGCCGGCGGTATCACCGATGAACGCTATGCGGCGATCCAGGCGCGGCTGACCAAGGAAGGCAAAGACGTCACCACGCTCAAAGGCGAGCACGTCAACGGCGCGACGCTGGCGCGTTCGGTAGTGGTATTGCAGGAACTGGACCGTGAGATTCGCGTGAAGACCCACAACAAGCGCTCCCTGGACGATCTGGCGCAGGCAGTGATGCGGGTGAACAGCATCAACACCAAAGAATTCGTGCAGTTGGCCGAGAGTGTGATCGGTGAATCTTCGGTGGTACTGGATTCCAAATTACTGCGCTGAACGACAAAACTGTGGGAGCGGGCTTGCTCGCGAAGGCGGTGGTTCAGTAGGCCTCTGCGTGACTGACACACCGCCTTCGCGAGCAAGCCCGCTCCCACATTTTAGATCTTCACAGTCTTGAAGACAGGGATCAGGCTTTAGGTTTCACAGCCTTTTCAGCCGCCACTTCAGCGTTGGTCTTCAGGTTCTTCAACTCTTCCCCGGCGCGCTCGATTTTCGTGCGCACGCTATTCATTTCCTGGCGGCCCTGTTCCAGTTTGTCCTTGAGCGAACTGTGCCCGGTAAAGCCACGGGCCAGTGCCACGCCACCAATCGCCACCTGAATCAAGCCGAAAATCCCGCCGCGGCGCAGGCCTTTACCCACCATCATCACTCCGCCGGCCACTGAGCCGATGCGCTCCCAGCCATGCACGTTCTGGGTGGGTTGAGGCTTCAACGGGGTGGCTTCGATGATAGGTCGCAAGGTTTTGCTGTCGCTCATGATCAGTCTCCAACAAGGGCAAGTGTTACTAGCTGACTGCGCGCATGTGCCGGATGTTCCCGCAATATCAGTACTTGGGGCCCGAACGGGTGTTGTTGCCCTTGGCCAGGCGGTCATAGAGCACCACGTTGACCGTGGCCGCCAGGTTCATGCAGCCGGTGGTGGGGATGTACACAACGTCCTCGCACCAGTCGCGGATCTCTTTGTCCAGGGAGCCGTCTTCGGGGCCGAAGATATACAGCGCGCGGTCGGGGTGAGTGTATTCAGGCAACGGGCGGGCGCCTTCGACCAATTCCACGGCGACCGGGATGCAGCCCAGGGGCAGGATCTTTTTCAGGTCGTCGATGCCGATCAGCGGGATATCGTGGTGCACCTTCTTGGTGTCGGTGATGAAATCCCGGGCGCGCTCGTAACGCACGCCGGTGTAGAACACCGAGGCCACGCCGTAGCAGCCGGCGGCACGCATCACCGAGCCGACGTTTTCGGGGGATTTGGGGTTATACAGACCGATGCAGCTGTAGCGTTTATTGCCCACGGGGAAGGGTGCCTTGAGAAAAACGGCGATTATACGGCCTGGGGGGATGCAGTGCTTGGACGATCGTCATCGCGGGCAAGCCCGGCTCCCACAGGGAAATGCATTCCTACTGTGGGAGCTGGCTTGCCTGCGATGAGGCCGGAACAGGCAAAGAAAAGCTTCAGTCGTCCTTCTTCATCAACCCCGCCAACGCCGCAAACGGGTTGTGCGTCGCCTTGGCAATGCTCGGGCTGCTGGTGGAGCCTTCGCCGAAGTACTGCTGGTCGGTGTAGCGCGAGTGTTCGTTGTCGTGGCAGTACAGGCACAGCAACTCCCAGTTGGAACCGTCCTGGGGGTTGTCATCATGGTTGTGGTTGCGGTGGTGGACGGTCAGTTCACTCAAGCGCTTGCCGGAAAATTCACGGGCGCAGCGGCCACACACGTGGGGGTACATCTTCAAGGCTTTATCGCGGTAGCCCATTTCGCGGTCGCGCTGGGCATCGGCAAGGATGCGGTCCAGCTTGGCAGTGTGGGAGGGCGGGTTGTTCGAGCTCATCATGGCTCCTGGCTATTATTGGGTGGTTCACGGACAAGGTTGATTCTAGCCGCTCCCACAGGGGATTGGCGCTATTGAATCAACCGCGATCAGCCCTTGAGCTTCTCTGCAATCCAGATGGTATGCCGGGTGCCCTTGTTGCCATGGGCGAATACCTGCACTTCCTCGGCTTTGAAGCCGGCCTTGCGCAGTTTGTCACTGAACAGCTTGTCGGCGCTGGCCGACCACACAGCCAGCACGCCCTTGGGTCGCAGGGCCTTGGCACAAGCGGCCAGGCCACTGGCCGAGTACAGCCAACTGTTAGCTTTTTGCGTGAGCCCCTCGGGGCCGTTGTCGACGTCGAGCATAATCGCGTCAAAGCCTTGGGGCTCGGCCTGCAATACCTTGGCCACGTCCTCCTGGCGGACCACGGTGCGTGGGTCCAGTAGTGGGCGTCCGGATTTTTCCCCCAGCGGCCCACGGTTCCACTCCACGACGCCGGGCACCAGTTCGGCCACCACCACTTCGGCGCTCTTGCCCAAATGCTTGAGCGCCGCGGCCAAGGTAAAGCCCATGCCCAGGCCGCCGATCAGCACCCGCGAACCCGGGCGCCCGGCCACTTTGCGGCAGGGAATCTCCGCCAGGGCATCTTCGGAGCCGTGCATGCGCGTGTTCATCAACTGGCCACCGTCACCACCCTGGATCTTGATGACGAAGTCTTCGCCGTATTCGAACAGGCACAAGGCACCGCCGTTGTCGGGGATTGGGGTGGTGTCCAGCAGAACGAAACGTTTCATGGAAATCTCATTGGGAAGGGCATTCTTGCGCGGTTGGGAGTAGCCTTAGGGCATTCCGGTCAGGCCATGGAGCCATCGATGAAGTGCAGCATTCTAACGGTCATTGTGTTGAGCGCGCTCGCATTGGGTACCGCGCAGGCTCAGGAGTTACAAACCGTACCGGTCGCGCCCGCGCCAACCCCAGGCGCGCCGGGCACGCCAACGCCCACGTTGTACCCGCAAGTCACACCGCCCGTTGCGCCCAAGACCCATAATGGCTCGCCACCGCTGGCGCCCATCGTGCTGCCGGCGCCGCCCAAGGACCAGACGGTCCCTGGCCTGCAGCAGAACGACAGCAAGCCGAAAACGCCGGGCGGTTAGACCAGACCGAGGGCCTTGAACACAAAGGCATATTCGAGGGCGACGTCACGTAGCCCCTGATAGCGCCCGCTCATGCCGCCATGGCCGGCACCCAGCTCGGTCTTGAGCAGCAGCAGGTTGTCGTCCGTCTTGGTATCCCGCAGCTTGGCCACCCACTTGGCGGCTTCCCAGTACTGCACGCGGCTGTCGTTATAGCCGGCGATCACCAGCGTGGCCGGGTAAGCCTGGGCGCGAACGTTCTCGTAGGGCGCGTAGGCCTTGATGCGCGCGTACACCTCGGGGTCCTCGGGGTTGCCCCACTCGTCGTACTCGGTGATGGTCAGCGGCAGTTCCGGGTCGAGCATGGTATTGAGCACATCGACAAACGGCACTTCGGCAATCGCCGCCTGGAACAAATCCGGGCGTTGGTTGAGCACCGCGCCGATCAACAGGCCGCCGGCACTACCGCCGCTGATCGCCAGTTGCTGGGAGGTGGTCAGGCCCTCGGCGATCAAATGTTCGGCGCAGGCGATAAAGTCGCTGAAGGTGTTTTGCTTGTGTTCCTGCTTGCCGCTGCGATACCAGGCTTCACCCAGTTCACCGCCGCCGCGCACGTGGGCGATGGCAAACGCCACGCCACGGTCAAGCAAGCTCAGGCGCGCATGGGAGAACCACGGGTCCAGGCTTGAGCCGTAGGCACCGTAGCCATACAGGTACAGCGGCGTTGGCTTGCCGAGCTGGTCACGCTTGACCACCAGGCTGATGGGTACCTGAGTACCGTCGGCGGAAGTGGCCCACAGGCGCTGGCTGACGTAATCGTCGGCGTTGAAGACGCCCAGCACCGGGGTTTCCTTGAGCACAACCTGCGCGCCTGTCGCCAGCTCGAGCTGGCGCACTTGGGCCGGGCGATTCAAGGCCTCATAGCGCAGGCGGATCTTGTCGCTGGGAAACTCCAGACTGTTCTGTACGTAGAGGCTGTAGGCGGCGTCAGGCAATTGCACCCGATAGGCCGGCACATCCTCAGGGTGCACTTCGATAACCGGCAGGCCACCGATGCGCAAGCTCAAGGTCATGGCGTTGGCGTTCAGGCTCACGCCGTCGAGCATGACTTCGTCGCTGTGGGGGATCAGGTTCTGCCAGTCGGCTTCGGTGGGCGGCGTGCCGGTGTCGGCGGCCACGTACAGCGCATGGTTGATGCCGTCGCGGTTGCTGCGGATAAACCAGGTCCACTGGCCATTGCGCTTGCCGTGGTCGACATCGTATTCGTGGTCTTCGACCCGTGGCGCCAGGCAGGTGAAGGCCAGGTGCGGTTGCTCGGCGTCCAGCACCCAGACTTCGCTGGTGGTCTTGCTGCCCAGGGCCAGCAACAGTTGGCGTTCGGAGCTTGAGCGGTAGCAATGCAGGAAGAAACGGCCGTCAGGCTCGTGGAACACTTCCTGCGCTGCGGTGCCGTCCAGGCGATAGCGATACAGTTTGTGCGGGCGATGGGTGTCGTCCAGTTCGCCGAAAAACAGGGTCAGGCTGTCATTGGCCCAGGTCATGCTGCCGTCGCAATTGTCGAACGCCAGTTCGCTGACCTTGTCGGTCGCCAATTCCTTCACGAACAGGGTGTAAATCTCTTCGCCGCTGGTATCGAGGCTATAGGCCAGGCGTTGGTGATCGGGGCTGATGCTGAACGCGCCCAGGGAAAAAAAGCCGCCATTGGCCAGCGCGTTCGGGTCCAGCAACAGCTCTTCGCTGCTGGTGTCCACCTGGTTGCTGTCATCGGCCGGGCGGCGGCAGCGGTAGTGGCGGGCGTATTCGTCGCCGGCGGTGGTGCGGGTGTAATACAGATACGGGCCCCAAGGGGAGGGCAGGGACAGGTCGGTTTCGAGGATGCGACCCTTGATCTCTTCGAAGAGGGTCTCGCGCAACGCCTGCTGGTCGGCGAGTTGGGCTTCCTGCCAGGCGTTTTCGGCCTTGAGGTAGTCGAGTACCTCAGGGTTGTCGCGTTCTTGCAGCCAGGCGTACGGGTCTGGGCCTGGGGCCTTGCGGGCAATCGGTGCGGTGGAAATAGGCATGGATAATTCCCTATCTGGCAGACGGTGGCAGGCATTGCAGCCGCGACACGCAAAAGCCGTTATCATAGCCGCCTGTTTGCCAACCTTGCCATGGACACCATGACCGAGAACGACTATCTGACCGCTTGGGGCCTTTACGCCTTCGCCGCTTTGGGCTGCCTGTTGGTGTGGTGGCGCATGACCCGCTGGACCTGGCGCTGGCTGCGCGAGCCCCTGCAATTGCTGATGGCGGTGTTGCTGCTCAGCCCGACCATCGTCGACCCGGTCAAGACCCAGTTTGCGCCGGCCGTGGCCATTACCGCCCTGGACCTGGTGCTCAAGGTCGGCAACAACGCCTGGCGCGCCATTTCCGACCTGTTCATGTACACGATGATCGTGTTTGCCCTGTACATCGTGTTTGTGCTGATCCGCTGGCCCATCGAGCGCGCTGCCAACGCTCGCCGTGAGCGCAAGGCTGCTGCGGATGCCGCCCTGGCCGCCGAGCCGGAAGACGACGAACCGTTCCGTCGCCCGGCGCCTGCCGGTGGTATGCGGGTCGAACCGCGCCTTTAACGTTGTTTGCCCTGCATCGAGAGCCCTGGCATGTGTGAATTATTGGGCATGAGTGCCAACGTCCCCACCGATATCGTGTTCAGCTTTACCGGGCTAATGCAGCGCGGTGGGCGCACTGGCCCGCACCGCGACGGTTGGGGCATTGCCTTCTATGAGGGTCGTGGCCTGCGCTTGTTCCAGGACCCGGCCGCCAGCAGCGAGTCGGAAGTCGCGTTGCTGGTGCAGCGTTACCCCATCAAGAGCGAAGTGGTGATCGGCCATATTCGCCAGGCCAATGTGGGCAAGGTCAGCCTGGCCAATACCCATCCGTTCGTGCGCGAGCTGTGGGGGCGTAACTGGTGCTTTGCCCACAACGGCCAACTGGCAGACTTCGATCCCCGCGCCACCTTCTACCGCCCGGTGGGCGATACCGACAGCGAAGCGGCGTTCTGCGACTTGCTCAACCGCGTGCGCGAAGCCTTCCCCGAGCCGGTGGACATCGAACAGGTGCTGCCCGACCTGATCGCCGCCTGCGCCGAATACCGCAGCAAAGGCGTGTTCAACTGCCTGCTCAGCGACGGCGACTGGCTGTTCTGCTATTGCTCGACCAAGCTGGCACAGATCACCCGGCGGGCGCCTTTTGGCCCGGCGCGGTTGAAAGATGTCGACGTGATCGTCGATTTTCAGGCCGAAACCACCCCCAATGATGTGGTAACGGTGATCGCCACCGAGCCGTTGACCGACAACGAAAACTGGACCCGCTACGAACCGGGCCAATGGAGCCTGTGGCGACGCGGTGAATGTGTCAGCCAGGGCGTTACCGAGTAAGGAATCGAGCATGTTGCTTAGCTATCTGCGGTTGGTGCTGTTTGCCGTTGGCTTGTTGGTCGGCGTGCAGGTGCCGGGGTTTATCAATGACTACGCCAAGCGCGTCGAAGCCCACTTGATCGAGGCCCAGACCGGCTTGCGCGGTTTCGAGTCCACGGCGCAGCAGTTCTTCAACGGTGATATGCAAGCCTTGGTGGCGCATTACCGTGCCAGCGATGACCCGGTGTTCCAGAGTGACGCCAGCAGCCTGGGCGCTATGCTCGATCGCCAACTCGAGTTGGACAAGCAATACCAGGCCATGCAAGGCCCGTGGTACATCCGTGCCCTGCAAGTGGCGGTGGCTGCCGACCCGGATATCCGTCTGGAGACCTGGAATGGCTACAGCTACCAGATCTTGCTGACGCCCGAAGCCATGGGCTGGGGCCTGGGCGGGGCGATGCTGTTGTCATTCGGCATTGAATGCCTGTATCGCTTGATCGATTGGGTGGTATTGGGCGGCCGGCGCCTGCGCCAGAGCCGGCCCATCGAAGAGCGGGACCTCAAGGGCCTCTAACGACCCACCGATCGTTCCCACGCTCCGCGTGGGAATGCTTTTTCTGACGCTCCGCGTCGTGCGTGAGGGCGCAGAGCGCCCTGTGCTGCATTCCCACGCAGAGCGTGGGAACGATCAGTCGGGTTTATTCAGTTGCATGCGTTCTGCACCGACCTCCTCGGCATAGCGCGCCACCACCTTCTGGCACAACCCCACAATCTCCTCCACCAACTCCACCCCTACGCGCCACGACACCACCACCTGCAAGTTCGGCAGGCGCTGGGCCATGGGCAGCATCACCAATTCCCCTCGCTCCAGCTCTTCGCTGACCAGCACCGGCGGCAGTGCGCCAATACCGAAGCCATCGCGCAGCAATCGGGTAATCGCCGACACCGAATTCACGCAGTTCATGCGCGGTGCGGCCACGCCATTGGCCTGCATCAAACTCAACACGTCCTGATGCGGGTGAGAGTTTTTCGAGTAAGTGATGATGCGTTCCTGGGCCAGTTCGGCGAGGGAGGCGTAGTCGCGGTTGTAGATCGACTGGCTGGCCACGATCCAGGCCATGGGGTGGCTGGCCAACTCCAGGCTGCGCACGGTTTCCAGGCGCAGCAGGTCGGTTTGCAGGATCAGGTCGAGGAACCCTTTTTGTAGCTGATCGCTGAGGTTCAGCGCGGTATCGGCGATCAGCTCGATCTCTACCAGCGGGTACAGCTTCATCAGTTCAGCCACCAGCGGGCTGAGCCAGGTGTGGATCACCGTGTCCATTGCGCCGATCCGAATGCGCCCGACCTTGCTGCTGGTGGTCTCCAGGGACTGCTTCAAGCCCTGCATGGTCACCATCATCTGCTCGGCATAGTCGAGCACTTTCAAGCCTTCCGGGGTCAGGCTCACGCCACGCGAATCACGCAGGAACAGCTTCACCCCCAACTCGCTTTCGAGCACGGCGATGCGGCTGGAGATCGAGGCTTGGGTGGTGAACAGCTTCTCGGCCGTCAACCGAAAGCTCTTGAGCTTGGCCACCCAGACGAAGGTTTCGAGGAACTTCAAATTCATGGGATCAACTTTTTCTTATGCATGGATCGGTTTTTATTAGTTGGACGTCGCACCGGGCAAACGCCAAAAATCGTGCTATTCCACGATAAGCGTCGTCGGGGTGTCAGGACAAGTTGCGAGTTCTGCGTAAAAAATCCCACACTACAAGAAAACAAAGCCTACAGGAGCGACCACCGTGAGCCGCCTGCTATTGAACTGCGACATCGGCGAAAGCTTTGGCAACTGGACCATGGGTCTGGACGCCGAGGTCATGCCGTTCATTGATTGCGCCAACGTGGCTTGCGGTTTCCATGCCGGCGACCCGAGCATCATGCGCAAGACCGTCAGCCTGGCGTTCAAGCACGGCGTGCAAGTGGGCGCTCACCCGGCCTACCAGGACCTGCAAGGCTTTGGCCGGCGCTCCATGAATTACACGCCGCAGGAAATCCAGGACCTGTTGCACTATCAAATCGGCGCGCTGGACGGCATCTGCCGGGCCCAGGGCGGTCGCGTCAGCTATGTGAAACCCCACGGCGCGATGTACAACGACATGATGGCTAACCCCGCGCAATTGCGTGCGGTGATCCAGGCCGTGGCCGCTTACGGCGACCTGCCGCTGATGCTGCTGGCCACCCGCGACAACCGCGCGGCCCAAGCCTTGGGCGACGAATACGGGGTGACCCTGTGGTTCGAAGCCTTCGCCGACCGTGCCTATGACAGTAACGGCCATCTGGTGTCTCGCCAGTTGCCCGGCGCGGTGCATCACGACGCCGACACCATCGTGCATCAGGCCCTGACCCTTTCCCGTGGCGAATCGCTGATTGCCAGCGACGGCAGCCCATTGGTGCTACAGGCCAATACCCTGTGTGTGCATGGCGACAACGCCAGTTCGGTCGCCGCCGTGCAGCGTATCCGTGAAGCGTTGAAAGCAGCATGAACCCACGGATTGAAGTGGTGGCGATCGACTGCCTGATGGTGCGCCTGTTTGACGTGATCGCCGAAGCCAACATGCCCTGGATGCTGGCGGCTACCGAGCACCTGCGCAACGGTTTTGGCCCGGCATTGGTGGACCTGGTGCCGTCCTACACCACCTTGATGGTGCATTACGATCTCACGGCGCTGACCCCGGCCCAGGCCCGGGAGCTGATCGACCAGGCCCTCACCGATCTGCAACCCCAGGCCCAGGGCAGCGGCCAGTGCCATGTGCTGCCAGTGTGGTACGACCTGAGTGTCGGCCCGGAACTGACCTTGCTGTCCCAGCGTAGCGGGCTGGCCGTGGAGGAGGTGATCCGCCGCCACAGCGCCCACGAATATCAGGTGTTTGCCCTCGGCTTTGCCCCAGGGTTTGCCTTTATGGGGCTGGTGGACGAAGTGCTCGCCACCCCGCGCCTCAGCACGCCGCGCAAACGCGTGGCCGCTGGCAGTGTCGGCATCGCCGAACGGCAAACCGCCGCGTACCCGGTGGTGTCCCCGGGCGGCTGGAACCTGATCGGCCGCACCCCGGCCAAACTGTTCGACCGTGAACGCGACGGCTACAGCCTGATGCAGCCCGGCGACACGGTGCGTTTCGAAGCGGTCAGCCACGCGCAATTCGTCAACCTGGGTGGCGACGATACGCCCTTGGAGGCGCAGGCATGAGCCGTTTGATCATCGAGGCCAGCACGCCGCTGTGCCTGTTGCAGGACGCCGGGCGATTTGGCGTGCGCCATCTGGGCGTGACCCAGGGCGGCGCGCTGGATTGGGTGTCAATGTCCTGGGCCAACTGGCTGTTGGACAATGCCCTGGATGCCCCGGTGGTGGAAATCACCCTCGGCGGCCTTACCGTGCAGGCCGAGGACTATTGCCTGCTGGCCCTGGCCGGTGCGGACCTGGGCGCCTATGTCGATGAGCGTGCGATAAGCCCGGGTCGCAGTTTTATTCTGCAAAAGGGCCAACGCCTGCGCTTCACCCAACCGTTCGACGGGGCACGCGCTTATCTGGCCGCGCCCGGTGGCTTTGATGCGCAGGCTGTACTGGGCAGTTGTGCCACGGTCGTGCGCGAAGCGTTGGGTGGGGCGGACGGTTTCGGCAAGGCCTTGGCCGAGGGCGGGCGGTTGGCGTATTCCGGTACGGGCGGTGCAATGAAGGTGCTGGCCAAGCCGGAGTTGCAGTCCGGTGCCTCATTGGACGTGATCATCGGCGCGCAGATAGGCCAGTTCAGCGGGCAGAGCCTGTTCGATGCTTTCAACACCGAATGGGCTCTGGACAGCCGTGCAGACCGCATGGGCATGCGTTTGCTCGGTACGCCGTTGCAATACCAGGGGCCGTCGTTGATTTCCGAAGGGATTCCATTGGGCGCGATCCAGGTGCCACCGGATGGGCAGCCGATTGTGTTGCTCAATGACCGGCAGACGATCGGTGGTTATCCGCGGTTGGGCGCGTTGACGCCTTTATCCTTGGCGCGGCTGGCGCAGTGTTTGCCGGGAGAGAAGGTGCGGTTGGCACCGGTGGTGCAGGAGGCGGCGCATCGGCAGCACATCAAGTTTTTGCAGCGTTTTAGCCAACCCTTGTAGGAGCGAGCTTGCTCGCGAAAAACGTCAACGATAACGCGGGCATCCAGATGTACGCGGCGGTCTCAGGTTTTTCGCGAGCAAGCTCGCTCCTACAGTAAGGCGGTGGTGTTATTTGGAAAGAAAACGCATACCTTCTTCCAACCCGCGCAGCGTCAGCGGGTACATCTGATCCTCCACCAGCTCCCGCACAATCCCCGTCGAGGCCGTATAGCCCCAGGTATCTTTCGGGTAGGGGTTAATCCATATCAGCTTCTTGTACTTGGCCATGAAGCGTTGCATCCACACATACCCCGGCTCCTCGTTCCAATGCTCGACGCTGCCACCGGCCTGAGTGATTTCATAGGGCGCCATGGCCGCATCGCCGATGAAGATCACTTTGTAGTCGGCGCCGTACTTGTGCAGCAGGTCCTGGGTGGACGTGCGCTCCGAAGTGCGACGCTGGTTGTTCTTCCACACCGACTCGTACACAAAGTTATGGAAGTAGAAGTACTCCAGGTGCTTGAACTCGGTCTTGCACGCCGAGAACAGCTCTTCGCAGATCTTCACGTGGGCGTCCATCGAGCCGCCGATGTCGAACAGCAGCAACAGCTTGATGGTGTTGCGGCGTTCGGGGCGCATCTGGATATTCAGCAAGCCGGCATCGCGGGCGGTGTGGTCAATGGTGCCGTCGATGTCCAGCTCTTCGGCCGCGCCCTGGCGCGCAAACTTGCGCAGGCGGCGCAGGGCGATCTTGATGTTGCGCGTGCCCAGTTCCACCTGGTCGTCGAGGTTCTTGTACTCGCGCTGGTCCCAGACTTTCACTGCCTTGCCCTGGCGCTTGCCGGCGTCACCGACGCGAATGCCTTCGGGGTTGTAGCCGCCGGAACCAAACGGGCTGGTGCCGCCGGTGCCGATCCACTTGTTGCCACCGGCGTGGCGTTCTTTCTGTTCTTCCAGGCGTTTCTTGAATTCCTCGATCAGCTTGTCGAGGCCACCGAGGGACTGGATCTGCGCGCGTTCTTCATCGCTCAAGGAACGTTCGAACTCCTTGCGCAGCCATTCTTCGGGGATCAGTGCCTGCAGGTGGTCGTCGAGCTTTTCCAGGCCGTTGAAATAGGCGCCGAAGGCCCGGTCGAACTTGTCGAAATGCCGCTCGTCCTTGACCAGGATCGCCCGGGCCAAGTAGTAGAACTCGTCCATGTCGGCGAAGGTCACGCGCTGTTTGAGCGCGTTGATCAGGTCGAGCAGCTCGCGCACCGACACCGGCACCTTGGCGGCACGCATCTCATTGAACAGGTTGAGCAGCATCAGCGATTACCGCGACGGCTCATGAACGCCAGACGCTCCAGCAACTGCACGTCTTGCTCGTTCTTCACCAGGGCGCCGGCCAGGGGAGGGATGGCCTTGGTCGGGTCGCGCTCGCGCAGCACCGCTTCGCCAATATTGTCGGCCATCAACAGCTTGAGCCAGTCGACCAGCTCGGAGGTGGAAGGTTTTTTCTTCAGGCCCGGCACCTTGCGCACATCGAAGAACACGTCCAGCGCTTCGCTGACCAGGTCTTTCTTGATGTCCGGGTAGTGCACATCCACGATCTTTTGCAGGGTGGTACGGTCGGGGAAGGCGATGTAGTGGAAGAAGCAGCGACGCAGGAACGCATCCGGCAGCTCTTTTTCGTTGTTGGAGGTAATGATGATGATCGGGCGCTTCTTGGCCTTGATGGTCTCGTCGATTTCGTAGACGTAGAACTCCATCTTGTCGAGTTCTTGCAGCAGGTCGTTGGGGAACTCGATGTCGGCCTTGTCGATTTCATCGATCAGCAGGATCACCCGCTCTTCGGACTCGAAGGCTTCCCACAGCTTGCCCTTCTTCAGGTAGTTGCGCACATCGTGCACCTTGTCCACGCCCAGTTGTGAGTCACGCAGGCGGCTGACCGCGTCGTACTCGTACAGGCCCTGGTGTGCCTTGGTGGTGGACTTGATGTGCCAGGTGATCAACCTGGCACCGAAGGATTCGGCCAGTTGCTCGGCAAGCATGGTCTTGCCGGTGCCCGGTTCGCCCTTGACCAGCAGCGGCCGCTCCAGGGTGATGGCGGCGTTGACGGCCAGTTTCAGGTCATCGGTAGCCACATAGGCCTGGGTGCCTTCGAACTTCATCGGTCATTCCTCGAATTCATCAATGGCCTGACTATACCGCGCAGCCCCGGCGACTGTGAACGCAGACGGGGCATTCAGTCTCTGAATGGCGGGTCACATCAGCCCTAATGCCGATCTGTAGGAGCGAGCTTGCTCGCGAAAAACTCCCAGGCGCCACCTTCCTTCAACATGCACGCGTTATCGTTGACGTTTTTCGCGAGCAAGCTCGCTCCTACACAAGGCGATGACGGTTAATCAGCGCTGGGTTTGGGTTGTTCATACCTGGCATTGAACGCCTGGATAAACCCATTGCGCAGAATCGCGATCACCGCAGAAAACGCACTGACATTTTGCTGATGCACGCTACCGCTCAGCTCTACACGGGTGGCGAACTGGTTTTTACGCTGGTTTTTCAGCACGGTTTCGCTGGCGCCCACCACGGCTTCCCAGATTGAGCGGAAGATATTCTTGTCCTTGTTTTCAACGTCTTGCTGCCAGTCAAACACCTCTACATCGCGCAGCAGCGGCTTGATATAGCCGGTGAGCCGGCCATTTTCAGCCTGGGCTTCGATCACCACATCGCCCGTGCCAGCCTTGAAGTCGAACTTGCCATAGGCGGAGGCGAAGTCATTCATGCGCTTGAGTTGCAGCTCGCGGGCGCGGAAGCGGAATTCGAATTCTTCGAAATCGCTCAGCGGGTCAAAGGTGGCGTTGGCTTCCAGGGGCGCCTGGCCTTGCAGCAGTGCCTTGCCTTCAAAGCGTGCGTCACGTTTGCCTTTGACATCCACCACATTGGTCAGGTTATAGAAGCTGGCGTTGACCCCGGTGGCGTTGATATTCACCTGGGGCTTGGAGCTGAAGTTATGGAAGGCGATCTCGCCGTCTTCGATGCGCACTTCATTAAGGGTAATCGGCAGCAGCTTGCGCAGTTGTTCCTGCCAGTCGGTGCCTTTACCGGTCTGGGACGCCTGCTTGTTGGCACCGCCATCGACGAAGTTGATCTGCGGGCGCACAAAATGCCCCTCGGCCACGACGGCATGGTCGTACCACAGCGAATGCCAGCTCACCGCGAACTCGATCAGCGGCGCCTTGACGAACGGTACCGGGACCTTGCCGTCCACCTTGACGATTTGCAGGCCGTTGATCCGGTAGGCGCCGCGCCACAGGGCCAGGTCCACATCGGCGATTTCGCCTCGGTAATCGCCCATGTTGGCGAGTTTCTCGTTCAGGTAGTTGCGCACCAGATAGGGCAGCGCGATGTTCAAGGCAATCAGGACCAGCATCAGAGCGGCGATTGTCCCTAACGGCCAACTGTAACGACGTTTCATGGGGCAGTTCTCCTTGCTTGTAGGAGATTGACTGTTCTGATGAGCGCAACGTTCCACCGTCTGGACGCCTCGCCACACGAGGCATACCCTTGGGGCCTTCTTCAAAGTCGCCAACAGGATCGCTCATGAGCCGTATCTTCGCAGACAACGCGCACTCCATCGGCAACACGCCTCTGGTCCAGATCAACCGCATCGCACCGCGTGGCGTGACGATTCTGGCCAAGATCGAAGGGCGCAACCCGAGTTATTCGGTCAAGTGTCGCATTGGCGCCAGCATGGTCTGGGATGCGGAAAGCAGCGGCAAGCTCAAGCCGGGCATGACCATTGTCGAGCCGACTTCGGGCAACACCGGTATCGGCCTGGCCTTTGTTGCCGCTGCCCGTGGCTACAAATTGCTGCTGACCATGCCGTCGTCCATGAGCCTTGAACGCCGTAAAGTGCTCAAGGCCCTCGGCGCCGAACTGGTACTGACCGAACCGGCCAAGGGCATGAAGGGCGCCATCGACAAGGCCGCCGAGATCGTCGCCAGCGACCCGGCCACCTACTTTATGCCGGCCCAGTTCGACAACCCGGCAAACCCTGCGATCCACGAGAAAACCACCGGCCCGGAAATCTGGAACGACACCGATGGCGCCGTGGACGTGCTGGTGGCAGGCGTGGGGACCGGCGGCACGATCACCGGGGTATCACGCTATATCAAGAACACCGCGGGCAAGCCGATTCTGTCGGTGGCCGTGGAGCCGATGGTTTCCCCGGTGATCACCCAGACCTTGGCGGGTGAAGAGATTAAGCCCAGCCCACACAAGATCCAGGGCATCGGCGCCGGTTTCGTGCCGAAAAACCTCGACCTGTCGATAGTCGACCGCGTGGAGCTGGCGACCGACGAGGAGTCCAAGGCCATGGCCCGGCGCTTGATGCTGGAAGAAGGCATCTTGTGCGGCATCTCCTGTGGCGCCGCCATGGCCGTGGCCGTGCGCCTGGCCGAGAAGCCGGAAATGCAGGGCAAGACTATCGTGGTGATCTTGCCGGACTCCGGTGAGCGCTACCTGTCGAGCATGTTGTTCAGCGATTTGTTTACTGAACAGGAAAACCAGGCCTGAATCTACTGTAGGAGCGAGCTCGCTCGCGAAAAACCTGAGGGCGCCACGTTGAACCAGTAAGCCCGCGTTATTATTGACGTTCTTCGCGAACAAGCTCGCTCCTACAGGAGGGCAGGGGTGTTGATACAGGTCAGTCTGTTTTCCTGGGCCTTCTGCATAATGGCTCAAGTGTTTATCATGGCCGGCTGTTACGTCTGGTTTCCCATTGACGGAAATTTGCTGGCCAGGCGCTTATTTCCAGGAGTTGCTGCATGACCTTTTCTTTGGCCGCCAAACTGTCGGTGTTGCTGCTGTTCATCGGCAGCACGCTGTATGTGCACCTGCGTGGCAAGGCCCGTTTGCCGATGTTGCGCCAGTTCGTCAACCATTCGGCGCTGTTCGCCCCGTATAACGCCCTGATGTACCTGTTTTCCGCAGTGCCGTCCAAGCCGTATCTGGACCGCAGCAAGTTCCCGGAACTGGATGTGCTCAAGGACAACTGGGAAGTGATCCGCGAAGAGGCCATGCACCTGTTCGACGAGGGCTACATCCGTGCCGCCGAAAAGAACAACGACGCCGGTTTCGGTTCGTTCTTCAAGAAGGGCTGGAAGCGTTTCTACCTCAAGTGGTACGACAAACCGTTGCCATCGGCCGAGGCGCTGTGCCCCAAGACCGTAGCGTTGGTGAGCAGCATCCCTAACGTCAAGGGCGCGATGTTTGCGCTGTTGCCGGGCGGCAGTCACCTCAACCCGCACCGCGATCCGTTTGCCGGGTCCCTGCGTTATCACCTGGGGCTGTCCACGCCGAACTCCGACGACTGCCGTATCTTCGTCGACGGCCAGGTCTACGCCTGGCGCGACGGTGAAGACGTGATGTTCGACGAGACTTATGTGCACTGGGTGAAGAACGAAACCGAACAAACCCGTGTGATCCTGTTCTGCGACATCGAGCGGCCATTGAGCAACCGCGTGATGACCCGCATCAACCGCTGGGTCAGCAAGCAACTGGGCCGCGCAACCGCGCCGCAGAACCTCGATGACGAGCGCGTGGGCGGCATCAACCAGGCGTACGCCTGGAGCAAGACCTTCAGCGACAGGTTCAGCGGCCAGGTCAAACAGTGGAAGCGCAAGCATCCCAAGGCCTACCGCATTGCGCGGCCGGTGCTGGCGGTGGTGGTGTTGGTACTGCTGTGGAAGTGGCTGTTCGGCTAAACCGCACACCATAAAAAGGCGCTGTATCGAAAGATACAGCGCCTTTTTTATGCCTGGAATGTGATCAAAACTGTGGGGGCTGGCTTGCCTGCGATGGCGGAGTATCAGCTATAAAAAGGTTGACTGACCCACCGCTTTCGCAGGCAAGCCAGCTCCCACATTTGATCTGCGTTGCTCTTAAGATGCGATCAACTGGCGCAGCACGTAGTGCAGAATCCCACCGGCCTTGAAGTACTCCACTTCATTCAAGGTATCAATCCGGCACAGCACCTCAACCTTCTCGCTGCTGCCATCCTCCCGAGTGATCACCAACGTCAGGTTCATCCGCGGCTCGATCTCGGCATCGGTCAGCCCGAGGATATCGATCTTCTCCTTGCCGGTGAGCTTGAGTGTCTTGCGGTTCTGATCCAGCTTGAACTGCAACGGCAACACGCCCATGCCTACCAGGTTGGAGCGGTGGATACGCTCGAAGCTCTCGGCGATCACCGCCTTGACCCCTAGCAGGTTAGTGCCCTTGGCCGCCCAATCGCGGCTGGAGCCGGTACCGTATTCCTGGCCGGCGATCACCACCAGCGGTGTGCCCGAGGCCTGGTACTTCATGGCGGCATCGTAAATCGCCATTTTCTCGCCAGTGGGGATATACAGCGTGTTACCACCTTCTTCGCCGCCGAGCATTTCATTGCGGATACGGATATTGGCGAAGGTGCCGCGCATCATCACTTCATGGTTGCCCCGGCGTGAGCCGTAGGAGTTGAAGTCACGCGGCTCCACGCCCTGTTCGCGCAGGTAGCGCCCGGCCGGGCTGTCGGCCTTGATATTGCCGGCAGGGGAGATGTGGTCGGTGGTCACCGAATCGCCCAGTAGGGCCAGCACGTTGGCGCCCTTGACGTCCTCGATCACCGGCAGCGGGCCGGCAATGTCATCGAAGAACGGTGGGTGCTGGATGTAGGTGGAGTCCTTTTGCCACACGTAGGTCGCTGCCTGCGGCACTTCAATCGCCTGCCATTGCTCGTCACCGGCGAACACCTCGGCGTATTCCTTGTGGAACATGCTGGTGCTGACCTGGGCCACCGCGTCGGCGATTTCCTGGCTGCTGGGCCAGATATCTTTCAGGTACACCGGGTTTCCGCTCTGATCGTTACCCAGCGGTTCGCTGCTGATGTCGATGCGCACGGTGCCGGCCAACGCATAGGCGACTACCAGGGGCGGCGAAGCCAGCCAGTTGGTTTTCACCAGCGGGTGCACGCGGCCTTCGAAGTTGCGGTTACCCGACAGCACCGAGGCCACGGCGAGGTCGGCCTTCTGGATGGCTTTTTCGATAGGCTCGGGCAACGGCCCGGAGTTACCGATACAGGTGGTGCAGCCGTAGCCCACCAGGTCAAAACCGAGCTTGTCGAGGTACTGGGTGAGGCCCGCGGCCTTGTAATAGTCGGTGACCACCTTGGAGCCTGGGGCCAGCGAGGTCTTGACCCAAGGTTTGCGGGTCAGGCCCTTTTCCACGGCCTTTTTCGCCACCAACCCGGCCGCCATCATTACGCTGGGGTTGGAGGTGTTGGTGCAGGAGGTGATGGCGGCGATCACCACCGCGCCGTTTTTCAGGCGATAGGTGTTGCCTTCGTATTCATAATCGGCCTCGCCGACCAGATCGGCGTTGCCCACGGCCACGCCGCCACCGCCTTCACTTTCCAGGCGGCCTTCTTCCTTGCTGGTGGGCTTGAATTGCAGGTCGAGGAAGTCGCTGAACGCTTGGCCGACATTCGGCAGGGATACCCGGTCTTGGGGGCGTTTGGGCCCGGCGAGGCTGGCTTCGACGCTGCCCATGTCCAGGGCCAGGGTGTCGGTGAACACCGGCTCCTGGCCGGCGTTGCGCCACAGGCCCTGGGCCTTGGTATAGGCTTCCACCAGCTTGACCGTCTCAGCCGGGCGGCCGGACAGGCGCAGGTAGTCCAGGGTCACTTCATCCACCGGGAAAAAACCACAGGTCGCGCCGTATTCCGGGGCCATGTTGGCGATCGTGGCACGGTCGGCCAGGGGCAAATCGGCCAGCCCGTCGCCGTAGAACTCGACGAACTTGCCCACCACGCCTTTCTTGCGCAGCATTTGTGTAACGGTGAGCACCAGGTCGGTGGCGGTGATGCCTTCCTTGAGCTTGCCGGTGAGCTTGAAGCCGATGACTTCCGGGATCAGCATCGACACCGGCTGGCCGAGCATCGCCGCTTCGGCTTCGATCCCGCCCACGCCCCAGCCGAGTACGCCGAGGCCGTTGATCATGGTGGTGTGGGAGTCGGTGCCGACTAGGGTGTCGGGGAAGGCGTAAGTGCGGCCGTCTTCGTCCTTGGTCCACACGGTGCGGCCCAGGTATTCCAGGTTGACCTGGTGGCAGATACCGGTGCCCGGCGGTACCACGCTGAAGTTGTCGAAGGCGCTCTGGCCCCAGCGCAGGAAGGCGTAGCGTTCGCCGTTGCGCTGCATTTCGATGTCAACGTTCTGCTCAAAGGCGCTGGTGGTACCGAACTTGTCGACCATCACCGAGTGGTCAATCACCAGGTCCACCGGTGACAGCGGGTTGATGCGCTGCGGGTCACCGCCGGCCTTGGCCACGGCGGCGCGCATGGCGGCCAGGTCGACCACGGCGGGTACGCCGGTAAAGTCCTGCATCAGCACGCGGGCGGGGCGATACTGGATCTCGCGGTCCGACTGGCGCTCTTTGAGCCAGGCGGCGATGGCCTTGAGGTCGGTGCCGGTGACGGTCTTGGCGTCTTCCCAGCGCAGCAGGTTTTCCAGCAGCACCTTGAGGGACATCGGCAGCTTGTCCAGGTCACCCAGGCTCTTGGCGGCTTCGGGCAGGCTGAAGTAGTGGTAGGTTTTGCTGTCTATTTGCAGTGTCTTAAGGGTTCTCAGGCTATCAAGGGATGACATTACATGACTCCTTATGGTCCGCACGGCTACGGACCTGACGGGACGAACAGAGCTAACACGTTAGCGCTGTTTTCATTAGCAGGCTAATAACTGGACTCTATCGCCGAGCCCAAGGTTCCGAACTCGGCTATCATGCGCGCGTTTTCATGACAGGCATTGCGATAGCGCAAGGTCAGTTGATTCACCAGGAGAGTAGATGAACACCCTTTTTATGCACTGCCGCCCGGGTTTTGAAGGCGAAGTCTGTTCCGAGATCGCGGAGCACGCCGCGCGCCTGAACGTTTCCGGCTACGCCAAGGCCAAGACCGGCAGCGCCTGCGCCGAATTTGTCTGCACCGAAGAAGATGGCGCCCAGCGCCTGATGCACGGCCAGCGCTTCGCCGAGCTGATCTTCCCAAGGCAGTGGGCACGCGGGGTGTTTATCGACCTGCCGGAAACCGACCGCATCAGCGTGATCCTCGCCCACCTGCGCGAGTTCCCGACGTGCGGCAGCCTGTGGCTGGAAATGGTCGACACCAATGACGGCAAGGAACTCTCCAACTTCTGCAAGAAATTCGAAGTGCACCTGCGCAAAGCGCTGCTTAACGCCGGCATGCTGGTGGACGACCCGAGCAAGCCGCGCCTGCTGCTGACCTTCAAGAGCGGCCGCGAAGTGTTCATGGGCCTGGCCGAGTCGAACAACTCGGCGATGTGGCCCATGGGCATCCCGCGCCTCAAGTTCCCGCGTGACGCGCCCAGCCGCTCGACCCTCAAGCTGGAAGAGGCCTGGCACCACTTCATCCCCCGCGACCAGTGGGACGAACGCCTGCACGGCGACATGACCGGCGTCGACCTCGGCGCAGCACCGGGCGGCTGGACCTGGCAACTGGTCAACCGTGGCATGCTGGTGACCGCCATCGACAACGGCCCCATGGCCGAAAGCCTGATGGACACCGGCCTGGTGCAACACCTGATGGCCGACGGTTTCACCTTCGTGCCCAAGCAGCCGGTGGACTGGATGGTCTGCGATATCGTCGAGAAACCTGCGCGCAACGCGGCACTCTTGGAAACCTGGATTGGCGAAGGGCATTGCCGCGAGGCGGTGGTGAACCTGAAGTTGCCGATGAAACAGCGTTACGCCGAAGTGAAGCGCCTGCTGGAGCGCATCGAAGAGGGCTTCAAGGCGCGCGGCATTCGTGTGGAGGTCGGCTGCAAGCAGCTCTACCACGACCGCGAAGAGGTCACCTGCCACTTGCGTCGTCTGATAGACATAAAGAAATCTAAAGGCCGCTGATACTAAATGTGGGAACTGGCTTGTCTGCGAAAGCGGTATAACAGTCGAAATTTATGTTGAATGTGCCCCCGTCATCGCGGGCAAGCCCGCTCCCACATTGTTGAGCGGTGCCAGTTTTAGGAGTGAAGTATGAGTCTTGAACTGCCGGTTGATGGCACCCTCGACGCCACCGGCCTCAACTGCCCGGAACCCGTGATGATGCTGCACCAGCACATCCGCGACTTGCCGGCGGGCGGCCTACTCAAGGTCATCGCGACCGACCCGTCGACTCGTCGCGATATCCCCAAGTTCTGCGTGTTTCTCGACCACGAACTGGTGGATCAGCAGGAAGCTGCTGGCACCTACCTGTACTGGATTCGCAAGAAAGCCGATTGACCCAGAACCCTTGCTCGCGAAAAACCAGAGCGCGTCGCGTTAAATCAGAAACGCTGCGTTATCGTTAACGTTTTTCGCGAGCAAGCTCGCCCCTACAGGGCGCGAATGCGTCGGCGTGCACTGCGCGCCAGGCGCACCACCAACATCCCCGCTGCACAGCTCAAGCCCACGATCAGCCCTTGCCATAAACCGCTCGGGCCGCTGGGCTCGCCGAGCCAGTTTGTCAGGCCCAGGGCGTAACCTACCGGCAGGCCCACGCCCCAGTAGGCGAACAAGGTCAGCACCATGGTCACCCGGGTGTCCTGATAGCCGCGCAATGCGCCGGCGGCGGTGACCTGGATCGAGTCAGAGAACTGGAACAGCGCCGAGAACACGATCAGCATCGACGCCAGGTGGATCACCACCGGGTCGGGAGTGTAGATCGCTGCAATCTGCTCGCGAAACAGCAGCATCAAGCTGCAGGAAAAGCAGGCATACGCCAGTGCGGTGCCCATGCCGACGCCAGCGGCGAAGCGTGCTTCCCGAGGTTCGCCGCGCCCCAGCGCCTGGCCGACCCGCACGGTGACGGCCATGCTCAGGGAGTAGGGGATCATGAAGACCAGGGAGCTGACGTTCAGGGCGATCTGATGGCCGGACACCACGGTAGCGCCCAGGCTGCCAAGCAATAGGGCAATCACCGCGAAAATGCTCGACTCGGCGAAGATCGCCACACCAATCGGCAGGCCTATGCCCAATATGCGCTTGATCACCGTCCATTGCGGCCAGTCGAAACGCTTGAACAATTCGCTGCTTTGATAGGCGGCGCCCCAGCGCGTCCAGATGGCCAGGCCGATCATCATCACCCACATCGCAATCGCGGTAGCCCAGCCACAACCCACGCCACCCATGGCCGGTACGCCCAGGTGGCCGTAGATGAAGATGTAGTTCAGCGGAATATTCAGCGCCAGGCCGCACAGGCCCATGACCATGCTCGGCCGTGTGCGGCCCAGCCCGTCACTGAAACAGCGCAGCACGTAATACAACGCAATTGCCGGCATGCCCGCGGCGATGCCATGCAGGTAGCCCATGGACGGCTCGATCAGGTCAGGCTCGACCTTCATCGCCTGCAGGATCGGCTCGGCGCATAGCAACAGCAGCGCGCCGCAGAGGCCGACCACCACGGCCAACCACAACGATTGGCGCACTAGAGGCCCGATTTCGGTGAGTTTGCCCGCGCCATAACGCTCGGCGACTTTCGGCGTGGTGGCCAGCAGAGTACCGGTCATCAACAGGTATACCGGGATCCAGATCGAATTACCCAGGCCCACCGCCGCCAGGTCCTGCGGGCTCACGCGCCCGGCCATCACCGCATCGACGAAGCTCATCGCGGTAGTTGCCAGTTGGCCAATCATGATCGGCAAGGCCAGCGTCAGCAGGCCACGCACTTCCCGGCTGATGCGGGCGGGGCGGGAGAGGGTAGCGGTGGCAGTGTTCACGTACAGGTGTCCAATAAAAAAAGGCAGTCGCAAGGACCGCGGATTCTACGCGTTGACGCAGCGGTCAGGAAAAAACCTGTGTTGCTGATTTGTAATGCACCTCGCAGGCACCCCATAACTCCTGTGGGAGCGGGCTTGCTCGCGAATGCGGTGGGTCAGCCAGAGATGTACTAACTGATACCCCGCATTCGCGAGCAAGCCCGCTCCCACACTCGATCTACGCTGGAACATAGATCCCATGCCTGTACACTGCCAATCCGCCAAAGGAGCCTGCCATGCTGATTGTTGCCGACGAAAATATCCCCCTGCTCGATGCATTCTTCGAAGGGTTTGGCGAGATTCGCCGCGTGCCCGGCCGTTCCATCGACCGCGCCACCGTCGAGCAGGCCGATGTACTGCTGGTGCGCTCGGTGACCAACGTCAACCGTGCCTTGCTTGAGGGCAGTAACGTGCGCTTTGTCGGCACCTGCACCATCGGCACCGACCACCTGGACCTCGACTACTTCAAGCAAGCGGGTATCCAGTGGTCCAGCGCGCCCGGCTGCAATGCGCGGGGGGTGGTGGACTACGTGCTTGGCAGCTTGCAGACCCTGGCTGAAATCGAAGGCGCCGACCTCAAGCAACGCACCTACGGCATCGTCGGTGCCGGAGAAGTCGGCGGGCGCTTGGTCAAGGTGCTCAAGGGCCTGGGCTGGAATGTGTTGGTGTGCGATCCGCCGCGCCAGATTACCGAGGACGGTGATTACGTCAGCCTGCAGCAGATCATCGAGCAATGTGATGTGATCAGCTTGCATACGCCGCTGATCAAGTCCGGTAACGGTTCTACCTGGCACCTGTTTGATCGCCAGCGCCTGGAACAGCTCAAGCCGGGCACCTGGCTGATCAACGCCAGCCGGGGCGCGGTGGTGGATAACGCCGCGCTGCGCGAGGTGTTGCTGGCGCGCGAAGACCTGCAAGCGGTGCTGGACGTGTGGGAAGGCGAGCCTGAAGTGGACGTCGACCTGGCTGACCTGTGCGTGCTGGCCACGCCCCATATCGCCGGCTACAGCCTCGATGGCAAGCAGCGTGGCACCGCGCAGATTTACCAGGCGCTGTGCGCGCACCTGGGCCAGGAACCGAGTATTGAGCTGAGTGATTTGCTACCGGCCCCCTGGCTAGCCGAGATGCACCTGAACGCTACGACTGACCCGGCCTGGGCGCTGGCGACCTTGTGCCGCAGTGTGTACGACCCACGCCGTGATGACGCGGATTTGCGTCGCAGCCTGGTGGGCACCGTGCAGGAGCAGCGCCAGGCCTTTGACCTGCTGCGCAAGCACTACCCGGAGCGTCGCGAGATCGATGGCTTGAAGGTGCGCATCAACGGGGAGTCGGCGGTGCTGTCACAGATTGTGACTGCTCTGGGTGCCGAACACCTATAACTGTAGGAGCTAGCTTGCTCGCGAAAAACGTCAACGATAACGCAGCGTTTCTGATTTAACGCGGCGCCCTCAGGTCTTTCGCGAGCAAGCTCGCTCCTACAGAGGGCATAAAAAACCCGGCCACCTGGGCCGGGTTTGAAAGAGCGTGGGCGCTTCAGCCTTGCTGGGCAGGCTTGACCAGTCGCTGTTCCAGTTCGCTGCAGGCTTGCTGGATCATTTCTTCGGTAATCTGCACTTCCCGGCCTTTGGCATCGATATACGAGCAAGGCAATTGCTGCGGCTGGCGGATCACTTCAATCTTGGCGTCGCTGCTATTTTGCAAGGTCATGGCCTGTCTCCTCATCAGGTTGTGTACCTACTTTAATTCCCCCGCATGAACGCGCTGTTACAACTCCTTACACGCTCATCGGTTCGAACACCCAGTCCACCAGAAACCGGTACATATTTCCAGATGAGTCTTAGACCGATAGCCTCTAGCGGCCTGTATCGGCGGGCATAATTAACCTGACTCATTGTTATTTGCGCAAGTTCCCCCAATGTTGAGGTACAGACTCTCCATTGGTGATCCTCCCATGTTCTCAATCCGTCAACGCCGCGCGATTCGCCTGGCCAGCCGCTTTATCGCGCCCTACCGCTGGCAGGCGCTTGGTGCACTGTTGGCGCTGATCGTCACCGCTGGCATCACCTTGTCCATGGGGCAGGGCATACGCCTGTTGGTGGACCAGGGCTTCATGACCCAGTCGCCGCACCTGCTCAACCAGTCCATCGGCCTGTTCATGCTGCTGGTGCTGGGCCTGGCCGTGGGCACCTTCACGCGGTTTTACCTGGTGTCGTGGATTGGCGAGCGGGTGGTGGCCGATATTCGTCGGCAGGTGTTCAACCACCTGATCTACCTGCACCCCGGCTTCTACGAGAACAACCGCAGCTCGGAAATCCAGTCGCGGCTGACCACCGACACCACCTTGCTGCAATCGGTGATCGGCTCATCGCTGTCGCTGTTTCTGCGCAACGCCTTGATGGTGATCGGCGGCATCGTGCTGCTGTTTATCACTAACCCCAAACTCACCAGCATCGTGGTGGTGGCATTGCCGCTGGTGCTGGCGCCGATTTTGATCTTCGGGCGCCGGGTGCGCAGCCTGTCGCGGTTGAGCCAGGACCGTATCGCTGACGTCGGCAGTTATGTCGCCGAGACCTTGGGCCAGATCAAGACCGTGCAGGCCTATAACCATCAGGTGCAGGACGAACAACGCTTTGCCGTCACCGTCGAGGACGCCTTTGTCACGGCACGTAAACGCATCTTGCAGCGCTCCTGGCTGATCACCCTGGTGATCATGCTGGTGCTCGGCGCGGTGGGCGTGATGCTGTGGGTGGGCGGCATGGACGTGATCAGCGGACGCATTTCCGGCGGTGAGCTGGCGGCGTTCGTGTTCTACAGCCTGATTGTCGGCAGCGCCGTCGGCACCCTGAGCGAAGTGCTTGGCGAGTTGCAGCGTGCCGCCGGGGCAGCCGAGCGTATCGGTGAGCTGTTGCAGTCAGGCAACGAGATCCAGGCGCCGGCCGATGGCGGCGTACGCTTGCCGGAACGGGTCAGTGGCCGCATGGAGCTGCAAGACCTGCGTTTTTCCTACCCGTCGCGGCCGGACAGCTACGCCATCGACGGCTTGAACCTGACCATCAACCCGGGCGAAACCCTGGCGTTGGTAGGGCCGTCCGGTGCGGGCAAGTCGACGATCTTCGATCTGCTGCTGCGCTTCTACGACCCCCAGCAGGGCCGCATCCTGCTCGAAGGCCAGCCGTTGACCGAGCTAGACCCCTTGGACCTGCGGCGTCATTTCGCCCTGGTGTCCCAGAGCCCGGCGTTGTTCTTCGGCAGCGTCGAGGACAACATCCGCTACGGCAACCCGTCCGCCACCACCGCCCAGGTGGAAGCCGCCGCGCGTATTGCCCACGCCCACGACTTCATCCTGCAAATGCCCGACGGCTACCAAACCCACCTCGGCGAAAGTGGCCAGGGCCTCTCCGGCGGCCAGCGCCAACGCCTGGCCATCGCTCGCGCCTTGCTGGTCGACGCGCCGATCCTGCTGCTGGACGAAGCCACCAGCGCCCTCGACGCCCAGAGTGAACACCTTATCCAGCAAGCGCTGCCGCAGCTAATGCAGGGGCGCACCACGCTGGTGATCGCGCATCGATTGGCCACGGTGAAGAATGCCGACCGCATTGCGGTGATGGACCAGGGCAAGCTGGTGGCGGTGGGCACGCATCAGCAGTTGATTGCGAGCAATCCGCTGTATGCGCGGTTGGCGGCATTGCAGTTCAGTGATGGAGATGAACAGGTGGATCAGCGCCCATAAAAAATGCCCGCCTCTCTCGATGCGGGCAATGGAGCCCCTGTAGGAGCGAGCTTGCTCGCGACGAACGTCAACGATAACGCGTGCCTCATGGATGAACGCGGCGCCCGTGAGTTTTTCGCGAGCAAGCTCGCTCCTACAAACCCTTATTGGTCGTCGAAGTACCGCTCATGCCAATCCACCAGCGGCTGCGGTGAGTTGAGCTTCTGCCCGTAGATCACCGAATAAGACAGCACGTTCTGCACATACTGGCGGGTTTCGTCGAACGGGATGCTTTCAACCCACACGTCGAAACTCAGGTGGTCTGCGCCGCGCAGCCATTGGCGCACGCGGCCGGGGCCGGCGTTGTAGGCAGCGGAGGCGAGCACGCGGTTGCCGTTGAACTGACTGTGCACCTGGCTCAGGTACGCAGCACCAAGCTGGATGTTTTTATCCGGGTCCAGCACCTGGGCCGGGGAGGCCAGGGGGATACTGAACTTGCGCGCGGTTTCCTTGGCGGTGCCGGGCATCAGTTGCATCAGGCCGCTGGCGCCGACGCCGGAGCGGGCATCGTCCATGAACGCGCTTTCCTGGCGGGTGATGGCAAAGATCCAGCTGGAGTGCAGGCCGCGTACCTTGGCTTCGCGCACCAGGGTGTCGCGGTGGGCCATCGGGAAGCGGATGTCCAGGTCGTCCCAGTACTGCGCCTGGCTGATGGTGCGGATGGCCGGGAAGTACCACTTCATGTCGTAGGCCAATTTGGCCTGGGCGACCATCTCGTCACGGTTGAAATGACGGCTGACGTGGTACCACTCACGGCGACCGTCCACGATCTGGCCACGGGCGTAGAACTCCAGGGCACGCCGCACCCCAGGGGTATTGCGCACCTTGTTGACCAGCGCCTGGCTCATCACCAGCGGCTTGTTGTTCAACTGATAAGGGGATTTGGAGCGGTCAGCAGCGAGGAAACCGTAGAAATCCCGTTCCTTGGCCACATTTTTGTACAGCACCAAAGCCTGCGGGTTCTTCGGCTCGGCCAGCTCCAGGCTGCGCGCCTGCCAGTAGCGCCAGCGGTTGGTGGTAGCCAGGTCTTGTGGGAGTTTGCGGGTCAACTGGTAGGCGTCTTCCCAGCGCGCCAGGCGCAACAGCAGGCGCAGGCGCCACTCGGAAACCGTATTGTCGCGCAGCTCGGGGTCGTACTTGGTCATGACCTCCAGCGCGCGCGGGTCGAAGCGCTTGGCCAGGGTCAAGCCGATCTCGCGGGCAATCGACACTTTTTCGTCACGGGAGAAGTGCATGCTGCTGGCGTAACCATCGAGCAGCGACATGGCTTTGTCCGGATCCTGGCGGGCCAGGCGGCGCAGGCCCAGGCCCACGGCGTCAGACATCGCCTCGGTGGCCGGCTGGAAGCGTGACGGGTCACTGAGCATGTCGGGCTTTTGCGCTACGTCCACCATCAAGCGGCCTTGGGCGCCGAGGGTAGGCAGGGTTTTCACCAGGCTGTTGGCCAGCGCGTAGTTACGCGCTTCGGCGGCGAGCTTGGCGCGGTCCCAGATCTTCTGCTCGGTGAGTTGGCCGGCAGCGGCCCATTGGCCAAACGTGGCGTCACAGGCGGCTGGCTGGGATTTGCCGGTCATCCACAGCTTTTCGGCAGTCTTGTAGCCTTCGGCTTTCAGGTTGTGGCTGAGCTGGTACTGGCCATGCAGGCAGTCCAGTTCGACGAAATTGAGCTTGGTGTCGTAGTACTTTTCAAAGGTCTGCCAATCGCCGCGTTCGGCCAGCCAGCGCAGCCAACGCAGTTTCATCCAGTTGGCCTGGGGCAGGTCGCCGTGTTTGGCGAGGAATTGTTCGATTTCCTCGTTGCTCGCGGTTTTCAGGCGCGCGGTCAGCTCGTCATAGGCCAGGTAGGGCGTGAGCGGGTAATCGGCCAGGGCCTGGCTGTATTGCATGTAGGGGCCGCTGTCGCCCTTGGCCAGGGCACGTTTGGCTTGATCGTAATACTGGCGTTGAGTGGTGAGGTCCACCGCCTGGGCGGATTGAACGGCAGTGGCGGAAAGAAGCAGACAAGATAAAAAGTTGAAAAGGCGACTGCGCATGAGACGTCCGTGCAGAGAAATCACGACTAGCACCGGCACTGCCGACACTGATTGCCCCTAGCTTAGCCTTTTGCCAGCGGCCCGCGAAAGCTTTGCCGGCTGGTTCGTTCAAGTTCGCCGGAAATGTCCTACAGAACGTGTCAATAGAGAAAATGCCGACCGCATCCCACCCTCACATCAGGTAGAATGCGCGCCCAGTTTTTGGAGAAGCGTATGACCCTGCTCAAATTCAGCGATGTGTCCCTTGCTTTCGGCGCCATGCCGTTGTTGGACAAGGTGTCCTGGCAGATCGCCCGTGGTGAGCGGGTGTGCATCATCGGCCGCAACGGCACCGGCAAGTCCAGCATGATGAAGCTGGTAAAAGGCGACCAGAAGCCCGATGACGGCTCTGTCTGGCGTGCCCCGGGCCTCAAGATCGGCGAATTGCCGCAAGAATTGCCGGTGGCCGACGGACGGACAGTGTTCGACGTGGTAGCCGAAGGCCTGGACGGCGTTGGCGAGTTGCTCGCGCAATACCATCACCTGGCACAGAACTGCGTCACCGAAGAAGACCTGGACAAACTGATGCACGTCCAGCAAGACCTCGAAGCCCGTGACGGCTGGCGCTTGCAGCAACTGGTGGACAGCACCCTGAGCCGCCTGCAACTGCCGGCCGACAAGACCCTTGCCGAACTGTCCGGCGGCTGGCGTCGCCGTGTGCTGCTGGCCCAGGCGTTGGTGTCCGAGCCGGACCTGCTGCTGCTCGACGAACCGACCAACCACCTGGACATCGGCGCCATCGCCTGGCTTGAAGAAGCCATCAAGGACTTTCAGGGCGCTGTGCTGTTTATCACGCACGACCGTGCATTCCTGCAGAGCCTGGCCACGCGCATCCTCGAGCTGGACCGTGGCGGCCTGATCGACTGGAACGGCGACTACGCCAGCTTCCTGGTGCACAAGGAAGCCGCCCTGGCGGCCGAAGAAACCGCCAACGCGCTGTTCGACAAGAAGCTGGCCCAGGAAGAAGTCTGGATCCGCCAGGGCATCAAGGCTCGTCGCACCCGTAACGAAGGCCGCGTGCGTGCCTTGAAAGCCTTGCGCGTCGAGCGCAGTGAGCGCCGCGAGCGCACCGGCAAGGCCAATATCCAGCTGGACACCGCCGACAAGTCGGGCAAGCAGGTAATGGTGCTGGAGAATGTCAGTTTCCATCACCCGGACGGCCCGTTCCTGATCAAGGACTTCTCCATGGTCCTGCAGCGGGGCGACCGTATCGGCCTGCTGGGCGCCAACGGCACCGGCAAGACCACCTTGCTCAAGCTGATGCTCAGCGGCCTGCAACCGACCAGCGGCAAGGTGGAAGAGGGCACTCGCATCGACGTGGCCTACTTTGACCAGCTGCGTCACCAGTTGGACCTGGAAAAGACCGTGATCGACAACGTCGCCGAAGGTCGCGACTTTATCGACATCGACGGCCAGAGCCGCCACGTACTCAGCTACCTGGGCGACTTCCTGTTCAGCCCGCAACGTGCGCGCACGCCGGTCAAGGCCCTGTCTGGTGGTGAGCGCGCGCGCCTGCTGCTGGCCAAGCTGTTCAGCAAGCCGGCCAACCTGCTGGTGCTCGACGAACCGACCAACGACCTCGACGTGGAAACCCTGGAACTGCTGGAAGAGGTCTTGCTGACCTTCAACGGCACCGTGCTGATGGTCAGCCACGACCGGGAATTTCTCGACAACGTGGTCACCAGCACCCTGGTTTTCGAAGGCGAAGGCAAGGTGCGCGAATACGTGGGCGGTTATCAGGACTGGCTGCGTCAGGGCGGCTCGCCGCGCCTGCTGGGCGTGACCGAGAGCAAGTCGGGCAAGGCCGACCTGAATACGGCGGTGGTGGCTCCGGTCGCTGCCGAGGCGCCTGCAGCGGCTGCTGACGCTGCGCCTGCCAAGAAGAAGCTCAGCTACAAGTTGCAGCGCGAGCTGGAAGCGTTGCCAGGTGATATCGACGCCAAGGAACAGCAGATTGCTGCGGTGGAAGCGGAAATGGCTGACGCCGGCTTCTACCTGCGCCCTGCGGCAGAAACCGCCAAGGTCATCGCCTCTCTGGAGACGCTGAACCAGGAGCTGGAAGCGTTGGTTGAGCGTTGGGCCGAGTTGGATGCCTGACTGATCGACCCGCAGTAAAAAAGCCCGGCACTCTTCATGAGCGCCGGGCTTTTTAATATGAAATGCGATCCAACTGTGGGAGCTGGCTTGCCTGCGATAGCAGTCTGTCAGTTGATACACCTGGCGACTGACACACAGCTATCGCAGGCAAGCCAGCTCCCACATTAGACCTTCATCGGTCTTACGAACTCTTTACCAGTTTGACGGCCAGTACATCGCACGGCGCGCCGTGCAGTACATCATTGGCAGTAGAACCCAGCAACAACGCCAAACCGTGACGCCCATGGCTACCCACTACGATCAGGTCACAACCCTGTTCCTTGGCCAAGTGGTGGATTTCCTGGCGCGGTTGGCCGTATGTCAGGTGACAGTCTTCCTTTTTCAGGTGCGGGTATTTGAGAATCAGACGGTCAAGGCGCTCCTTGGCCTGGTCAAATTGTTGTTGCTGCAACTGGGAAAGGTCCATCGGCACGTCACCACCAAAGGCCATCGCCATGGGCTCGACGATGTGCACCAGCGACAGTTTGGCGCCATTGGCAATCGCGGATTCCTGTGCGCGCTTGATCACTGGATCGCACTCTTCGGTCAGGTCGACAGCGACCAGAATATGTTCGTAGGGCATGAGGCGTTCCTCCAGGGGGGCTGCAATAAGTTCAGTATGGCTGCTTTCAAGCGGATGGGGTTGCCGCAGATCAAATCCGCTCATCTAGAAATTCGGGAGTACACATATGACGGTCTGGATAGTGGTGTCAATCCTTGCGGTGGTTTTAAGCCCCCTGGTATGGCTGCGCCCTTCGCGCCAGCAGAGTGGGCGCATGGCCCTGCGCATGGAGGCACGCCGCATCGGGTTGGCCATGCAGTTGGCGCCCCAGCAGTGGCCGCACTGGCTCAAGCAGGAGCCGCCGAGCCCGTGCGCGCAATATTGCCGGCCACGACGCGGCAGCGCGCCCGCAACCTGGAGCTACTGGCAGCTGGAGCCGGGGCTATGGGTCAATCAGTGGCGTGAACCCTGTGTGGATGAGAAGTTGTTGCCGCATTTTGCAACGCTGCCGGCGAACGTCTACAAGGTCGAGGCCGACAAGCAGATGATCGCCCTTTATTGGGGCGAGAAGGGCGACGCAAGCGTACTCAAAGACATCGATACGCTGCTCAAGGCCCTGGCCTGACCCAAACCCTGTAGGAGCGAGCTTGCTCGCGAAAATCGCCAACGATAACGCGGATAATCAGGCTATACGCGGCGCTCTCCAGGTTTTCGCGAGCAAGCTCGCTCCTACACAAAAGCCGAGCAATAAAAAGCCCGACATCATCATCGGGCTGGAGGTGGCCAGGCAGGCCGGTAAATCTGTAGGTTGCCGCTAGCCTAGCCGTGTATTGCTTTCTGTACAGCCTTTTCCCACATCTTTTCTATTATTGATCCTGTGAATATTTGAATATTGACGGGTGGCCAGCCTATGGGCCGGGTTCTGAAATGACTGGAAAGTCGCGTTTTTCCTAGCCTTTGGAGCGATTGACAATTGCTCGGAATTGGATGAAGGTGGCGTACCCAAATCAAACGGGCGTATGAATTGAGCGTTTGCCTGTCAGACGACTCATACAAAACCCGACTATCGCACTGGCGGGTGTGCCTGGCGGATTGGCGTGAGCATTGATTCAACTGTCAATGTCAAACCAGAGACCAGCGTCCAGTGTGTACTGTTCAGCTTCCATATCGTGGAGATCAGTTGATGATTTACGAAGGTAAAGCCATCACGGTTAAGGCTCTTGAAAGTGGCATCGTCGAACTCAAATTCGACCTCAAGGGTGAGTCCGTCAACAAGTTCAACCGTCTAACCCTGAACGAACTGCGTCAGGCCGTAGACACCATCAAAGCAGATGCTTCGGTCAAGGGCGTGATCGTCTCCAGCGGCAAGGACGTGTTTATCGTCGGCGCTGACATCACCGAATTCGTCGACAACTTCAAGCTGCCCGATGCCGAGCTGGTGGCTGGCAACCTCGAAGCCAACAAGATCTTCAGCGATTTCGAAGACCTCAACGTGCCGACCGTTGCTGCCATCAATGGCATCGCGTTGGGTGGCGGCCTGGAAATGTGCCTGGCGGCAGACTTCCGCGTCATGTCTGCGACGGCCAAGATCGGCCTGCCGGAAGTCAAACTGGGCATCTACCCAGGCTTTGGCGGCACCGTGCGCCTGCCGCGCCTGATCGGTGCCGACAACGCGATCGAATGGATCGCAGCCGGTAAGGAAAACAAGGCTGAGGACGCGCTGAAAGTCGGTGCCGTCGACGCTGTGGTGGCCCCGGACAAACTGGCCGAAGCCGCGCTGAACCTGATCAAGGGCGCCATCAGCGGCGAATTTGACTACAAGGCCAAGCGTCAGCCGAAGCTGGAAAAACTCAAGCTCAACGCCATCGAACAGATGATGTCGTTCGAAACCGCCAAAGGTTTCGTGGCAGGCCAGGCCGGCCCGAACTACCCGGCGCCGGTTGAAGCGATCAAGACCATCCAGAAGGCCGCGAACTTCGGTCGCGACAAAGCCCTGGAAGTGGAAGCGGCAGGCTTCGTCAAACTGGCGAAAACCTCCGCGGCCCAGAGCCTGATCGGCCTGTTCCTGAACGATCAGGAGCTGAAGAAAAAGGCCAAGGCCTACGACGAAATTGCCAAGGACGTGAAACAGGCTGCCGTACTCGGCGCCGGTATCATGGGTGGCGGTATCGCCTATCAGTCGGCGTCCAAAGGCACGCCGATCCTGATGAAAGACATCAACGAACACGGTATCGAGCAGGGCCTGGCCGAAGCCGCCAAGCTGCTGGTGGGCCGCGTTGATAAAGGTCGCATGACCGCTGCAAAAATGGCTGAAGTGCTTAACGGCATTCGTCCTACGCTGTCCTACGGTGATTTCGGCCACGTCGACCTGGTGGTCGAAGCGGTTGTCGAAAACCCGAAGGTCAAGCAAGCCGTACTGGCTGAAGTGGAAGCCCAGGTCAAAGATGACACCATCCTGGCCTCCAACACCTCGACCATTTCCATCTCGCTGCTGGCCAAGGCCCTCAAGCGTCCGGAAAACTTCGTCGGTATGCACTTCTTCAACCCAGTGCACATGATGCCGCTGGTAGAAGTGATCCGTGGCGAGAAGTCCAGCGAGCTGGCCGTGGCCACCACCGTTGCCTACGCCAAGAAAATGGGCAAGAACCCGATCGTGGTCAATGACTGCCCGGGCTTTTTGGTCAACCGCGTGCTGTTCCCGTACTTCGGCGGTTTCGCCAAGTTGGTCAGTGCCGGTGTGGATTTTGTGCGCATCGACAAGGTCATGGAAAAATTCGGCTGGCCAATGGGCCCGGCGTACCTGATGGACGTGGTCGGCATCGACACCGGCCACCACGGCCGCGACGTTATGGCTGAAGGCTTCCCGGACCGCATGAAAGACGACCGCCGTTCGGCGATCGACGCGCTGTACGAGGCCAAGCGCCTGGGCCAGAAGAATGGCAAGGGCTTCTACGCATACGAGGCCGACAAGAAGGGCAAGCAGAAGAAAGTGGCCGACCCGTCGGTGCACGAAGTGCTCGCTCCGGTCATCTACGAACAGCGTGAGGTGTCGGACGAGGACATCATCAACTGGATGATGATCGCCCTGTGCCTGGAAACCGTGCGTTGCCTGGAAGACGGCATCGTCGAAACCGCCGCCGAAGCCGATATGGGCCTGGTGTACGGTATTGGTTTCCCTCCATTCCGTGGTGGTGCACTGCGCTACATCGATTCGATCGGTGTGGCCGAGTTCGTTGCCCTGGCTGACAAATACGCTGATTTGGGCCCGCTGTACCACCCGACCGCGAAGCTGCGTGAAATGGCCAAGAATGGCCAGAGCTTCTTCGGTTAAGCGCCCAATCGACTAGAGCGAGAATATTTATGAGCTTGAATCCAAGAGACGTCGTGATTGTCGACTTCGGTCGTACACCGATGGGCCGCTCCAAGGGCGGCATGCACCGCAACACCCGCGCTGAAGACATGTCGGCGCACCTGATCAGCAAAGTGCTGGAGCGCAACACCAAGGTCGACCCGAACGAAGTCGAGGACGTGATCTGGGGCTGCGTCAACCAGACCCTGGAGCAGGGCTGGAACATCGCGCGTATGGCGTCGTTGATGACCCAGATCCCGCACACTGCGGCCGGCCAGACCGTCAGCCGCCTGTGCGGCTCCTCGATGAGCGCGCTGCACACCGCTGCGCAAGCGATCATGACCGGCAACGGTGATGTGTTCGTGGTCGGCGGCGTGGAGCACATGGGCCACGTCAGCATGATGCACGGCGTCGATCCTAACCCGCACATGTCCCTCTACGCGGCGAAAGCCTCGGGCATGATGGGCCTGACCGCGGAAATGCTCGGCAAAATGCACGGCATCACCCGTGAGGCCCAGGACGCCTTCGGCCTGCGTTCCCACCAGCTCGCCCACAAGGCGACCGTGGAAGGCAAGTTCAAGGATGAGATCATCCCGATGAACGGCTATGACGAAAACGGTTTCCTGAAACTGTTCGACTATGACGAAACCATTCGTCCGGACACTACCCTGGAAAGCCTGGCGGCCCTCAAGCCAGCCTTCAATCCAAAGGGCGGCACCGTGACAGCCGGTACTTCCTCGCAGATCACTGACGGTGCTTCTTGCATGATCGTGATGTCGGCGCAGCGTGCCCAGGACCTGGGTATCCAGCCGCTGGCCGTGATTCGTTCGATGGCGGTGGCGGGTGTGGATCCGGCGATCATGGGCTATGGTCCAGTACCGGCCACACAAAAAGCCTTGAAGCGCGCAGGCCTTTCCATCTCCGATATCGACTTCTTCGAGCTCAACGAAGCTTTCGCCGCACAGGCCCTGCCAGTGCTGAAAGATTTGAAAGTACTCGACAAGATGAACGAGAAGGTTAACCTGCACGGCGGTGCGATTGCCCTGGGCCACCCATTCGGTTGCTCCGGTGCGCGTATCTCCGGCACTTTGCTTAACGTGATGAAGCAAAATGGCGGCAACCTTGGGGTTGCAACCATGTGCATTGGTCTCGGCCAAGGCATCTCTACCGTCTTCGAACGCGTCTAAACGCTCGGTTGACGGAAGCCGGGGCCCAGTGCCCCGGTTTTTGTTTTTTGGAACTTTTAAATATTTTTTTTCAACAAATTTTGCATGAGGGCCAGAGCATGAAAGTCGAACCAGGGCTCTACCAACATTATAAGGGGCCGCAGTACCGTGTTTTCAGCGTGGCGCGCCACTCTGAAACCGAAGAAGAAGTGGTGTTTTACCAAGCGCTGTATGGCGAATACGGCTTTTGGGTGCGCCCTTTGAGCATGTTCCTGGAAACCGTCGAAGTTGACGGCGAGCAGGTCCCGCGCTTTGCTTTGGTCACGGCCGAACCCAGTCTTTTTAAAGGGCAATAACGGCAGGTCGCGCAGAATGCTGCGCTTGACCTCATCCGGTTGCCACTATATATAGCGTTGCCGCGTCAGGCGCCAACTGCCTTTCACTTCTCGAATTCAGGAATTTTCCGATCCATGGGCAAATCGCTGGTCATTGTGGAATCCCCGGCTAAGGCCAAGACCATCAACAAGTACTTGGGCAACGAGTACGTGGTGAAGTCGAGTATCGGCCATATCCGAGACCTGCCCACCAGCGGTTCGGCTAGCGCCAGCAAGGAGCCTGCCGCCAAGCGCGGCAAGGCCGCCGCGGGCGAAGGTCCGGTACTCACGCCTAAAGAAAAAGCGCGCAAGCAACTGGTTTCGCGCATGGGTGTGGACCCGGACCATGGCTGGAAGGCCAAGTATGAAATCCTTCCGGGCAAGGAAAAGGTCATCGAAGAGCTGCGCCGGCTCGCCAAAGATGCTGACACCATCTATCTCGCGACGGACTTGGACCGCGAAGGGGAAGCCATTGCCTGGCACCTGCGCGAAGCCATCGGCGGTGATGACAGCCGCTACAAGCGCGTGGTGTTCAACGAAATCACCAAGAAAGCCATTCAGGAAGCCTTCTCCAAGCCGGGCGAGCTGGACATCGACCGTGTCAACGCCCAGCAGGCCCGTCGTTTCCTCGACCGCGTCGTCGGCTACATGGTCTCGCCACTGCTGTGGGCGAAGATCGCCCGTGGCCTGTCCGCCGGCCGTGTGCAATCGGTGGCAGTCAAACTGGTGGTGGAGCGTGAGCGCGAGATCCGTGCGTTCAACCCCGAAGAGTATTGGGAAGTCCACGCTGACCTGGGCACTGCCAAGGGCGCCAACGTGCGCTTTGAAGTGGCCCGTGAGAAAGGCGAAGCCTTCAAGCCGCTGAACGAAGCCCAGGCCATGGCCGCGCTGGAGAAGCTCAAAGCCTCCAGCTACAGCATCGTCAAGCGTGAAGACAAACCGACCAGCAGTAAGCCGTCGGCGCCGTTCATCACCTCCACCCTGCAACAGGCCGCGAGCAACCGCCTGGGCTTCGGGGTGAAGAAGACCATGATGATGGCCCAGCGTCTGTATGAGGCTGGCTACATCACGTATATGCGTACGGACTCCACCAACCTGTCGCAAGACGCGGTGGCGATGGCGCGTACCTATATTGAAAGCGAATTCGGCAAGACTTACCTGCCGGAGAAGCCGAACGTCTACAGCAGCAAGGAAGGCGCACAAGAGGCTCACGAAGCGATTCGTCCTTCTGACGCCAACACCACGCCTGCCAAGCTGAGCGGTATGGAACGCGACGCTGAGCGCCTCTACGAGCTGATCTGGCGCCAGTTCCTGGCTTGCCAAATGCTGCCGGCGCAATACCTGTCTACTACCGTCAGCGTGGGCGCGGGCGACTTCGAGTTGCGTGCCAAGGGCCGTATCCTCAAGTTCGACGGCTATACCCGTGTGATGCCGCAGATCGCCAAGCCTGGCGATGATGACGTACTGCCGGACATGGCCCAGGGCGACACGTTGAAGCTGATCAAGCTCGACCCGTCCCAGCACTTCACCAAGCCGCCGGCGCGTTATTCCGAAGCCAGCCTGGTGAAAGAGATGGAAAAGCGCGGTATCGGTCGTCCGTCGACCTACGCGGCGATCATCTCCACCATCCAGGACCGTGGCTACGTTGCGCTGCACAACCGTCGTTTCTATTCGGAAAAGATGGGTGACATCGTCACTGAGCGTCTGTCGGAGAGCTTCTCCAACCTGATGGACTACGGCTTCACCGCCGGCATGGAAGAGAACCTCGATGACGTGGCCCAGGGCGAGCGCGATTGGAAAAACGTGCTCGATGAGTTCTATGGCGACTTCAAGAAAAAACTCGAAGTGGCCGAGAACCCTGAGAACGGGATGCGCGCCAACCAGCCGGTGATGACGGATATTGCGTGCACTACCTGCGGTCGCCCCATGCAGATTCGTACCGCCTCCACCGGCGTGTTCCTCGGTTGCTCGGGCTACAGCCTGCCGCCCAAAGAGCGCTGCAAGGCGACTGTCAACCTGGTGCCGGGCGATGAAATCGCGGCTGACGATGAGGGTGAATCTGAGTCGCTGGTGCTGCGTGGCAAGCACCGCTGCCCGATCTGTAGCACGGCGATGGACGCCTACCTGCTGGACGAGAAGCACAAGCTGCACATCTGCGGTAACAACCCTGATTGCAACGGCTACGAGATCGAAGAGGGCACCTACCGCATCAAGGGCTATGAAGGCCCGAGCCTGGAATGCGACAAGTGCGGCAGCGAGATGCAGCTCAAGACTGGCCGTTTCGGCAAGTTCTTCGGGTGTACCAACCCAACGTGCAAGAACACGCGCAAACTGCTGAAAAGCGGTGATGCGGCGCCGCCGAAGATGGACCCGGTGAAGATGCCTGAGCTCAAGTGCGAGAAGGTCAACGACACCTACATCCTGCGTGACGGCGCTTCGGGGCTGTTCCTGGCCGCGAGCCAGTTCCCGAAAAACCGCGAGACCCGTGCGCCACTGGTGATGGAGATCGTGCCGCATAAGGACGAGATCGATCCGAAGTACCACTTCCTGTGTGAAGCGCCGAAGAAGGACCCGGATGGTCGCCCAGCCGTGATCCGCTACAGTCGCAAGACCAAGGAGCAGTACGTGCAGACCGAAGTGGACGGCAAGCCTACTGGCTGGAAAGCGTTCTACGACGGCGGCAAGTGGAAGGTCGAGGACAAGCGCCAGGGCGCTTGATCCGCTAGTCTGTTAACGCCAAAAGCCGTCTGTATAGACGGCTTTTGCTTACTGTAGGATTGTGCTTGTTGTGGCGAGCAAGCTTGCTTGCGCTGGGGTGCGAAGCGCCCCCAATAGCGGGCGACTGCTATGCAGTCGAGCGGGAGCAAGCTCCCTCGCCACAGCAAGCTCGCTCTTACGCAGCCAGCATCACGCCTATTCGTTGTGGAGATTGCCGTCATGGCCAACGAACTCTATACCCGTACCAATCAGAAAATTTACTTCGCGGGTTTATCCCTGGAGGCCCTTGGCCGTGCCGAGGAAGGGAAAGAGATGAATGCCATCGCGCTGGTACAGGCGGGGCGCGAAGCGGCGTTGTTCCACCTGTACGGTGCCTTGCTGGGGCTGTGTCATGAAATCGCCGGGTTCTACCGCTTGCCACAGGCGGGCGCACCGCGGGCGGAAATGATCATGAATCGTGAAGTGCTGGACGCCATGGCCATCCCCGAGTTGGCCGAGCTGGTGGAAATGGCCCAAAGCCCCGACAGTTGGGTGGCGCGGCTGCTCAAAGCCCATGCGGATATGTTCCAGCCGCCGCGTATTCCCCATGTGCCCAAAGGTGATGTCACCCAGCCGCTGATCGTCGCCGTGGCCTTGGAACAGGATGAGCCCAAGCCTTTGAGCCGTGAGGAGTTGGAAGACTGGCGCCAGGAGCTGAAAAAGATGGCGCTACGTTTTCGTGAAGGGCTCAACGAGTGCTGAAGGGGTTGCGTTAAGCAAATGAGGGAGCTGGCTGCGGAGCGACGCTGAACCTGTGGCGAGGGAGCTTGCTCCCGTGAGCACTTGACAGTCGACGCTTATCTACCTGACGCCCTGCGCTCCAAATGTAGGAGCTGGCTTGCCTGCGATGGCGGCCTGACAGGCGACCGGTACGTTGGATCAGACGGGGTACATATCCGTTATGTAGGTAGCGGCCGGCCATCAAGAACGGCTCCCTTCGCATCGTGGTTACCGGTGGCTGCTACAGCCAACGTTGTATAGATACTTATGCTGCGATAGCGTTGGGTCAGTTTGCTGGTTATTCGCTGATACTCCGCCATCGCAGGCAAGCCAGCTCCCACATTGATTAGCGTGTTGCCCAGGGCACCATTCATCACGCCGTAAACAAACCTGTCCATATCCCCTGCGAGGCTGGGTGGATGACTGATATAATCCCAGGCCTTTCGTGGAGAACAGACTTTTATGCCAACGTCCTTTCTGGAAATTGTTGAACTGCCTGACGGCCGAATCGAACTGCGCCGGGCTGAGGACGAGGGTTCTCTGGTTATTCTGGATTTCTCCGAAGACGCCAAGGTTTTCCTGCAAGGCCAGCACGTCGAAGTGGCTAAAGCCATGTTGAGCGTGGGCGTGCAGATGGCAGGTCGCCTTGCCGAAGGCGAGCCGGAGAAAGAAGACGGGCCGCGCGTTCTTCACTGAGTCTTATGTGACGGATGCTTCTGTAAGGCGCCCATCCTCAGGGCTTATTACCCCAATCGAATATTCAAACTCTGTGCATCACCCGTGCGCGCAGCACTGATCAGTTGCTGCTTGGCGCTGGCATTCAGCGGGTTCAACCAGCTCACCACCGTATGGCTGCGGCCCAGGCGCAAGGCTTCGCAGGTTAGCTGCTGGGCACTTTGCGCGCCGCGTGGTTGCAGTAACAGGATACGCTCGCGGTTGAGCCCGGCGTCCCGCAGCCAGGCCTGGGTAAGGCTGGCGGGTGGGGCGATCAGTGTCAGCCAGCGGGCGTCCTGATCTTCGCTTAATTCGCGCAGGATAGGTGCCAGCAGGTTCAGGCAGCTCTCAGCCGCACCGCGCAACGACAATTCACTGAACGCCTCAGGTTCGCCGCCCCAAGGGGCTTCGACCGTTTCCTTGAGGATTGGCGCAAGGGGTTGGGCCATGAAGGCCTCGAACAGCGACAGTTGTGTGTGTTGTGGGGTGTGCACGAGCTGCATGATGCCTCCTTTAGCGGCGAATGACGCCGACACTCAAGCCTTCGATCACTAGGTCCTGGTCTTTCAGGTTGACTTCGATCGGGGCAAACTCAGGGTTTTCGGCCAGGAGCCAGACCTTGCTGCCTTCGCGCTTGAAGCGTTTGACCGTGACCTCGTCGCCGATACGGGCAACGACGATCTGGCCATTGCGGGCTTCGCGGGTTGTATGGACGGCCAGCAGGTCGCCGTCAAAGATGCCCACGTCCTTCATGCTCATGCCGTGCACACGCAACAGGTAGTCGGCACGAGGGTGGAAGAAGGTCGGGTTGATGTTGCAGGACTCCTCGACGTGCTGCTGCGCCAGGATCGGCGCACCTGCGGCGACGCGACCGATGATCGGCAATGTCGACTCGTCGGCCTTGGCTTCGAAGCCAGGGATACGAATACCCCTCGAAGCACCCGGGGTCATCTCGATCGCACCTTTGCGAGCGAGGGCCTTGAGGTGTTCCTCGGCGGCGTTCGGGGACTTGAACCCCAGCTCCAGGGCAATCTCCGCTCGGGTAGGCGGGTAACCATTGTCATCAAGGCAGCGCTTGATAAAAGCCAGAATCTCAGCTTGGCGTGGCGTCAGTTTTAGCATGTTGATCGCTCTGTCTTTTTATACAGTGACTGGGATTATATACAGTGAACTGCGCTTGGCAATCATCCTTTTTGGTGGCTCCGCTGGACGGTCATCCGTCAGCCGTCCTACAGAGCAGAAGCGGCGCTGCCTACAGAGCTGCAAGGATGTGATTAAATAGCGATGAATCAGATGACTGACCAGCCGCAAAGCGGACCCGCAGGCTTGACAAGACACACTCTGAAACGTATGTTTCAAACAAGTGTTTGTCAGGCGGAGTAGCCATGGCCCAGTCGGAAACCGTTGAACGCATTCTCGATGCTGCCGAGCAATTGTTCGCGGAAAAAGGATTTGCTGAAACTTCATTGCGGCTGATCACCAGCAAGGCTGGGGTCAACCTGGCCGCCGTGAATTACCACTTCGGCTCGAAAAAGGCCCTGATCCAGGCAGTCTTCTCACGCTTTCTGGGCCCGTTCTGCGCAAGCCTCGACCGTGAGCTGGAACGCCGCCAGGCCAAGGCCGATCACAAGCCCAGCCTGGAAGAACTGCTGGAAATTCTGGTGGAGCAAGCATTGGTCGTGCAGCCTCGCAGCGGCAACGACCTGTCGATCTTCATGCGCCTGCTGGGCCTGGCATTCAGCCAGAGCCAAGGTCACTTGCGCCGTTACCTGGAAGACATGTACGGCAAGGTGTTCCGCCGCTATATGCTGCTGGTCAACGAAGCGGCCCCGCGTATTCCACCTATCGAGTTGTTCTGGCGCGTGCATTTCATGCTCGGTGCCGCAGCTTTCAGCATGTCGGGTATCAAGGCGTTGCGGGCAATTGCCGAGACCGATTTCGGTGTGAATACTTCCATCGAGCAAGTCATGCGCCTGATGGTGCCCTTCCTCGCCGCTGGCATGCGCGCCGAAACCGGGGTCACCGACCCGGCCATGGCTGCCGCCCAGTTGCGCCCACGCAGCAAAACCGTCCCGGTCGCCGCCAAGGTTTGATCGCCGCGGGTGGGCGCGGCCGCTTGCATCCGCTAAGCTAGCCGTCATGCCGATTTCAGCTATTTATTCGCAACCCGTCGTCCTTGCCGTGCCTGGCAGGGACGACGGGTTGTGTGCGTTATATAAGGAAGGTTTATGACTGCTGCCCTGCAAGGTTCTTTGATGGTCGACGTCGCCGGTACCTGGCTCACGGCCGAGGATCGCCATCTGTTGCGCCAACCGGAAGTGGGCGGCCTGATCATTTTTGCGCGCAATATCGAGCACCCGCGCCAGGTTCGCGAGTTGAGCGCCGCGATTCGTGCAGTGCGCCCGGACCTGCTGCTGGCCGTGGACCAGGAAGGCGGCCGCGTACAGCGTCTGCGTCAAGGCTTCGTGCGCCTGCCGGCCATGCGTGCGCTGGCGGATAACCCCAACGCTGAATACCTGGCTGAGCAGTGCGGCTGGATCATGGCCACCGAGGTGCTGGCGGTGGGCCTGGACCTGAGTTTTGCCCCAGTGCTGGACCTCGACTACCAACGCAGCGCCGTGGTCGGCACCCGTGCTTTCGAAGGCGACCCCGAGCGCGCTGCCGTGCTCGCGGGTGCATTTATCCGCGGCATGAACAGCGCCGGCATGGCCGCCACCGGCAAGCACTTCCCTGGCCATGGTTGGGCCGAGGCCGATTCCCACGTCGCCATTCCCAATGACGAGCGCAGCCTGGAACAGATTCGCGCCAACGACCTGGTGCCTTTCGCACGCCTGAGTAAGCAATTGGCCGCCGTGATGCCGGCGCACGTCATTTACCCGCAGGTCGATGCCCAGCCTGCTGGTTTTTCGCGTCGCTGGTTGCAGGACATACTGCGCGGTGAGTTGCAGTTCGACGGGGTGATCTTCAGCGATGACCTGTCCATGGCGGGCGCCCATGTGGTCGGCGATGCGGCCAGTCGGATCGAAGCGGCGTTGACCGCCGGTTGTGACATGGGCTTGGTGTGCAATGACCGTGCGGCGGCCGAGCTGGCGCTGAGTGCAGCACAGCGGATGAAGGTCACGCCATCGGCGCGGATAGCGCGTATGCGTGGGCAGGCGGTTGCCTCGACGGACTATAAGCAGGACCCGCGTTGGCTGACAGCGCTTACTGCGTTGCGTGATGCGCAGTTGATCGGCTGAAGACCGAAGCGCGGCCATCGCAGGCAAGCCAGCTCCCACATTTTGATTTGTGAATACATTCAGGTGTGGGAGCGGGTTTGCTCGCGAAGGCGGCCGAACAGTCAGCGCTTCTCTTGCTTGTTGGGTAACGGCGCAAACAACGCTTCAATCTCCTCATTGCCCAACTGCCAATCCCCCGTGGTTCGCCCATCCAGCACGCCCGCCGCCAGATCGGACTTCTCCTTCTGCAAGTGCTGGATTTTCTCCTCCACCGTGCCCCGGGCAATCATCTTGTACACGAACACCGGCTTTTCCTGCCCGATGCGGTACGCACGGTCGGTGGCCTGGTTTTCCGTGGCCGGGTTCCACCAGGGGTCATAGTGGATAACCGTGTCGGCTTCGGTCAGGTTCAGGCCCACGCCACCGGCCTTCAGGCTGATCAAAAAGATCTGCAGCTTGCCGCTCTGAAAGTCCTTCACCGGTGTACGTCGATCGCGGGTCTGGCCGGTCAGCAGGGCGTAGGCAATGCCGCGTTTTTTCAGTTCGGCCTCGATCAGGCTCAGCATCGAGGTGAACTGTGAGAACAGCAGAATCCGGCGACCTTCGGCAAACAGCTCGTCGAGCATGTCCATCAGGCTGTCGAGCTTGCCCGAGCTGCTGCCACGGGCGGGCAGGGTTGCGTCGTTGACCAGGCGCAGGTCGCAGCACACCTGGCGCAGTTTGAGCAGGGCTTCGAGGATGATGATCTGGCTGCGGGCCACGCCCTTGCGGGTGATCTCGTCGCGGACCTTTTTATCCATGGCCAGGCGCATGGTTTCGTACACGTCGCGCTGGGCCTCGTTGAGGTCGACCCAGTGGATAATTTCGGTCTTGGGTGGCAGTTCGGTTGCCACTTGTTCCTTGGTGCGACGTAGCAGAAAGGGTTTGATCCGACCGTTGAGGTGCTGCAATCGCACCTCGCTGGCACGCTTTTCAATCGGCACGCGGTAATCACGGTTGAAGCTCTTCACATCGCCCAGCCAACCCGGCAACAGGAAGTGGAACAGCGACCACAGCTCGCCCAAGTGGTTTTCCAGAGGCGTGCCGCTCAGGCACAGGCGCTGGCGGGCATTCAGCTCGCGTGCGGCCTGGGCCGCCTTGCTGGACGGGTTCTTGATGTACTGCGCTTCATCCAGGATCAAGACGTGCAAGGGCAGGGCGGCGAGCTGTTCGATGTCCTTGGGCAGCAGGGCGTAGGTGGTCAGCAGCAGGTCGTAGTCATTCAGGTTAGCGAAATGTTTCTTACGCCCCGCGCCATAAAGTGCCTGCACCCGCAGTTGCGGGGTGAAGTGCGCGGCTTCATCCAGCCAGTTGGGGATCAGGCTGGTAGGCATCACGACCATGCACGGCCGGTCAAGGCGCCCCGCGATTTTTTCGCTGAGGATGTGCGCCAGGGTTTGCAAGGTTTTGCCCAGGCCCATGTCATCCGCAAGTATCCCACCCACCTCCAGTTGGCGCAGCGACTGCATCCAGCTCAAACCTTCCAGCTGATAGGGGCGCAAGGTCGCATTCAGGCCTTCGGGCGCCACGCAGGTGAAATCCTTGATATCGCGCAGGCGCTGGGCGAAGTTGCGGATCTTCTCGCCGCCTTCCCATTGCAGTGGCAGGTCTTCCAGCGGGTTGAGGCGAATCGCGTCGGCCTTGGCCAGGCGCAGCGCGGTGGTGCCGGCTTCCTGCAGGTAAAACTCGCCGAGGGTCGCCAGTACCGGCTTCAAGCGGCCGTAGGGCAGCGCCACTTGCAGCGGGCCGTGGCCGTTGGGCAGGCCGGGAATGTTCACCAGGATCAGCTCTTCATCGCGGCGCCGCGCCAGTTTCTCCGGGTTGAGAATCTCGGTATGAGAGCGCATCAGGTTCAGCAGGATCGGCAGCAGGCTCAAGCGTTCGCCGTTGACGATAATGCCCAGCTCCAGGTCGAACCAATCGCGTTCCGGTCCGTCATCGACCGTGGCATACCAGTCATCGACGGGGCTCAGGTCAAAGCCGAAGTCTTCATCGATCTGCAGCTCCCAGCCTTCGGCGCGCAAGGTTGGCGACACATTGAGGGTGAAGTTCAGCCAGGCGCTGTCATTGACCATCTCGAACAGCTCGCCGGCACTTTCCGGCAGGGCCTTGCTCTGGCGCGTGGCGATCTTGAAGCCAAGCAGGCGCAGGTGTTCGCGATAGGCCTGCTCTTGCTCGGGATGGCGCTTGATCCGCAGGCTTTGTGTCTCCTGGCGCACAATGATGTCGGCATTTTTTTGCCCGCTGACATAGTTGCCCAGGTAGTTGAACGACAACGCCGCACGGTGCTGGATATAGCGCTGCATCTTGCCGTTGCGCGGTTCGAACGCGCTGAACTCCACGCTGGCCAGCCACAGGCGTGGCACCGGTTGCACGTCGTCCATCACCACCTGCGGCAGGACCACGCGGTTATCGAGCACCGCCTGGAGCTTTTCCAGCAGTTGCGCATCCTGAGCTGCTGCCGGGTAGGCCAGGGTTTCCTGGACCTTGAGCAGCACCGCCGCGATGTGTTTGCAGTTGGTGTGCACCGGGCACGTGCAGCGGCTGTCCACCAGGATCAGCAGGCCCTTGGCCGATTCGCGCAGTGAGATGGTCTGGCGGTAAACGTTGCCGCCCGAGCCTTCGCAACTGGCGGTGATGGTGCTGTCGCCGCACTCGACGATGCGCACGCGGTTCTCCAGGGCGTAGCGTCGCCCGCGCTCGAGGCTTTGCTCTTTAAAGCGGTTGGCCCACGAAGGGGCCAGGGGTTTGGTCAACGACGACGTCAGGGGCATGGCGCGCAATCAGTCCTGAAGGTCGGGCGGTGGTGCGCTGGGTGGCTTGGCGGTCAGCGAGGTGATCTTGATCAGCAGCGCCAGGTGGCCGCCGTCCAGGTAGTTGAGCTGGTTGTTCTTGGTGCGCACGTCTTTCTGGCTCAAGTGTTCGCTGGCGATCACGCTGCCGTTGCCGTCGAACTGATTGATCCAGAAATCCGCGTCGATATCGGTAAAGCGCCCCAGTTGCAGGCTCAACACCCCTTCGATAGGGAACTGGCCGAATTGCTCCTGGCCGTCGGTGATCGCCACTTTCACCGCTTGCTCGCCCAGGTTCTGTTCCCAGGCCTTGTGGGCCAGTACCGTGTAGTTGGCGTCGGCGCGCAGCTTGTCGACGATATTGCCCAGGCGCGGCGGGCTCATCCGCTCACCCAGGCGCGGGGCTTCGGCATCCCAGTTTTCCGGGGCGGCGCGGCTGCTGATCACCGGTTCTGCATTCTGGCGCACCAGGATCATTTCCACCTGATACAGGCTGTCGGCAAAGGCCGAAGGTGCGAGTACCACCAACAACAGGCTCAAAATGCGGAACACGCGCATGGGGGCGTCCTTAAACGGATTTCGGAATGAGGCGTTCAAACAGCGCCTCCAAGGTGTTGAAGCGTTCTTCGGCACGTTCCATCGGCACCATGAACTTGAACAGCGTAGCCCCTTCGAACTTGTAGCGGTTGGGCTGGCCCTGGATCAGCTTGATCAGCACCAACGGGTCGACCGGCGTCTGCGCTTCGAATTCGATACGCCCGCCTTGCGGCCCGGCGTCGACTTTCTTGATGCCCAACTGCTCGGCCTGCAACTTGAGTAGGGTCAGGCGCACCAGGTTCTTGGTCGGTTCCGGCAGCAGGCCGAAACGGTCGATCATCTCTACCTGCAAGTCCTTGAGGCCTTCTTCGTCGGCCGCCGAGGCAATGCGCTTGTACAGGATCAACCGTGCATGCACATCCGGCAGGTAGTCTTCGGGAATCAACGCCGGCAAGCGCAGGTTGATCTCCGGGCCGCCGCCCAAGGGTTGGTCGAGGTTCGGTTGTTCGCCTTTGCGGATGGCTTTTACCGCGCGTTCGAGCATCTCCATATACAGCGTGAAACCCACCGCCTGGATCTGCCCGCTCTGGCCGTCGCCGAGCAACTCACCGGCACCACGGATTTCCAGGTCATTGGTGGCCAATACAAAGCCGGCCCCGAGGTCCTGGGTATTGGCGATCGCTTCCAGGCGTTTTTCCGCATCGGAAGTGATCTGCTGGCGCGGTGGTGTCAGCAGGTAGGCATAGGCCTGGTGGTGACTGCGCCCGACGCGACCGCGCAATTGGTGCAGCTGCGCCAGGCCGAACTTGTCGGCACGCTCGATGATGATGGTGTTGGCGCTCGGCACGTCGATGCCGGTCTCGATGATGGTCGAGGCAATCAGCACGTTGAAGCGCTTGTGGTAGAAGTCGCTCATCACTTGTTCGAGTTCACGCTCGCGCATCTGCCCATGGCCGATAGCGATGCGGGCCTCCGGCACCAGTTCGGCGAGGTCGGCGGCGCATTTCTCGATGGTCTTTACGTCGTTGTGCAGGTAATACACCTGGCCGCCGCGCAGCAGTTCGCGCAGCAGGGCTTCCTTGACCGTGCTCTTGTTCTGCTCCATCACGAAGGTGCGCACCGACAAACGACGCGCCGGTGGCGTGGCGATGATCGACAGGTCGCGCATGCCCGACACCGCCATGTTCAGCGTGCGCGGAATTGGCGTGGCGGTGAGGGTGAGGATGTCGACTTCACTGCGCAGGGCCTTGAGCTGTTCTTTCTGGCGCACACCGAAGCGGTGTTCTTCGTCGATGATCACCAAGCCCAGGTTCTTGATCTTCACATCGTCCGACAGCAACTTGTGGGTGCCGATCACGATATCGATCTTGCCTTCGGCCAGATCAGCGACAGCGGCATTCACTTCCTTGGCGGACTTGAAGCGGCTCATCACCTCCACGCTCACCGGCCAGTCGGCAAAGCGGTCGCGGAAACTGTTGTAGTGCTGCTGGGCGAGCAGGGTGGTCGGCACCAGGATCGCCACCTGGCGACCGCCGTGTACCGCAATAAAGGCTGCACGCATGGCCACTTCGGTTTTGCCGAAGCCCACGTCGCCACACACCAGGCGGTCCATCGGCTTGGGCGCGAGCATGTCGGCGCGCACCGCTTCGATGGTGGTTTGCTGGTCGGGGGTTTCTTCGAAGGCAAAGCCGGCGCTGAAAGTGGCGTAGTCGGCTTTCGGGTCGGCGAACGCGTAACCTTCGCGGGCGGCGCGGCGCGCATAGATGTCGAGCAGTTCGGCGGCCACGTCGCGCACCTGTTCGGCAGCCTTGCGCTTGGCTTTCTGCCAGGTCTCGGAGCCCAGGCGGTGCAGCGGTGCCAGGGCGTCGTCGCTGCCGGTGTAGCGGGCGATCAGGTGCAGGCTGGCCACCGGCACGTAGAGCTTGGCGCCCTCCGCGTATTCCATGGTGAGGAATTCGGCGGCCTGGTTGTCGATCTCCAGGGTCTGCAAGCCCAGGTAGCGACCGACGCCGTGGTCGATATGCACCACCGGCGCGCCTTCGCGCAGCTCGGTGAGGTTCTTGATCACCGCGTCGTTGTTGGCATCGGCGCGTTTTTCCCGGCGTCGGCGCTGCATCACACGCTGGCCGAACAGCGGGCTTTCGGCGATCAAGGCCAGCGCCGGGTCATCCAGCCGCAGCCCTTCGTCCAGCGGCGCAATGGTGATCGCCAGGCGCTCTTTGCTGGCGACAAAGTCTGGCCAGCTGTCGACGGTTTTTGGCCGCAGCTTCAGGCGCTCCAACAGCTCCAGCAGCACTTCGCGACGCCCGGCGGATTCGGCGGTAAACAGCACGCGGCCCGGGAAGTCACCGAGGAAGTTCGACAGCGCCTCCAGCGGTTGCGTGGCTTTGGCCTGGATCGCCAAATCGGGCAACGCGCTCGCCGGGAAACGCTCGCGGCCACTGCCGGCGTCCACGTCCTGCTGGCTGGCGACCACACGCGGCCAGTTTTTCAGGCGCGCGAAGCAGTCTTCAACCGGCAGGAACAGTTCAGCGGGCGGCAATAAAGGCCGGGATGGATCGACGCGGCGTTCTTCATAGCGGTTGCGCACGTCGTTCCAGAAGTTTTCCGCCGCCTGTTCGATACCCGGCAGCGAGAACACCTGGGTGTCCTGGGGCAGGTAGTCGAAGAGGGTGGAGGTTTCGTCGAAGAACAACGGCAGGTAGTACTCGATACCGGCGGGCGTGATGCCGCTGCTCAAGTCCTGGAAAATCGGGCAACGACGGAAATCCACGTCGAAGCGTTCGCGAAAGCGCGCCTTGAAGCGCGTGACCGCGTCTTTTTGCAGCGGGAACTCACGCGCCGGCAGCAGCTTGATCGAGTCGACCTTGTCGATGGAGCGCTGGTTCTCCGGATCGAAGGTGCGCAGCGTCTCGATCTCGTCATCGAACAGGTCGATGCGGTACGGCAACTTGCTGCCCATCGGGAACAGGTCGATCAAGGCGCCGCGCACCGCGAACTCACCGTGCTCGTACACCGTGTCGACGCAGCGGTAGCCGCTGGCTTCCAGGCGCGTGCGCATCTGCTCGACGTCGAGCTTCTGGCCCACGTCCAGCACCAGGCTGCTGCCGAGCAGGAACTTGGTCGGTGCCAGGCGGTGCAGGGCGGTGGTGATCGGCACCACCAGCACGCCGTGGGCCAGTTCCGGCAAGCGGTACAGGCTGGCGATGCGCTGGGAGATGATGTCCTGGTGCGGCGAGAACAGGTCGTAGGGCAGGGTTTCCCAGTCGGGAAAATGCAGTACCGGCAAATCCGGGGCGAAGAAGCTCAGCTCCTGCTCCAACCGTTCGGCACTTTGGCTGTCGGCGGTGAGCAGCAGGGTAAAGCGCTTGGCTGCGCTGGCAGCCTCGGCAATGGCCAGGCTCAGGGCGGCACCGGGCAGGTTGCCCCAGTGCTGTTTACCTGCCGCGGCAGGGAGTAGCGGTAGACGCAGAACGGGCACGGAAGGTTGAGCTCCAAGCGTTGCGACAAAGTCGGTAATTGTAACGGCCCCAGGTGCCGCCTGTCAGTTGCTGACTGTGCCATTACGGTTTGTAGGAAATGTAGTGGCTAAGACAAACAATGGCGGGTTTTGACTCAATATGTAGTGCCAAAATGCGCGAATGTTTAGGAGTGTTACGGACAAGTCGGCCTGCTCGGTAAACTAGTGGCCTTCTGGAACCCGCGTGTTTCCTGGGCTGTAGCGCGGTGGTATTTTTTTGCAAGGGCTTTTTGTTGCCCTTCGCGCATTGCTCAACGCTCAGTCGGGCGACATAATGTAGCCCCTTTTTTCTGCCCCTACATGTGGAAGGTTCCCGTGACTCAGAAGCCCGACCAGTGTCTTGGTGAATGGATCGACCGTGAAGCACTCGCTGAAGCGATGATTCCGCTTATCGGTCAGCTGTACCGCAATAACAATGTGGTGAGCTCGATCTATGGCCGCAGCCTGATCAACCAGTCTGTCATCGCGATTCTCAAAGCCCACCGCTTTGCGCGCCATCGCTCCGCCGACGACAGCGAACTCTCCGTCCACGAAACATTCCCACTGCTCAAAGCCATGAGCGAGCTCAAGCTCGGCGCGGCTTCGGTAGACCTGGGCAAGTTGGCCTACAAATTCCGCAAGGAAGGCGCTGGCCGCACCGCCGAGCAGTTCGTGCGTGAAGAAATGGCCGATGTGGTTGGCCAGCAAAACGCTGCTGCCCGTAAAGGCACCGACGTGGTGTTGTACGGCTTTGGCCGTATCGGCCGCCTGCTGGCGCGCATCCTGATCGAAAAAACCGGTGGCGGCGACGGCCTGCGCCTGCGTGCCATCGTGGTGCGCAAAGGCGCCGAGAACGATCTGACCAAGCGCGCCAGCCTGCTGCGTCGCGACTCGGTACACGGCTCGTTCAATGGCACCATCACCATTGACGAAGAAAACAACACCATCACCGCCAACGGTAACCTGATCCAGGTGATCTACGCGAAGAACCCCACTGAGGTGGATTACACCCAGTACGGCATCCAGAACGCCCTGCTGGTGGACAACACCGGCGTATGGCGCGATGCCGAGGGCCTGGGCCAGCACCTGGCTTGCCCGGGTGTCGACCGCGTTGTGCTGACCGCGCCTGGCAAGGGCAAGCTCAAGAACATCGTGCACGGCATCAACCACGCTGAAATCACTGCTGACGACAAGATCGTGTCCGCCGCGTCCTGCACCACCAACGCCATCGTGCCGGTGCTCAAGGCCGTGAACGACAAGTTCGGCATCATCAACGGCCACGTTGAAACCGTTCACTCGTACACCAACGACCAGAACCTGATCGACAACTTCCACAAAGGCGATCGCCGTGGCCGTAGCGCCGCGTTGAACATGGTGATCACCGAGACCGGTGCCGCCACCGCTGCTGCCAAGGCTCTGCCTGAGCTGGCTGGCAAGCTGACCGGTAACGCGATCCGTGTACCGACGCCGAACGTGTCGATGGCCATTCTCAACCTCAACCTTGAGAAAGCCGCCACCCGCGAAGAGATGAACGAGTACCTGCGCTACATGGCGCTGCACTCCGACCTGCATAAGCAGATCGACTTCGTCAATTCTCAGGAAGTGGTCTCCACCGACTTCGTTGGCTCGCGCCACGCCGGTGTGGTGGACGCCGAAGCGACCATCACCCAGGACAACCGTGTTGTGCTTTACGTGTGGTACGACAACGAGTTCGGCTACAGCTGCCAGGTGGTTCGCGTGATGGAAGACATGGCTGGGGTCAACCCGCCTGCGTTTCCGCGCTAAGCCTTTGCGCTGAATGAAGAAGCCCCGACTGGTTCGGGGCTTTTTTTATGGCTCTTGGTTCTATGTTGCCTGGGAAGGCCTCATCGCAGGCAAGCCAGCTCCCACAGAGGGAATGCATTCCAAATGTGGGAGCGGGCTTGCTCGCGAAGGCGGTGGCACAGCCAGCGCTTTGCTAAAGGGGCAACGCCATCAATGGATGCCGCATAATGGCCCGTGTTCAGGTAATTCAATTTCGGCAGCGCCGGGGTTTAGCGATATTCTGCGCCCTGTAGTAAAGGCAACACTGGCCTACGACGCGACCAAGGGTTAATGTTCGCGGCGCTCGGCCTTCTATAGACTGTGCCCCGGTTCACACACTTGAGCCAAATTGTCCTTCATGCTCGCTGGCCGCGGCATGATTTAGCCCGGCGTCCAACCGTACGCCTGGCCTGTTCTGAGGAGTACGCATGGCTGTCTACAACTATGACGTGGTGGTACTGGGTTCCGGCCCAGCTGGAGAAGGTGCGGCGATGAACGCTGCCAAAGCAGGGCGCAAGGTGGCGATGGTCGATAGCCGTCGCCAGGTCGGCGGTAACTGCACCCACCTGGGTACCATCCCGTCCAAGGCGTTGCGTCACTCGGTACGGCAGATCATGCAGTTCAATACCAACCCGATGTTCCGGGCCATTGGTGAGCCGCGCTGGTTCTCGTTCCCGGACGTACTGAAAAGCGCTGAAAAAGTCATTTCCAAGCAAGTCGCCTCGCGTACCGGCTACTACGCCCGTAACCGCGTCGACCTGTTCTTCGGCACCGGCAGTTTTGCCGACGAGCAAACCGTCGAAGTGGTCTGCGCCAATGGCGTGGTCGAGAAACTGGTGGCCAAGCACATCATCATCGCCACCGGTTCGCGCCCGTATCGCCCGGCGGACATCGACTTCCACCACCCGCGTATCTACGATAGCGACACCATCCTCAGCCTGGGCCACACCCCGCGCAAACTGATCATCTACGGCGCCGGCGTGATCGGCTGTGAATACGCCTCGATCTTCAGTGGCCTGGGTGTATTGGTGGAACTGGTGGACAACCGTGACCAGTTGCTCAGCTTCCTCGACTCGGAAATCTCCCAGGCGTTGAGCTACCACTTCAGCAACAACAACATCACCGTGCGCCACAACGAAGAGTACGAGCGGGTCGAAGGCCTGGACAACGGTGTGATCCTGCACCTCAAGTCCGGCAAGAAGATCAAGGCCGACGCCTTGCTGTGGTGCAATGGCCGTACCGGCAACACCGACAAGCTGGGTATGGAAAATATCGGGGTCAAGGTCAACAGCCGTGGCCAGATCGAGGTGGACGAGAACTACCGCACCTGCGTAACCAATATCTACGGTGCCGGTGACGTGATCGGCTGGCCGAGCCTGGCCAGCGCTGCCCATGACCAGGGCCGCTCGGCCGCTGGCAGCATTGTCGACAATGGCAGCTGGCGCTACGTGAACGACGTGCCGACCGGGATCTACACGATTCCCGAGATCAGTTCCATCGGCAAGAACGAACACGAACTGACCAAGGCCAAGGTGCCTTACGAAGTGGGCAAGGCGTTCTTCAAGAGCATGGCGCGTGCGCAGATTGCCGGTGAGCCGCAAGGCATGCTGAAAATCCTGTTCCACCGCGAAACCCTGGAAGTACTCGGCGTGCATTGCTTCGGCTACCAGGCGTCGGAGATCGTGCACATCGGCCAGGCGATCATGAACCAGCCGGGTGAGCAAAATACTCTCAAGTATTTCGTCAACACCACCTTCAACTACCCGACCATGGCCGAAGCCTATCGGGTAGCGGCCTACGACGGCCTCAACCGGCTTTTTTGAGCGGCTCCGGCCGGTGGCCTGAGCCGGCCGGGGAGACCGATTTCAGTAATTCTCGAGGGTGGCAGTGGCCAAACCGGGAAAGTCTGTAATCAGGCTATCTACGCCGAAGTCGGCGAGCCTGCGCATCAGCGCAGGTTCGTTGACTGTCCACACGGACACATGCAAACCCTGGCGCTGGGCTTTTTCCAGCCGCTCGGGGGTGCACAGCGTCCAATTCAATGCCAAGTACTCACAGCCGTAGTTCTGCGCGACCTTCAGCGGGTCGAGCCAGGCGTATTCGGCGACCAGGCCGCGTGACAGGTCCGGGGTGAGTTCCACGGCGGCCTTGAGCACTTCCCGCGAGCTTGACGTGACCGTGACCTTGTCCATCAAGCCAAAGCGCACGGCCATTTCGCGAATCGCCAGCACAGTGGTGGCGGCGCGGGTACGCGAGGCGCTTTTGACTTCCAGTTGCCAGTGATCGAAGTCGCACTTTTCGAACAGCTCCTCCAGGCGTGGAATCGGGCAGGGGCTTACCCAGCCTGGACCGCCTTTGCGCGCGTCCATCTTCACCAGGTCAGCCGCCGAATACTCGACGACCTTGCCGCGCCGGTCGGCGGTGCGCTTGAGGGTCGGGTCGTGGATGACCATCAACTCGCCGTCCATGGACAGGTGCAAGTCCAGCTCGCAGCGGCGTACGCCGTGCTTGAGGCATTCCTGAAAACTGGTCAGGGTATTTTCCGGTGCTTCGCCTTTGGCACCGCGGTGGCCGTAAATCAGGGTCACAGTTGCTCCTTTGCGCCAGGATGGCTGGCGTCGTGAATGCGTATTCAGAGGTCTTCGCTTTGTTCTCGCGCCAGGCGGCGTTCCTGGGCCTGTTTCTGCAGGATATAGCGCGCCAGCAGTTGGCGTTGGGCATCGGTCATGGACTCGAACTCCGTGCCCACATCAAAACCGTCGCCCTTGGGGTCGGAATGGGTCACCCGCGCGCGCAGCAACAAGCCGAGCGCCTGGGGCATCAGCACCAGCTTGACCGCCAGATGGGTATCGGGGGCCAGCAGTGTCGGGTGCTGGAAGTCGATGCCGCCCTCGGAGAGGATCACCGGTTGCGGCGCACCCACCTCGTTCAGCAAACCGCGGGCCATCACCTGGCTGAGCAGATCCAGGCGTTTGTTCTGCACTTTGAGGAAGGCCGCCAGGCTGCGGTCTTTCTCGTTGATCTGGCGCAGCAGGTGCTGAGCTTCGAATTCGCTCAGGTGCAGTTCGCTGAGCAAATTGAACAGCGGCGAATCATCCAGCAACACTTCCTTGCTCGCCGCGTCGGGGCCAGACAGGGGTTTGATTTGAAGTGCGATCATGTCGTCGATACGGTAGTATTCGCGGCGCTCTTCTTCATCTAATGTCGACATGGCGAACCCCAGGTTACGGTAATGGTCTGAGTGTAAAGCTGCTGACCAGACCCCGCCACCGGGACGTCTTCTTTTCCTCCGAACAAGCCCCGACATGTTCAGACCTCTCTTCGTATTTATCGGCACGCGTTATACCCGTGCAAAGCGTCGCAATCATTTTGTGTCGTTCATTTCCTTGACCTCGATGATCGGTCTCGCCCTGGGCGTGGTCGTGATGATCGTGGTGCTGTCGGTGATGAACGGCTTCGATCATGAGATGCGCACCCGCGTGCTGGGCATGGTGCCCCACGCGACCATTGAAGGCGATGCGCCGATCAATGATTGGCAAAGCCTGGCCGCCAAGGTCCAGCAGAACCCCAAGGTGGTAGCGGTAGCGCCGTTTACCCAGATGCAGGGGTTGCTGACCAACGACGGCAAGGTGCAGAAGATCCTGCTCAATGGCATCGACCCGGCCCAGGAGCGCAACGTCTCGATCATCGACAAGTTCATGCTGCAAGGTAAGCTCGACGCGTTGGCGCCCGGCAGCTTCGGCATCGTCATCGGTGACAAGGCCGCAGCCAAGCTGGGCGTGGGGGTTGGCGACAAGCTGACCTTCGTTGCGCCGGAAGTCACCGTGACCCCGGCCGGCATGTTCCCGCGTATGAAGCGCTTTACCGTGGTGGGCACCTTCCACGTCGGCGCTGGCGAGATCGACGGTTACATCGGCCTGACCAACCTCACCGACCTGGCCCGCCTGCATCGCTGGCAGCCCGACCAGGTGCAGGGCCTGCGCCTGAAATTCAACGACTTGTTCGATGCGCCGCGCGGCGCCTGGGAAATTGCCCAGCACCTGGGTGAGACCGAGTACTACGCTCGCGACTGGACCCGCACCCACGGCAACCTGTACCAGGCCATCCGTATGGAAAAAGCCATGATCGGCCTGCTGTTGCTGCTGATCGTCGCCGTGGCGGCCTTCAACATCATCTCCACGCTGGTGATGGTGGTGAATGACAAGAAGGGCGACATCGCCATCCTGCGTACCCTGGGCGCCACGCCGGGGCAGATCATGGCGATCTTCATGGTGCAAGGCACGGTGATCGGCGTGGTCGGCACCTTGATCGGCACGGCGGTAGGCATTCTGGCCGCGCTGAACGTCAGCGCCGCCATCGCCCTGCTTGAAAAAGTGATCGGCCACAAGTTTCTCAACGCCGACGTCTACTTCATCGATTACTTGCCGTCCCAGGTGCAAACCCAGGACGTGCTGATGGTGGGTGGCGCTGCGTTGGTCCTGAGCTTCCTTGCCACCCTGTATCCAGCCTGGCGCGCGGCACGTACCCAGCCAGCACAGGCATTACGTTATGAGTGAATCGGGCATGAGTGAAAAAGCAATCCTGAGCTGCCGCAACCTGGGCAAATCCTACGAGGAAGGCCCGGAATCGGTGGTGGTGCTGTCCAACCTGCAGCTTGAACTGCACCCTGGCGAGCGCGTGGCGATCGTCGGCAGTTCCGGTTCCGGCAAAAGTACCTTGCTCAACCTGCTGGGCGGCCTCGATACGCCGTCCCAGGGCAGCGTATGGCTGGCCGGTGAAGAACTGTCGGCCTTGAATGAAAAGGCCCGCGGCCAATTGCGTAACCGTTCGTTGGGCTTTGTGTACCAGTTCCACCACTTGCTGCCGGAATTCACCGCCCTGGAAAACGTGTGCATGCCGCTGTTGATCGGCAAGACCGCGATTCCTGAAGCGCGCCAGCGTGCCACGGCGTTGCTTGAGCGCGTCGGCCTGGGCCATCGCCTGGAGCACAAGCCAGCGGAGTTGTCCGGTGGTGAGCGCCAGCGCGTGGCGATTGCCCGTGCCCTGGTGAACAACCCGGGCCTGGTGATGCTCGACGAGCCGACCGGCAACCTCGACTCCCACACCGCCCAGGGCATCAAGGACTTGATGCTGGAGCTGAGCACTCAGATGCGCACCGCGTTCCTGGTGGTGACCCATGACATGAGCATGGCCCGGCAGATGGACCGCGTACTGCATTTGCAGGAAGGTCATCTGGTCGCTATCTGACCTGTTGCAAGCCCGGTTTTTTGAGGCCGGGCTTTTTCATTTTTCCAACGGTGCCCGCGAATGTTCAGACCGTTATCGATTTTTATCGGCACGCGCTATACCCGCGCCAAGCGCCGCAACCGTTTTGTCTCGTTTATCTCGATGACCTCGATGATCGGCCTCGCCCTGGGCGTACTGGCGATGATCGTGGTGCTTTCGGTAATGAACGGCTTTCAGCGTGAAATGAGCTCGCGCATCCTCGGCATGGTGCCCCACGCCACCATCGTCGGCGTAAAGCCGATTGATGATTGGCAGCCGGTGGCCGCCGCCGCGATGAAGAATCCGCAAGTCACCGCCGCTGTGCCCTTCACCCAGATGGATGGCATGTTTTCCTATAAGGGCGCGATGCAGCCCATCGAGATCAGCGGCGTCGACCCGGCCCAGGAAGGCAAGGTGTCGATCGTGGCCCAGCACATCGTGCGCGGCAAACTCGACGACCTCAAACCCGGCGAGTTCGGTGTGGTGGTCGGTGATATCACTGCACGGCGTTTTCGCCTGAACGTGGGCGACAAACTGACCCTGATCGTGCCGGAACTCAGCAGCGCGCCGGGCGGCATCACCCCGCGCATGCAGCGCCTGAACGTGGTGGGCATCTTCAAGGTCGGCGCCGAGCTGGATGGCTCCATGGCCCTGATCCACATGGCCGACGCGGCAGAAATTCAGCATTGGCAGCCCAACCAGGTGCAAAGCGTGCGCCTGGCGGTGAAGGACCTGTATGCAGCGCCCAAAGTCTCGGCAGATATCGCCGCCAGCCTGGGTGCGGCCTACAAGCCGGACGACTGGACCCACACCCAGGGCAGCCTGTTCAGCGCGATGAAAATGGAAAAGACCATGATCGGCCTGCTGTTGCTGATGATCGTCGCCGTGGCCGCGTTCAACATCATCGCTACCTTGATTATGGTGGTGAACGACAAGGGCGCGGACATCGCCATCCTGCGCACCATCGGCGCCACGCCTCGGCAGATCATGGCGATCTTCATGGTGCAGGGTACTGTGATTGGCGTGGTCGGCACCTTGATCGGCGGCGTGCTGGGGGTGATTGCGGCGCTGAACGTGAGTGAACTGGTGGGCTGGCTGGAGCGGGTGAGCGGGCAGCATATCTTCAGTTCAGACGTGTACTTCGTTAGTAATCTGCCTTCGGAGCTGCAAGGTGGGGATGTGTTACTGATTTGCTCGGCGGGGTTTGTGCTGAGCTTCCTGGCGACGATTTACCCGGCGTATCGGGCGGCGAAGATTGAGCCGGCGCATGCGCTGAGGTATTCGTAACCTTTAAGACCGCTTTCGCGAGCAAGCCCGCTCCCACATTTGTCCGCGCACATCCTTTGGAATGCGGTTAAATGTGGGAGCGGGCTTGCTCGCGAAGAGGCCGGCCCAGCTTGCATCAATCTCCCTTGGGCAACTCAATCACAAACCTTGTCCAGCCCGGCTGCGACTCACAATAAATCCTGCCGCCGTGCGCCCGCACAATCGACTGGGTAATCGCCAACCCCAGCCCGGCATGTTCACTGCTGCCTGCGCGCCTCGACGGGTCGGCTCGGTAGAAACGGTCAAACAGCCGCGGCAATAGCGGCGCAGGAATACCTTCCCCGCTGTTCTCAACCGTCAGTGTCACGTCGCTCTCGATCCGTACCCGCACTTCACCGCCTGGTGGGGTAAAGCGCAGCGCGTTATCCAGCAAGTTCGACAGGGCCCGGCGCAACATGCCGCGATCGCCCATGGTATGGGCGCTGCCTTCGCGCACCAGCGTGACCTGTGCGTCTTCGGCCAGCAGGGTAAAAAATTCCAACAGTGCGTCGACCTCATCGCCCAGGTCCAGGGATTCACGGGTGGGCATCAGCAAGCCGTGGTCGGCTTTGGCCAGGTAAAGCATGTCGTTGACCAGTTGCGCCATCCATTGCAGCTCTTCCAGGTTGCTGTGCAGCGCCTCGCGGTAGTCCTCCAGCGGGCGCGGTTGGGTGAGGATGACTTGGGTCTGGGTCAGCAGGTTGGACAGCGGTGTGCGCAGTTCGTGGGCGATATCCGCGCTGAAGGCGGACAGGCGCTGGAACGCGTCGTCCAGGCGGGCCAGCATGGCGTTGACGGCCTGGGCCAGTTCCGCGAGCTCCACCGGCATTTGTTCTTGGGGTAAGCGTTGCGTGAGGGAGTGGGCGGAGACGCTGGCGGCCACTTCGCCCATGCGCCGCAGCGGTCGCAAGCCACTGCGTGCAGCCCAGGCGCCTAGCAAGGCAGTGGCTAGGGCCGAGAGGCCGACGGTCAGCCAGATCAAGCGTTGCATGCGTTGCAGAAAGTGCTGATGGTGGGTGATGTCGAGGATCAGCGTCAGCTGTGGCGAATCCAGTTGGCTGGGCGTCAAGGGTGCGATGAATACGCGGTAGTCGGTGCCTGCGTATTGCAGGCTGTGCAGGCCGGGCGCTTGGGGCAGGGGAAGGTATGGCGCACCGTCCAGCCAACGCTCACCGGCCGCGCTGATGCGCAAGGTGAGGTCGGGCTGGTGATCGAGTTCGGCGCGCAGTTGAGGGGTTCGCTGGGCGAGGTCTGCCGGTGAGGCGACACCCTGCAAGGTGCTGCGCAGGGCCACCAGTTTGCTTTCGAGCTGTTGCTGGTCCAGCTCCATGAAATGCGCCTCGCTGGCCCGGTTGAACAGCACCCCGGCGATCAACGAGACCACCGCCGTGCAGGCGGCAAACAGCAGCGCCAGGCGGCTGGTCAGGGACAGGCGCTTGATCACGTGAACCGTTCCTCCAGCACGTAACCCATGCCGCGCACGGTGTGGATCAGTTTGTTGGGGAAATTGTCGTCGACTTTCAGGCGCAGGCGGCGAATGGCGACTTCGATGATGTTGGTGTCGCTGTCGAAATTCATGTCCCACACCTGGGAGGCGATCAGCGTCTTGGGCAGCACCTCACCCTGGCGGCGTAGCAGCAGCTCCAGCAGGGCGAACTCCTTGGCGGTGAGGTCGATGCGCTGGCCGCTGCGCTCGACGCGGCGGCGGATCAAGTCCAGGCTCAGGTCGGCCAGTTGCAGCGTGGTGTCCTGCGGCGTGCTGCTGCCACGGCGCAACAAGGTGCGCACCCGCGCCAGCAGTTCGGAAAAGGCGAAGGGTTTGACCAGGTAATCGTCGGCGCCCAGCTCCAGGCCATGTACTCGGTCTTCTACGGCATCGCGAGCGGTGAGGAACAGCACCGGGATGTCCAGGCCGGCACTGCGCACCGCCTGCAGGATTTGCCAGCCATCGCGGCCGGGCAGCATCACATCGAGGATCAACAAGTCATAGTCGCCCGTCAGCGCCAAGTGCTGGCCACTGGTACCGTCGGCCACCAGCTCGGTGGTAAAGCCCGCCTCGGCCAGGCCCTGGCGCAGGTAATGACCGGTTTTGGGTTGGTCTTCGACGATCAGCAGTTTCATATCGGGCTCTTATATAGGTGCTATGTAGGAGCGAGCTTGCTCGCGAAAAACGTCAACGATAACGCGGGCTGTCTGGCTTAACGTGTTGTGCTTAAGCCCTTCGCGAGCAAGCTCGCGCCTACAGAAAACATCGGGCTTTATACCGTGCTCTTTAAGGTATGGGCGCAAGCTGACAAAGTTGTAATCTAGCAGTCAGCTGGCTGGCAGCGAGGCCATCTTAAAGTGTTGCCCAAGCTGGATACCTATTGTGGAGAGTGAAAGATGGCGTTGCGTACACCCCTGTTAATGGCGGGCTGCCTGTTGGCGTTGAGCTTCAATGCCCTCGCAGATGCGACTCACACCTACGCGTTCGGCCAGCCGGCCCCTGCGGATAAAGCCACGCGCACCGTTGAAGTCACGCTGCAGGACATTGCCTTTGAGCCCAAGTCCCTGGACGTCAAAGCCGGTGAAACCGTGCGCTTCGTGCTGGTCAACAAAGGCCAGTTGCTGCATGAGTTCAACCTGGGCGACGCGGCCATGCATGCCGCCCACCAGAAAGAGATGTTGCAGATGCAAGCCAGTGGCATGCTCACCGCCACCGGCATGGGCAAGATGGATCACAGCGCCATGGGCCACGGCGACATGGGCGGCATGAAGCACGACGATCCCAACAGTGTGTTGGTAGAGCCGGGCAAGACGGCCGAACTGACCTGGACGTTCAAGCAGGCCACAGGCCTTGAGTTCGCCTGCAACCTGCCCGGGCATTACCAGGCGGGCATGGTCGGCAAACTGACCGTTGAGTGAGGCGTTTGTTAAGGGCGGGGGCAAAGACTGGTAGACTGGCGCGGTTTATTTAGCCAGGTTTCCGCCATGCATCCCGCAGCCGAACATTCGCCGCTGGGCAAGTCCAGTGAATACATCAGCACCTACACGCCTTCGTTGCTGTTTCCGATTCCACGCGCCGCCAAGTGGGCCGAGCTGGGCCTGAGCGCCGAGACCCTGCCGTACAAGGGCGTGGATTTCTGGAACTGCTTCGAACTGTCCTGGTTGTTGCCCTCGGGCAAGCCGGTGGTAGCCATCGGTGAGTTCAGCATTGCGGCCGACTCGCCGAACATCATCGAGTCCAAGTCGTTCAAGCTGTACCTCAACTCGCTGAACCAGACCGCGTTTGCCGATACGCAAAGCCTTGAAGCCACCCTGCGCACCGACCTCAGCTTTGCGGCCGGCAAGCCCGTGAACGTGCGCATTCGCAGCCTGGCCGACATTGAGGCAGAAGGCGTGATGGCGTTGCCGGGGGTGTGCATTGACGACCTGGATATCAACGTCAGCAGTTACGAACACCCGCGCCCGGAACTGCTGCGTTGCGATGATTCGCGCGTGGTGGAGGAGAGCGTGCACAGCCACCTGCTCAAATCCAACTGCCCGGTGACCAGCCAGCCTGACTGGGGCAGTGTGGTGGTGGAATACCGTGGTGCGGCGCTGGATCACGCCAGCCTGCTGGAATATATCGTCAGCTTTCGCCAGCACTCGGACTTTCATGAGCAGTGTGTGGAGCGGATCTTCCTGGACTTGCAGCGCTTGCTCAAGCCGGAGAAGTTGACCGTGTATGCGCGGTATGTGCGTCGGGGTGGGTTGGATATCAACCCGTATCGCAGCACTGAGAACACCCAGTTCCTGAACGTGCGGCTGGCGCGTCAGTAAGCCTTACCCAAATCCCAATGTGGCAGGGGGCTTGTGTGGGAGCGGGCTTGCTCGCGAATGCGGTGGGTCAGTTACACATGAGCTGACTGATACACCGCATTCGCGAGCAAGCCCGCTCCCACATTTGGTTGTGTGTTTGGCTTGGGATTGGGTTAGATGCCGATATTGCCCAAGGTGATCATGATATTGCGCAATGTCCCAGAAATGACTGGATGTTCAGCATCAAACTCTATGGCCGCTTGATTCACATCGTCGGAAATACTGGGTGTCTGAGTTGCCGGTTCCAATTCAAGTTGCATTTCGAACTTGGCAATCAGCGCCTCCAGTGCTTCACGTTTCTCTACTGGCAGCGGTGGCTCCTGTTCCAACTGCCCGCGCAGGATCTCGACCTGTTCTTCCAGTTTTTTGCGATCAGGCATGACGTTCTTTCCTTTTATCGATAGGCACTGGCATAGACCGCGGCACGCCGCGAAAGGTCTACGGGCTGACCTGTAGATTAATCCACTGGCGCCAACTGTGCATGATCTCGATCAGGGCTTCTCGCCCTTGAGCTGGCGCAGGCGGATGTCGGCCAGGCAGGTGCCGAGTTCGCCCAGGTGGTCGATCACCGAGTGCACGCCCAGGCCATAGAGCGCCACCGTGGCCTTGCCGCGCTTGTATTCGCGTTGCTGCTCGGTCAGCGCCTGCCATTGCTGGGGCGACAGGCCGCAGAGCGAACCGCAGGAGGCCAGGCCGATGGTCCACAAACCGGCATTCAGGCCCGATTGCAGCAGGCGCGGCTCGCCGCTGACCAGTACGCAGCCTTCCAGGCGTTCGATGTTCAACTCCATCAAGGCTTGCCAGCAGGCGTGGGGCGCGGGCCAGCGAATGGAGGAGGGCGAGGCGGCCTTGAGCCAGCCAGGCAGGCCGGCGCAGAGTGGCGTGGTCACGGCGGGAGGCAGTTCATCCAGCCAGGCGCAGGGCACGCCTTGTTCTTTGAGGCTGCGCAGGATTTTCAATGCGCCTGGCGTGGCCTCGGCGTCGGCGCACGGTGAGTCGGTGCGCGCCAGGGAACCGAAATCCACCAGGCAGCCACTCAGGCCAAATAACACGGCGGTCAATGAGGGGGCTGCGGCGACGGCAATTTCGGCGTGTGGCATCTGAACGTCCCTGAAATAGCTGCCACGCTATCGGGGCGGCATGACAAGGGGATGACACTGTCGATATTTGTAGGAATTTTGTGCATTTTACGTAAGACGATTCTAGGTGGCTGCCTAAATCGGCACTTCCGTCATATACTGACGGCCTTATTCAGGGCATAGCGCCCATGACAGACCATTCAAGGAGCAAAAGCTATGCGCTGGAGCCAGTACTTCGCTCAGCTATCGGTGTGTGCCACCATCCTGTTGGCACCGTTCGCTGCCCAAGCGGCCTCGGAAGATGACCCGTGGGAAAGCGTCAACCGCCCCATCTTCACCTTCAACGACACCGTTGACACCTACGCCCTCAAGCCAATCGCCCAGGGCTATCAGTTCGTCACCCCACAATTTGTGCAGGACGGCGTTCACAACTTCTTCCGCAACATCGGTGATGTCGGCAACCTGGCTAACAACGTGCTGCAACTCAAGCCGCACAATGCCGGCGTCGACACCGCCCGCCTGTTGGTCAACACCACATTTGGCGTGCTGGGCTTTATCGACGTCGGCACCAAAATGGGGTTGCAGCGCAGCGACGAAGACTTCGGCCAGACCCTGGGCTACTGGGGCGTGGGCAGTGGCCCGTACGTGATGATCCCGTTGCTGGGCCCAAGCACCTTGCGCGATGCACCGTCCAAATACGTCGACAGCTACACCCAACCGTACCGCTACATGAACGACATCGGCTGGCGTAACAGCACCTTCGGCCTGAATGTCGTCGACGTGCGCGCCAGCCTGCTCGACAGCGAGAAGCTGATCAGCGGCGACAAGTACACCTTCATTCGTAACGCTTACCTGCAAAACCGTGAGTTCAAGGTCAAGGACGGCAAGGTCGTTGACGACTTTTAAGCTGTGACGTTTTGAAATGAAAAAGGCGACCTTTGTAAGGTCGCCTTTTTTGTGCGCGCTGATCGTTCCCCACGCTCCGCGTGGGAACGCATCCCGTGACGCTCCGCGTCACCCTTGCGCAGGGGCTGGATGCTGCGTTAGCGCATTTTCAGAATCTTGAGGCCCAGATGCTGGTCATCGCCTACTGCCTTGGTCCACACCACCTCGGTATCCGCTTCAAGACCCCTAAGCGCGGCGTGCTCTGAATCAATGCGCACGGTCAGCAGGTCGCCCACAGTGAACTGGCGGGGGGCCTGCACCTGCATGCCGGAACTGGAGAGGTCCACGCAGGTACCGGCGATCTCCTGCCCGGCATGGATCAAAGACACATCGGCATCTATTCGCATGCGGATGAAATCGCGTTTTTCGGCGTAGTCGCGCTCGTGTTCGCTCACAGCATCCATCCTTACTTTGCGTTGTGGTTGTGAGGGTTCTTATAACTCCCGGTGATTTGCGGTGTAAAGACGCCCGGCGACCATCGGCATGAGCTTGAAACCCCTCACGGATGGGAGTACCGTCTGCGCCTTAGAAGGGCACCTCTGCTTTACCGTTGTGCATGGGCCAAATCCCAATGCTTTGTAGGACAGAGAGGCTAGAAAGCGAATCCAGTACGTGAGCCCGGCCATTGCCGAGCCGCCTACGCCAACCTAATTCTGGCGCCGTTTGCCCACATGCAAAAAACCAGTGCCACGCTGCTGATAATCGATGACGACGAAGTAGTGCGCGCGAGCCTCGCGGCCTACTTGGAAGACAGTGGCTTCAGCGTCCTGCAGGCCAGTAATGGCCAACAGGGTCTCCAGGTATTCGAGCGCGACAAGCCCGACCTTGTGATCTGCGACCTGCGCATGCCCCAGATGGGCGGCCTGGAGCTGATTCGCCAGGTGACCGACCTTGCCCCGCAAACGCCGGTGATTGTCGTGTCCGGTGCCGGTGTCATGAACGACGCCGTCGAAGCCCTGCGCCTGGGCGCTGCCGATTACCTGATCAAGCCCCTGGAAGACCTGGCCGTGCTGGAGCACTCGGTGCGCCGCGCCCTGGACCGTGCACGCCTGCTCCTGGAAAACCAGCGCTACCGCGAAAAGCTCGAGACCGCCAACCGCGAGCTCGAAGCCAGCCTGAACCTGCTGCAGGAAGACCAGAACGCCGGTCGCCAGGTGCAGATGAACATGCTGCCGGTCAGCCCCTGGACGATTGACGAGTTCAAGTTTGCCCACCAGATCATCCCGTCGTTGTACTTGTCGGGTGATTTTGTCGACTATTTCCGTGTCGATGAGCGCCGCGTGGCGTTCTACCTGGCCGACGTTTCCGGCCACGGCGCGTCTTCTGCCTTTGTGACCGTGTTGTTGAAGTTCATGACCACACGGCTGTTGTTCGAGTCCAAGCGCAATGGCACCTTGCCGGAGTTCACCCCCTCCGAGGTGCTGGGCCACATCAACCGGGGCCTGATCAGCTGCAAGCTGGGCAAGCACGTGACGATGGTCGGCGGTGTGATCGACGAAGAAACCGGTCTTTTGACCTACAGTATTGGCGGCCACCTGCCGATGCCTGTTTTGTACACTCCTGACAGTGTGCGCTACCTGGAAGGGCGTGGCCTGCCCGTAGGCTTGTTTAACGAAGCCACCTACGAAGACCACATCCTGGAACTGCCGCCGACCTTCAGCCTGACGCTGATGTCCGACGGTATTCTGGACCTTCTTCCAGAGCCTACACTCAAAGAGAAAGAAGCCGCCTTGCCCCAAAAGGTCAAGTCGGCGGGCGGCAGCCTGGATGGCCTGCGGCAGGTTTTTGGATTGGCCACGCTAGGGGAGATGCCGGATGATATCGCCCTATTGGTGTTGAGCAGGAATCTTTGATGAGTACCGGAAGAATCCAATTCGCCGAGCAAGACGGGACCTTCGTCCTGAAATTTGTCGGTGAAGTGCGCCTGACCTTGTGTTCGGCCCTGGATGCGACGATCGAGCGGATCTTCACAGCGCTGAATTTCTCGGCGATTGTGATCGACCTGACCGAAACGCGCAGCATCGATAGCACCACCCTGGGCCTGTTGGCCAAGTTGTCCATTCTGTCGCGGCAGAAGGTCGGCCTTTTGCCGACCGTGGTCACCACCCACGAAGACATCACCCGTCTGTTGCAGTCCATGGGGTTTGACCAGGTGTTCAACATCGTTGACCGCCCCATCCCGTGCCCGGAATGCCTCACCGACCTGCCGTCCCAGGACCAGTCCGAGGAGGTCGTGCGGGTCAAGGTGCTGGAAGCGCACAAGATCCTCATGGGCCTCAACGAGTCCAACCGCGAAGCCTTCCACGACCTGGTCAACGCCCTCGAGCGGCACTGACGGCCTCCCTGCCCAAACACACACACAGTCCAATGTGGGAGCTGGCTTGCCTGCGATTGCTTAGTGTCAGTCGATGAAGTGTTGGTTGGCCCACCGCTATCGCAGGCAAGCCAGCTCCCACATTGGTCGGCGGTGACACCAACGCACAAAAAAGGGCGACACCCTCACAGGTGCCGCCCTTTTTGCCGCTATCTGCCTTTACAGCTTGGCCGACAACAACGCCTCCAGCTTCTCCTGGTCCCGAGCAAACTGACGAATCCCCTCCGCCAGCTTCTCAGTCGCCATCGCGTCCTCGTTGGACTCCCAACGGAACTGAGCTTCAGTCATATGCACCCGCGCCTCACCGGCGTGGCCTGGCGCCAACTTGCGCTCCAGCTTGCCTTCATCGGCTGCCAGCTTCTCCAACAGGTCCGGGCTGATGGTCAGGCGATCACACCCGGCCAGCTCTTCGATCTGGCTCAGGTTACGGAAGCTCGCACCCATCACCACAGTCTTGTAGCCATTGGCCTTGTAGTAGTTGTAGATGCGCGTCACCGACTGCACGCCCGGATCATCGGAACCGGTGTAGTCGTTGCCGTTGGCCTTCTTGTACCAGTCGTAGATACGGCCCACAAACGGCGAAATCAGGAACACACCGGCTTCAGCACAAGCCACGGCCTGCGCGAAGGAGAACAACAGCGTCAGGTTGGTCTGGATGCCTTCTTTTTCCAGCTTCTCAGCGGCGCGGATGCCTTCCCAGGTGGAGGCGATCTTGATCAGCACGCGGTCACGGCCAACCCCAGCCTTGTCATACAGGTCGATCAGACGGTGCGCACGCTTGAGAATCGCGGCCTCGTCGAACGACAGGCGCGCATCCACCTCAGTGGAAATACGGCCCGGCACTACTTTGAGAATCTCTTGACCTACCGCCACCGCAAAGCGGTCACTGGCCAGGCCCACATCGCCGTTGCAATCTTGCACACACTCATCCAGCAGCTTGGCATAGCCAGGAATCGAGGCAGCCTTGAGCAGCAGGGAAGGGTTGGTGGTCGCGTCTTGCGGCTTGAGCTTGGCGAGGGTGGAAAAATCGCCGGTATCGGCTACGACGGTGGTGAATTGCTTGAGTTGTTCCAGCTTGGAAGTCATGGGCGTGCTCTGTCCTGTGGGTCTAGTGACATTACCCGAGCGCTGGCAGGCGCTCAAGGGCGCAAATGCGTTAGGTCGTTTGCGAGGGCAATAACCTGGAAACGGCCGTTTGAATAACCGGCAGCGGTGCTCAATTGGAGGGCAAAATCGCAGCTAGGTTCAACCGGATTCCACCCGACCTGCGCCACCGGTTTCAAGCCAGTTGATAGAGGTAATATCAATGTTTTGAAGTTGTGAAAAGTTTATTTTCCATCTCTTTGGTTGTTGCTGTTTTTGCTTGTGCTATACCTGATTGGCAAACGCTAACTTAGGCCGATAAACACTCTGATGACATAACTGTCCGCGGCGAAGTGGTGGGTGCCTGTGCATTAAAATCTGTTTGTTTGTTAGTTTGAAAGCAAAGGAGAGATGTAATGAAACGGAATATATCAACGCTATTCGCCGCCCTGGGTTTTATTTGTTCAACAACGGTATTTGCCGATGTGACGGTACAGCAGGCCCTCAGCGCCGGTTGTTACGATACACAGGAAATGCGTGGCATCATTGACACCGCCAAGGCAGGTAAACCCATGGGGAGCCGCACCCTGGAAAAGGAAAATGAGCTGAACTCATCCTATGGCGGCAAGATCACCGACTCCCGAGTGACTGCGCCTGCCACCTGGGTGTACCGCGCGTATGAGAGCGCAGACACCAACAATTGGCACGTCCAGAAGCTCAAGGCCGGAGTGATCTACTCCAAGGCTCAAAACGACCTGGACAAATATGTCAAAGGAGGCGGCACACCCCAAGAGTACTGGGCCATCGATGGGCCTGACCTGCACGCGCTGGGTTTTAACGGCGCCACCTACACCACAATGCGACTGCTCGCCTTACAGTCCAGCGACACCCCGAAAAGCCAGTTCGTGAGTTTTGCACTGGACTACGCCACCACCGGAACCTTTGGAGATGCCGTGTATGCACTTCAAGTAAACCCGAACTCACCCATTCTCGGGTTGGTAAACTGCAAAACGCCAGGCGGTGAAGTTCAATTTCAAATACTCGGCGGCACCACATTCAACACGCTTTACCGCAAAGTCAGAACCGATAAAGATTGGAAAAGGTATAACCGAGACACCGACCAATGGGTAACGGTGCCCAAAGGAACAGTGCCGGAAAACTAAACAACAGTGCAGCAAGGGCCGGCAGCAACTGCCGCGCCCTTGCAATCACCGCTGAACATGTAGGAGCTGGCTTGCGATAACGTCGGTACACCCAATGAGCGCTTACCTGACACTCACCAGGCAAAAATGTGGGAGCTGGCTTGCCTGCGATAGCGGAGTGTCAGCCTCCATCTAAACCAACTGACACTCGACCAATCACCGCCCCTCCAACAACGCCCCCGCCTGATCCAACAACGCCAACGGATCCGCCGCCTTATGAATATCCACCGACAACAACTGCCTGAACTTGCGCGCCCCCGGAAAACCAGTGCCCAACCCCAGCACATGCCGAGTAATGTGGTGCATCGTCCCACCACTGGCCAAATGCTCAGCAATATAAGGCCGTAACTGCACCAACGCCTCCGCCCGACTGATCACCGGCGCCTCACTACCAAACAACCGCTGATCCACCTCCGCCAACAGATACGGATTGTGGTAAGCCTCCCGCCCCAGCATCACCCCATCAAACGTCTGCAAATGCTCCTGGCACTGCTCCAATGTCTTGATCCCACCGTTGAGATTAATCTCCAACTCCGGAAAATCCCGCTTCAACTGCGCCGCCACGTCATAACGCAACGGCGGAATGTCCCGGTTCTCCTTGGGCGACAACCCCTCCAGAATCGCAATCCGCGCATGCACGGTAAAACTGGTGCAACCGGCGTCCTTCACCGTCCCGACGAAATCACACAGCTCGGCATAACTGTCCCGGCCATTGATGCCGATACGGTGCTTTACCGTCACCGGAATCGACACCGCATCGCGCATAGCCTTCACACAATCCGCCACCAGGGCAGGGTGCGCCATGAGGATCGCGCCGATCATGTTGTTCTGCACCCGGTCGCTGGGGCAGCCGACGTTCAGGTTCACTTCGTCGTAACCGGCGGCCTCGGCCATACGGGCGCAGGTGGCCAGATCGGCCGGAACACTGCCGCCCAGTTGGAGCGCCAGCGGGTGCTCGGCTTCGTTGTGGCGTAGGAAACGGTCGTGGTCGCCATGGAGGATAGCGCCGGTGGTGACCATCTCGGTGTAGAGCAGGGCGTGTTTGGAGAGCAGGCGCAGGAAGAACCGGCAGTGGCGGTCGGTCCAATCCATCATGGGGGCGACGGAGAAGCGGCGGGAGAGTGGGGCGGTTTGTAGGGACATGGGGGATCTGAGTTGGCGAGGCGAATGGGGCGTAGTTTATCAGGGATGGACCTTGGGTGCCGGGGAGGCGAGTTTTGCGTGCATTACCACTTCGAGCGAGGACGTTGCCGTGTGTGGAATACGCCAAGGATCTGCGGTCGATCACCCCGAGCTCTATACGGGATCAGATAGGACCAGTTGGGAGCCGCCCATTTGCGGGTATGTTTCACCCGACCTTCGAGTCCCATAGAAGAAAACTGAGCCAGTCTGTCGGCACTGGTGAAAATGGCATCCGAGAAGTCGTCGGCGGCTTTTGGATTTTCAAGAGCGATATAGTTTGCTTCGTCTTCCAGATTTTTGAGTGCTTTTTCAAGCTACTCAACCCGCATTCCTGCTCCAGCGCCTAGCGCGCATGGCTGCTACTTGGTCATCAGTGGTGAGTTTGCCTTCGTCGGCGTCTTTTACCGCCAGCTCGATCTGAGCGGTTAGCGTTTTTTCGTGCTCGATGTAGTCTCGAAGAACGTCCATCGCCAGGTAGCTTGCTGTCTGACCGTTGGTTTTGGCTAGGTCGGCGAGAGAGTTGGAGAGGTCTTCCGGCAGGTTTAGGGATATTCCAGTCATGGCAGCCTCGATGATGGATGGTTGTGGGGCATCTTACACCGTGAAGCGTCGGGTTGAAGCAGCAGGCCGTCGCGAGGTGTGTCTGGGAGTGAGTCGTTTGCTTTTCCTTTGCCAACTCAAAACCCGATATCGTGGCGGATAAATAAATCTGTCCCCTTTTGTTTTTTACAGAATGGATAATTCCAATCCATAACTAACCAGTTAATTTTGGCCCTGACTGGCAGCTATAAACTATAGCTGCCGAGGGCGCAAGGAAAAGACGGTGGTTAATTTATTATTAGTATAAATATGCTATCGCTTTATGAGAATTTCTTGTCCTCTAAATAGTTAATTAATTCTTGTGGGTCTTTAAATTCTTCATGTTTTTTTATGAGTGTCATTAGTACGTTTATCACATATATTAATAGCGTGTAATAGTCGGAGTCTGTTATTGGTTTTTTTCCGCCGTGTGCAATTATACTGCGCGCCCCATAAGCTAGTTTGATAGATTTTTTAATCTGTTTTCTACCTGGTAGCGTGTTGTTGATGATTAATGCTGTTGACTCTGCGATGGTATTTGCGATTGGTTCGCCTTTTGGGGGGGTGAAAAGTGTTTCCAGTGCAATTATGAGATGGAGGTATTTATTTTCATGCTCTGATTGCGTTATAGCTGAAGATAACCAGTGAACGGATCTCAGTAATGACTCTTGAAATTTACTCGGCCTTTCAATTGTCAGGAAAGCAACAAGCGACATTGCGCCTGTTTCCTTCATGTGCTCGATTGCGTCTTCATCAATAATTAATGGTCTGAAGGATCCTACAGTGTCTCCGGTAACGATGACTCCGTCGCAACTTGATACAAAACCTCTGCGCTCGGCTCTTGGATGGTCTCCATCAAGGCCAATTCGAATATCTTCCGAAAAGTTATATAAGGTTTTTGATGTGAACCTTAAGATATCGATTACTCGTCTTGCCTCATCTTTCGCTCGTTCAAATGCTCGCGCGGGCTCTGCTATGACTTTAAACTTTGCTACGCAATGATTTTTTAATTCTGACCTAAAATCATTTGCGACTATCCTCTCAAAGGATTCCTCGTTATCTTTTTTGAGATTGAACTTCTGTGCGATAGATTGAATTTCCGTTTCAGCGTAATTATCGTCGCAGCGTTCCAAGGTCAACTTCCCTAGCGTTAATGGGGCGGTAACTTGGATCCCTTGGATACGTAGGTAAACGGTTTGCTCTATATCATAGGATTGCATTTTTGAAATAAGATCGGCAAGCATAGAAGTGATGGCTTCCACGCTTAGATTGCTGTCTTTGATGCGCATTGCAAATATTTTTTTAGCTCGGTATTTGAGTATTTCTCAGAGATCCTTTCCGACACGTTTGCTGCTTTAATCAAGTCACTTGAAAGTTCAATTAATTTTATCGGTTCTCCTCTAGGTAACGTATATGAAACTCCGTCGTGAAGAGTCGGTATTTCTCCGTTTCGTGGGGGAGCAGCTAGCTCCGCTATTGCGATCAATTTTTCAGCGAATGGTCTTATTGCCTGCTTTTTCATAACGCTCCCTAGTATGACGACGATCTGGCTAACTGAATACGAAATACTGATTGTGGGTATTTAAATTTTTCATTCGGCTTCCCGGTCACTCTCCTCAGTCAATTTTCTATGATAATTTTGAATTGCTGCTTCCAAGCTTTTGGTATATCGATTAAATTCACTCACGGCGTAAGTTAGAAAAGCTTCATTCATAACTATTCCATTGAACAGGTTTACCTGCACCCCCACAGTCCTATTAATGGCTTTCAATAGCCTTTTTTCTTTGGAAGTTTTCTTGTCTATCCTAGATAGGATTTCATTGTAATCGGGAGCAGTACCATCGTTGTGAATCATGATGTTCCGAATCACTGTAAGGTGATCTACATCATGTATGTCCTTGGCACCAATCGTTTTTTTAAGGATGTTGTGAGCCTTTTCTATCGGCCCCATACCTTTCGGTTCCTTTTCGTTTTTTATCAAATCAATCATAAATCTCAGGCAGTTACTTATGCGGTGTTCGAACAAGCCAAACATTGTCAGGAATGCCGATCGTCGAGTGAGCTGAGTTATTAAAAACTTATATTCAGATTTTACTTCATCAAAATCATAACCGACACATGAGCCGCAAGAGTAATACTTTCTGGTGTATGGGTAGCTTTCGCCAAACTGATCACACACCTCATCTTCAAACTCATCTTCTGTCACAGCCCCTGGCTCATCAGCCTCTTTGACTGCGAGAAGCACATTTTTCTCCGCCTGCTCGGCAAGCATTTTCATTACCGAAATAGACTCGGTAAGAGCAAAGAGGTTTAGATTGAATGTTAAATTTAAGTTTGCCAAGTTAATTCCCTTTTTATTGTATAATGAGAAATTATGCGCATGCTCATCGACTCACGAACGCGGGTCCTCATTAAAATGTTAGCGTTTCGATGCATGTGTCAATAAAGACTTTCCTTCTAATTGACTTTTTGGTTGCTTATCGATCGAAGTGCAATCCCTCAAGTTACGTGTTTACGCCCCTGTCATTTGCAATTACCGCTCTTGGCAGGACTGTTCGACTAAGGATGGCAGCAATCGGCCGATAACTGACATTTAGGTGAGGTTTGCCCTTCCCAATCGAGCCAGGCCTTGTTTGATATGGCCCGCGTTTTCACCAATCGTGTGAAGCGCCCCTCGAACATTCTCACCCACTTCTAAAGCGTTTTGCTGCTCAGCCTAAAGAGTCAGCTCCATCACAGCCGCTTCCACGGCCAGTTGATTTTGATAAAACCGTTCTAGCACGTCCGTCAATGAGTACTCGCTTGCCATGGTTTGCGGCTCGTTTTGAAAGAAATCAAGCATAGCAGTGGCAGCTCTCGGATTTGCGAAAGGCAGTGAAAAAGAGGGCACCGGATAGGTGCGTGGGAATAGTGCTGGTACGAAAGTGGTACGGGTGGGTGGCGAAGGTGCTGTAGTGCACGTTTTGTAAGGTCTGTAGGATTAGTCGTTCCAATCCATCATCGGTTCGAAGGGGAATGATAGGATGATCCCGGGAATAAGCTTAAGAAATTTCCCACGCTTTTCTCGGCTTGCCCCTCAGACCTCCCCTGGCTAACCTCCCTAAACCGCTGGAAAACCAGCGGTCGGATGTGGAAGTCCGTACCAAGCTAAGACGCAATCGTCACAAACACCTACCGGCGTTTTTTTACGTCTGTATCATGTGTTTCGGCGGCTGTGCGCGGGGCACTTCGGTGCGCCGGGTCCTTAGCCCTGGTCTTCCACACCTGCGTACAGCTGCCACCTCTCATGTGGAAGTGAGACTGGTAGTTCCTAAATAGTTAAGGAGCTTCGCCATGTACAAGATCACACCTAATCCGCCTTATGCTTCAAACGCGGCATCCTCTGATCCAAAGCTTCAAGCAGCAGCCCACCGAGCAATCCATCATCACTTGCCCCCATCCGACGACGCTGCGCCCGCCGAAAGCCCAAGCGACAACCTATTCCTCGTAAACCCAACCATCGACCCTGAAACCCTCCTGGCCAACGCCGCCGAAAACCTCGCATCCGCCAACGAAATGGCCGTCACCTTGGCGTTCGACCTCGACGACTCCCAGCGCGCCATCGCCTTGGGCATTCAGCAGTTAATCGAGTTGAGCTCGCTGCTCGTTGGTCGAGCCCAGGAGCAAGTTGCGCCTGTAGCTGCCTCAGTTAAAGCCTGACAACCCACCCTGCCGCCTTACCCAAGGCGGCAACCTGAACTCATGCTGTCCCCCCGCAAAGTTTCATAATTCCCTGCGCCGTTGAGGTCTACGATTCCCCTACTGAGAGAGGGCCCCAGCGCCTCCAGCCCACAGGGAACTGAAACCATGATCTCGAACCTCGTCAAAGTTGTGATGATCACCGGCACGTTGCTGTTGAGTGCTTGTTCATTTTCACCAGCCTTGAGCAGTGACCCGTGCTTTTCAGGCGGATGCCAGGCATTTGGTGACCATAGCCCCAACAAAGCCGCGAAAATGAATTTTGGCGGTAGTGGGCTGGGCAGTAGTTATGGGGAGTATGGTTCGGGGCTGCTGCATGATGATTGATGGAGTGGGGGCAAGCACTAATGCCTGCCAGTTAAGCGTCATCGCCTTCTGTAGGAGCGAGCTTGCTCGCGAAAAACGTCAACGATAATGCGGGCTTCCTGAGTGAACGCGGTGCCGGTGAGTTTTTCGCGAGCAAGCTCGCTCCTACAACTGGAAGCCCCACCTACAGTTTGATCCAGTAGGGCGTCAGTGGCCGCCTTTCATGCGCCGGGCGATCAGGTAGAGGCCCAGGCCCACCAGGGCGGTCGCGGCGCCGATGTAGCCGGTGCTGGTCCAGCCGAGGCCGGCAGTGATGGCCATACCGCCAAACCACGGGCCGAGCGCATTCGCCAGGTTAAACGCCGCATGGTTCGACGCTGCCGCCAGGCTCGGGGCCTCGTGGGCGATGTCCATCAGGCGAATCTGCAACGGTGCTGCCAGCGCAACCATAGTGCCCACCAACCCCATGCTCAGCAGCACACCCCACAGCGACGAGGCGGCGAAGGGGAAGAACAGCAGCACGGCCATCGACCATACCAATATCAAACCCACCGCCCTAAATTGCATGCGATCGAACAGCTTGCCACCGGCAATGTTGCCGATGATGCCGCCCACGCCAAAGGCGGCGAGGCCAAACGGAATCCACTGCGGCGAGACCTTGGTCACTTCCAGCATGGTCGGCGCCAGGTAGCTGAATACGCAGAACATCCCGGCAAAGCCAATCGCGCCGATGGACAGGGCCATCCATACCTGGGGTTTGGTGAAGGCGCGCAGTTCTTTGCGCGGGTCGCTGCGTTGTTCGTCGTGGCGGTGGGGCACGAATTGCCAGACCAGGGCGATGGTGAGTAGGGCGATCACGCTGACCAGAGCGAACGCCGAGCGCCAGCCCAGGTGTTGGCCGAGGAAGGTGGCGATAGGGTTGCCCAGCAGCATGGCCAGGGTCAGGCCCATCATCACGCGGGCTACGGCGCCGGCGCGTTTGTCGGTGGGCACCATGCTGGAGGCAACCACGGCGGCGATGCCGAAGTAGGCGCCGTGGGGCAGGCCGCTGATAAAGCGGAAGGCCACCAGCGAACCGAAGGTGGGGGTGAAGGCGGTGGCGAAGTTGCCTAGGGCGTACAGGCCCATCAGCAACAGCAGCATGTGTTTGCGCAGCAGCTTGGCGCCGAGGATGGCCAGCAGTGGGGCGCCGACCATCACGCCCAGGGCGTAGGCGCTGATGGCGTGGCCGACTTGCGGTTCGCTCAAGCCCAGGTTTTGGGCGATGTCGGGCATCAGGCCCATGATGGCGAATTCGCCGGTGCCGATCGCGAAGGCGCCCACGGCCATGGCCGCTTCCATTTTGGCGGCGCTGCGCGCGGGCAGTACCTGCCCGGGTGTTTGCTGGATAGTCATGGGTAACTCTGTGTGAAAGGTGTGCACGAAGGACGGTCGCCGATGCTACGCAAGCCGCGACGAAGGTGTCTAGAACCGCCATTTTCGGCAGAGTTCCACGCCTGTGACCGCAGGTCGCGGCTGCCAGGCTTGACAGGGGCGCATTAAAACCGGCGATTTAGGCCTGTCAATTGGCCAAACGGCGCATAAACGCTGTTTAGCGTGATATTCTGCGCGCCGTCTTGGTCTAGTCTTTCCCTGGTGCGTACACCCGTATACGTCCCAGCGGTTGGCTGTTGCCCAGGTAGCTGAGCCAATAACGATAAGAAGTCAGCGCAGAAGGGACATAACAGTGAGGTCGATCCATCGGCCTTGTGTGCCCACCCTGCAGCCTTCATGTGAATGTGCAGACCCCGCGGTACGTTGCCTGACGTAGCGTGAACGAGGGTTACTCATGATCGGGGGCAGTAGGGCGGATGGCGTTTTATCATAGGTGCTACTGATGTTTAAAAAAGTAAACACTGCCCTGCTGGGGCTGGCTTTGTCGATGGGGATCACGTCCGTTCACGCGGAAGAGGCAAAGAAAGTCGATGTGCTGCTGATCGGCGGCGGCATCATGAGTGCGACCCTGGGTGTCTGGCTCAATGAGCTGGAACCGGACTGGTCGATGGAGATGGTCGAGCGCCTCGATGGCGTGGCCGAAGAAAGCTCCAACGGCTGGAACAACGCCGGTACCGGCCACTCGGCCCTGGCTGAGCTGAACTACACCCCGGAAGACAAGAACGGCAACGTTGAGATCCCTAAAGCGGTCGAGATCAACGAAGCGTTCCAGATCTCCCGTCAGTTCTGGTCCTGGCAGGTTCAGCAGGGCGTGTTGAAGAACCCGCGTTCGTTCATCAACTCCACTCCGCACATGAGCTTTGTGTGGGGCGATGACAACATCAAGTTCCTGAAAAAGCGCTACGAAGCCCTGAAGGCCAGCCCGCTGTTCGCTGGCATGCAGTACTCCGAAGACCCGGCGCAGATCGCCAAGTGGGTTCCGCTGATGATGGAAGGGCGTGACCCCAACCAGAAAATCGCGGCCACCTGGAGCCCGATCGGCACCGACGTGAACTTCGGCGAGATCACCCGCCAGTTCGTCGCTCACCTGCAAACCACGCCGAAGTTTGACTTGAAGCTGTCGAGCGAAGTGCAGGACATCACCCGCAACGACGACGGTTCGTGGCGCGTGAGCTACAAAAACCTCAAAGACGGCACCAAGACTGAAACCGACGCCAAGTTCGTGTTCATCGGCGCCGGCGGCGGTGCCTTGCACCTGCTGCAGAAGTCGGGCATTCCTGAAGCCAAGGAATACGCAGGCTTCCCGGTCGGTGGTTCGTTCCTGGTGACCGAGAACCCGACCATCGCCGAGCAGCACCTGGCCAAGGCCTACGGCAAGGCTTCGGTAGGTTCGCCGCCGATGTCGGTTCCGCACCTGGACACCCGCGTGCTGGATGGCAAGCGCGTGATTCTGTTTGGCCCATTCGCAACCTTCTCGACCAAGTTCCTCAAGGAAGGCTCGTACCTGGACCTGCTGACCAGCACCACCACCCACAACATCTGGCCTATGACCAAAGTCGGTATTCGTGAATACCCACTGGTCGAGTACCTCGCCGGCCAACTGATGCTGTCCGATGACGACCGCTTCAAGGCGCTGCAAGAGTACTTCCCGAACGCCAAGCAGTCCGACTGGCGCCTGTGGCAAGCCGGCCAGCGTGTGCAGATCATCAAGCGTGACGAAGAGCAAGGCGGCGTGCTGAAGCTGGGTACCGAAGTGGTCAGCTCTGCTGACAACACCATCGCAGGCCTGTTGGGTGCATCGCCAGGCGCGTCCACCGCGGCTCCGATCATGCTGACCGTGCTGCAAAAGGTGTTCAAGGACAAAGTAGCCAGCCCGGCCTGGCAGGAAAAACTGCACCAGATCGTGCCAAGCTACGGCACCAAGCTGAACGACAGCCCTGAAGCGGTTGCCAAGGAGTGGGCCTACACCGCCGGTGTCCTGCAACTGACCCCGCCACCTGCGATTCCGCAGCTGGCTGCTCCACAGGCCACCGAGGCTGCCAAGCCTGCGGCTGAGCCAAGCAAGCCGGTGTCTGACCTGGCGCTGTAAGCAACATCTACGAAAAAGCCCGCTGAACCGGTGACGGTCAGCGGGCTTTTTTGTGGGGTAATGTTCAGGATCGCGGCGGGTGTCGCTCAACCGGGGGCAGCTCAACCGCACGTTCGGCCGCCTCCAGCGCAGCCTTCAAGCCAGCCTGGTCCAGGCGCACGCAATACGCAGGTTTGGCCCGCTCGAATCGCCAGCTTTCATCCAGCCTACCGGCATCCACGGCATCGAAACCCAGTTCGTCGAGTAACGTAATCACTTGCGCCTTTGCCGCAGCGTCATCTGCTGCCACTGGCAATGCGCGGCGGTCAGGAGCGCCGCGCGGGCGGGCATCCTGCGTCAGGTCTGGGGCGAAGATCGCATTAAATACTTTTACCACGTGTGATTGCGGCAAATGGTCGGCCAGCAATCGGCTGGTAGTGGTTTCAAAACGGTCGAGTTGCGGGATATGCCCATCGCGATCGGGGTAGTAATTGTTGGCGTCCATCACCGTCTTACCCTCCAGCCATTGGGCAGGGACGCTGCGGTAGTGCTCCAGCGGAATCGCCACGAGTACTACATCGCCAAACCTGGCGGCATCATCCGCGCTGCCCACTTGCACGCCGAGTATGCCGCTCACCACGCTGCTCATGGTGTGTGGGCCGCGGGAATTGCTCAACATCACCTTATGCCCGGCGGCAAGCGCCAGTTGCGCCACGGCACGCCCGATAAAACCTGCTCCAATCACGCCAATCTTCATGTGCTTGCTCCAGTGGAAGTAGGACGTGGCTATGATGATTGGCAACCATAACGTGATAAATCATCATTTTGGTGTAGGTGTTGTTACTGGGAGTTGGGAATGATGGACCGCCTATCAAGCATGAACGCCTTCGTGATCGCCGCTGAATTGGGCTCCTATGCGAGGGCAGCCGAACGCTTGGGCATGTCGCCGCAGATGGTGGCCAAGCATGTCACCGCGTTGGAACAACGTTTGGGTGCGCGATTGCTCAACCGCACTACGCGTCGACAAAGCCTGACTGAACTGGGAGGGGAGTATTACGAACGCTGCAAGCATATCCTGACGGAGGCCGAGGCCGCCGACGCCCTGGCACAGGTCATGAACGACACGCCGCGCGGCAAGCTGAAGGTCACCGCCCCGGTGACCTTTGGCTCCTACAGCCTGATGCCGTTGATCACCGGGTTTTTACGTGACAACCCACAGGTAGAAGTCGATTTGCACCTGACGGATCGTTTCGTCGACTTGGTGGAGGAGGGCTACGACGCCGTGTTTCGCATTGGTCCGCTGGGCACGAGCGGCCTGACGGCGAGGCCTCTGGCCCCTTATCGGTTGGTGGCCTGCGCTGCACCGGCTTACCTGATGGCGCGAGGCACGCCGCAGAAGCCGGTAGATCTTGAACATCATGAGTGCCTGGGCTACGCCTTTTCATCGCGTCCGGCGGATCGAGAGTGGGTGTTCTTCCAGGGCACGGTTTCCTACAAGGTACAGGTGGCCAGTCGTTTGCTCATCAATGAAAGCCGGGCCTTGATGTCGGCGGCATTGGATGGCTTTGGCATCGTGCTCGGCCCGCAAGACTTTCTGCGAACGGCGTTGGCGAGTGGCGAGTTGGTGCGGGTGCTACCGGAGTTTGAGGCTCCGAGCCGGTCGATGCATTTGGTCTACACCGCAAATCGCCAGCGCACCGCCAAGTTGCGGTGCTTTGTCGAGGCTGTGCTGGGACGTTTTGGTCCGGTATGAAGGATCACCGCCGTGGCGGTCGCCGGGAGGCACGTTAAAGGTCTACAGGTTCAGCAATCTGACAGACATCTCCTGTTAAAAATAACCCAGGCCCAAGCAGGGCCCGGCTGCAACAAAGGAAGGATTTCTTTCTGATGCAGGTGTTGGGCGTTCGCGCCCGAGGGTTTTGTATGTTGCTACGTTATGCAGCATTGGCCGCCATGGTGGTCGCGGCATCCGGGTGTGTGCAAGAGCGTGTTGTGCATGAGCGCAGGCCGGCGCAACACGAGTACGTGGATGTGGTGGCGCCGCAACCGCCGCCGGTGCAGGTGATCGAAGTCGAGCCGGCGGTGCGCGAAGGTTATATCTGGTCACGCGGTTACTGGCGTTGGGAAGGCGGGCGCTATGTGGCGGTGCACGGCCATTGGGAGCCGGTGCGCCAGGGCTATCGTTATGTACACCCGCACTGGGTGCAGCGTAATGATGGCTACCACTGGCAGATCGGCGGCTGGGTTCGCTGACCCAACCTCATCACTCTTTCCTCTGTAGGAGCGAGCTTGCTCGCGAAAAAACGTCAACGGTTACGCGGGCATTCAGGTTGCACGCGGTGCCTGTGAGTTTTTCGCGAGCAAGCTCGCTCCTACACAAACAAAGCGAGCTAGCCGAGCCGTTTCATCCCCGCTGCCTTGGCCGCGTTCAGATCAAAGGTGGCGGTGTACTCGCACCCCGCCGCATGGCCACAGCGTTCAACCAGGCAGTCGGCAAAGTCGGCTTTGCCTGCGCTGAACTTGCGCAATGCCTGCCAGATGATATCGGCGTGCTCGACGGTCAGCTCCCGTGTGTGCAACAAGGTTTCCAGCACCGTCACCACGTCGCTTTTGGCCGACTGGTAGCAGGACTGCAACACCCACACCAACTCCGTAAGCGTCACCAGGCTGACAAAGCCTGGCGAGGCGGCGGAGAGCGATTCGATCAGTTGGGACGCCTTGGCTGATTGAACCGGGTCGTCCTGGGTCAGGTAACGCACCAGCACGTTGGTATCCAGGCCGATCATCCAGCGGTTGCTCCCTGGGCCGCGATGGCGCGGTTCATGTCTTCGATAGACACAGCATGGGCGGGCTTGTGGATCAAACCCTTGAGGTCCTTGACGGTTTTGCTCGCGGCAATCATGGAAAACGTGCCGTCTTCCATTTCGACGAATTCCACCCGGTCGCCGGTTTCCAGGCCCAGGGCCGTCCTGACCTGGACAGGGATGGTGATTTGCCCTTTTGAAGTGAGTGTGGCGGTAGCCATAGTGAAGATCTCCATCGTGATATTCCTTACCTTAGGGTAAGGAATGACAGAGGACAATATCCGTTGGTCCATAGATCGCTCGCTGAGGTGAATGAGTCGGAATAGTAAAACCCTAGTCCGAACTCTCGAGCCTCACACGCCGGGCCATGCCCCAAACGGATACAAACTATGACTGACCGCCGCGGGCTTATTGCACCACGCGATAGCACGGCACATAGGCCGCGCCGCCTGGCAACTTCATGCGGTGCTGGGCCACGAAGGCCTTCAGCAGCTCATCCAGCGGTTTCATGATGGCCGGGTCGCCGTGGATCTCATACGGGCCGTTCTCTTCGATCAGGCGGATGCCCTTGTCCTTGACGTTACCCGCCACGATCCCCGAGAACGCCCGGCGCAGGTTGGCTGCCAGTTCATGGGGCGGCAGCGCGTGGCTCAGTTGCAGGCTGGCCATGTTTTCGTGGGTAGGGTCGAACGGGCGCTGGAAGCCTTCGTCGATCTTCAGCAGCCAATTGAAGTGGAATGCGTCGTTACGCTCACGGCGGAACTGCTTCACCGCCTTGAGGCCGGCCGTCATCTGGCGCGCCACTTCAGCCGGGTCGTCGATGATGATCTGGTAATGCTTCTGCGCCGCTTCGCCCAGGGTGGCACCGACGAACGCGTGCAACTGTTCCAGGTAAGGCGCGGCGTGTTTGGGCCCGGTCAACACCACCGGGAACGGCACGTCGCGGTTGTCGGGGTGCATCAGGATGCCCAGCAGGTACAAAAACTCTTCTGCCGTGCCGGCGCCGCCGGGGAAGATGATGATGCCGTGGCCGACGCGCACGAAGGCTTCCAGACGTTTTTCGATGTCCGGCAGAATCACCAGCTCATTGACGATGGGGTTCGGTGCTTCGGCGGCGATGATGCCAGGCTCGGTCAGGCCCAGGTAACGCCCGCCGGTGATGCGTTGCTTGGCGTGGGAAATGGTCGCGCCCTTCATCGGGCCTTTCATTACGCCAGGGCCGCAGCCGGTGCACACATCAAGGCTGCGCAGCCCCAGTTCGTGCCCGACTTTCTTGGTGTATTTGTATTCTTCGGTGTTGATCGAATGGCCGCCCCAGCACACCACGATCTTCGGCTCCACACCCGGGCGCAGCGTACGGGCGTTGCGCAGCAGGTGGAACACGTAGTCGGTGATGCCTTGGGAGTTGCTCAGGTCGATACGCTGGCTGTCCAGCTCGTTCTCGGTGTAGACGATGTCGCGCAGGGCGCTGAACAGCATTTCGCGGGTGCTGGCAATCATTTCGCCATCGACGAACGCATCGGCCGGGGCGTTGAGCAGTTCCAGGCGTACGCCACGGTCTTGCTGGTGAATACGCACTTCAAAGTCTTTGTAGGCGTCGAGGATGGTCTTGGCGTTGTCGATATGCGCGCCGGTGTTGAGAATCGCCAGGGCGCATTGGCGGAACAGGGTGTAGATGCTGCCGGTACCGGCTTCGCTCAGTTGCTGCACTTCACGTTGGGACAGGGTTTCGAGGCTGCCCTTGGGGCTGACGGAGGCGTTGATGACTTGACGTTGGGGCATTCTGATTCCTTGAAAGCATAACCACCGCGCCGCTTGGGGGCGATGGCTTGAGAAGGGTGAGCGCCAATTAAGGTCGCACGAGACGGTTATTTACCTCAGGCGCAAGGCCCAGCGCAAATGCCGTCCAACACCATCATGCCGCAGAACTTACTGAATCAGCTTCCAGTTTTTGTAGAAAACCCGACGCAGGGTAAAGACCAGGCCGGCAAACCCTGCGATCACGGCGTTGAGCACCGAGGGCAGCAGGGTCGGGCGCACAATATCAATGAACAGGCAGTAGCGTTTGGCGTCGTTTTTGTTGAAGGACGCGTGCATTAGCGTGTCATCGAAGATAAACAGCGGGTCGTCGTGCCAGTAGTGCTTGTGCTTGCCTACCTGGATATACACGCCCTCATGGTGCGGTGCTGGCGCCATGTTGTAGAGCACACGGAACATCATGCGCAGGGGGCCAAAGTGAAAGGAGGTCGAGCGGTTCTCGTTGAATACCGAGACGCCGATGGTCTTCACGAATGGCAGTTTCTTGCGCAGTTGCGGGATATCCAGCGTGGTCTCGATGGGGCGACCGTACCACTGGAAAAACAACATGCCGCGTTTCTTCTCGGCCATGCGCTCGTCCAGGTAGCTGATGATGTCATCCTTGCGGGCCATGGCGTCGTCGATCACCTGTTGCAGGTCTTCGCGCCAGGCCGGCGGCAGGTCTTGCATGGTATAGACATGCCGGTTGCGGCTGCTCAGCAGGTCGAGCAGGGTGTTGAACGGTGCCAGCACCCAGGTATTACGACCGTTGCCGATAAAATACTTCTTGATGGTGTCGCGGTCGTACAGGCCGTTACGCAGGAAGTCATAAACGCCGCAGCACACCACCAACAGCAGAAACACCAGGCAACTGCGCGGGAAACAATAGATCAACAGCAGAACGCCGAGCACCCACGCCAGGGACACCAGCTTTTTGCCGACAGCATTTTTGCTCATGAAACGAGGCTCCAAAGCCGAAACATATTGAAACAATATCGTCATCATAGGGGTTTCTGCCGGCGGCAGGCGTTTTTAAATAGGGTGAAATTGTGAAGCCGCTGCACAATTTGTAACCGTTGCCGTGCAGGCTCCGGCGTTTTATGGATTGAATTTTGAGAACAGAAGATTTGCGACTATCGTGACGCTTCGGTTTTTCAGGCGTCATAGACCGGTACGATTGAAGTTGAATGGCCACTATTGGCCTTCGGCACCTTGGAAGAGGCAGAAATTTTTATGATCATCAAACCGCGGGTTCGTGGCTTTATCTGTGTGACCGCTCACCCTGTTGGCTGTGAAGCGAACGTCAAAGAGCAGATCGACTACGTAACCAAAAACGGCGTCATCGAAGGCGGCCCTAAAAAGGTACTGGTCCTCGGTGCCTCCACCGGCTACGGCCTGGCCGCGCGCATCAGTGCTGCGTTTGGCTGCGGCGCCGACACCCTGGGCGTGTTTTTTGAGAAAGAAGGCGAAGAAGGCAAGCTGAGCTCCGCCGGCTGGTACAACAGCGCGGCGTTCGAGAAGTTTGCTGTGGAAAAAGGCCTGTACGCCAAGAGCATCAACGGCGACGCGTTCTCCGACGAGATCAAGCGCCTGACCATCGAGACCATCAAGAAAGACCTGGGCAAGATCGACCTGGTTGTCTACAGCCTGGCCGCCCCACGCCGTACCGACCCGCAAGGCGTGGTGCACACCTCCACCCTCAAGCCAATCGGCAAGGCCGTGACCCTGCGCGGGATCAACACCGACAAGGGCGTGGTGGTCGACACCACGCTTGAGCCTGCGACCCAGGAAGAAATCGACGGTACCGTGAAGGTCATGGGCGGCGAAGACTGGCAGCTGTGGATCGACGCCCTGCGTGACGCCGATGTATTGGCCGAAGGCGCCAAGACCACCGCGTTCACCTACCTGGGTGAGAAGCTGACCCAGGACATCTACTGGAACGGCTCCATCGGCGAAGCCAAGAAAGACCTGGACAAGAAAGTCCTGACCCTGCGCGAAAACCTCGCTGCACTCAAGGGCGACGCCCGCGTGTCGGTGCTCAAGGCCGTGGTTACCCAGGCCAGCTCGGCAATCCCAATCATGCCGCTGTACCTGTCGCTGCTGTTCAAGGTGATGAAAGAGCAGGGCACCCACGAAGGCTGCATCGAGCAGGTCTACGGCCTGTTCAAGGACAGCCTGTACGGCAGCCAGCCGAAACTCGACGCCGATGGCCGCCTGCGTGCCGACCTGGCCGAGCTGGAGCCCAAGGTCCAGGACGCCGTGGCCGCGCTGTGGAACCAGGTGACCGACGACAACGTCAACGAGATCAGCGATTTTGCCGGTTACAAGGCTGAGTTCCTGCGCTTGTTTGGCTTTGAGATTGACGGCGTGGATTACGATGCGGATGTGAACCCGACCGTCAAAATCAACGGCCTGATCCAGGCTTAAAACCCGGTCAATAAGATGGGAGCTGGCTTGCCCTGATGTCAGTCAGTTAACGCAAATCCCCTGTGGGAGCGGGCTTGCCCGCGAAGGCGGCCCAGTCGCGGCATCTGTGACTGCACTACCGCTTTCGCAGGCAAGCCAGCTCCCACATTTGATCTTCGTTGCTTTGAGCATTGCGTTCGCTCAATTTGGCCGTGCCTACTCCCCTCTGTCTTTTCAGACCCTTCTTACGCCTCGGCGCGCGCCTCCCTCTTTCAGATCTGTCAGACTCCAGCAGCTATCAAGCCACGCTAACGGAGGATCTGATGACGATTCGTGCAGTAGTTTTTGATTTCGGCGGTGTCCTGTTCGACTGGAGCCCCCAGCATCTGTACCGCAAGCTGATTGCCGACGACGTCGAGCGCCAGTGGTTCCTCGACACCATCTGCACCCAGGACTGGAACACCGAGCAAGATGCCGGTCGCTCCCTGGCTGAAGCCACCCGCACCCTGATTGCCCAATACCCCGAGCACAAGACCCTGATCCAGGCTTACTACGAGCGCTGGCCCGAAATGCTGCGTGCTGAATTACCCGAGGGCGTGGCGATTCTCGAAGCGTTGCACCAGGTTGATATGCCGCTGTTCGGGCTCACCAACTGGTCGGCTGAAACCTTCCCTTACGCCCGGGCCAACTACCCATTTCTGAAGCGTTTTCGCAATATTCTGGTGTCCGGCGAGGTGAAGTTGATCAAGCCTGATCCGGCGATCTACCACGCCAGCCTCAGTCAGGTGCGCGCGCACCTGCCGGATATCCAGGCCAGTGAAGTGGTGTTTATCGACGACGTCGCCGGCAATATCGAGGCCGCCATCGCGTTGGGCTGGCAGGGCATTCACCACGTATCGGCCGAGCGCACCGCCTCGCGTTTGCATGAGTTGGGCGTGGCGTTTTAGCGCGCCCATTTCTCCATCACAAAGTCGACGAACGCCCGCAGCTTGGGCAGGCGATAGCGGTCTTGGCGATACATCAGGTGCATGGGGCGGCTGGGCAGTTTATAGGTGGTCAGCAAGGCCACCAGCTTGCCGCTCTCCAGGTCCGGTTGCACCAGGGCATCGGCCAACATGCTGATGCCCATGCCGTTGATGGCGGCCTGGCGCAAGCCTTGCGAGCTGTTGATGGTCAATGAGCCAGACACCGGCACCTCCACCTCACCCTCATCGCCTGTCATGCGCCAGAGTTTATCGGTGTCGCGCCAGTTGTCGTTTGCGGGGTAGGCGAACGCCAGGCAGTCATGCTGCTGCAGGTCATCCGGGGTTTGCGGTGTGCCGCGTCGCGCCAGGTAAGCAGGGGAGGCGCAAAGGGTGAGGGTGTAGGCCTGCAGAGGCCGGGCTATCAGGCTGGAGCTTGCCAGTTCGCCGAGACGGATCGCCACGTCAAAACCGCTGTCGACCAGGTCCATGCGCTCATTGTTCATCACCACGTACAGGTCGATAAGTGGGTAGCGCTGGGAAAACTCGCTCAAGGCCGGCACCAGGCGTTCGGTGCCGAAAACGGGAGGCGCGGTGATGCGCAGGCTGCCTTTAGGGGCTTCGCTGTGGACCTGCTCGGCCAGTAGCTCGGAGTCGGCCACCAGCCCCAGCACTTCCAGGCAGCGCTGATAATACTGCCCGCCAAATTCGGTGAGGTTCTGTTTGCGCGTGGTGCGTTTGAGCAAGCTGACGCCAAGCCGTTGTTCCAGCGCCCGCAGATGGTTGCCCACCATGGTGGTCGAGATCCCGCATTCCTGCGCGGCGCCGGTCATGCTGCCGGTCTCGACGACTTTCACGTACACCGACATTGCCTGGAACAGATCCATTATCAAGCCCTGGTTTAAAGTTATTGCAGTAATTGTGCGTTTATCCAGCGAGGGTGGTTAACGATACTTGATCCACCCCAACGATGCACTGGAGTCGCCACTATGACCGCCGCCTGCCTGATGAGCACTTATCAACCTCTGGCCCTGAGCTTCACCCGCGGCCTGGGCACGCGCCTGTGGGACCAACAAGGCCGCGAATACCTGGACGCCGTGGCCGGCGTGGCGGTGACCAATGTTGGCCATTCCCACCCCAGGTTAGTGGCCGCCATCAGCGAGCAGGCCGGCTTGCTGCTGCATACCTCCAACCTCTACAGCATCGACTGGCAACAACAATTGGCCCGGCGCCTGGCCCAACTGTCCGGGCTGGACCGCGCGTTCTTCAACAATTCCGGCGCCGAAGCCAACGAGACGGCGCTGAAGCTGGCGCGTTTGCATGGCTGGAAAAAAGGCATCGAACGGCCGTTGGTGGTCGTGATGGAGAACGCCTTCCACGGCCGCACGCTAGGCACCATGGCCGCCAGCGACGGGCCCTCGGTGCGCCTGGGGTTCCAGCGCCTGCCCGGCGATTTCATCAAGGTTGGGTTTGGCGACATGGCGGCCCTGGAGGCGGTCACCGCACAGTTCGGCACGCGTATCGCGGCGGTGCTGCTTGAACCGGTCCAGGGTGAAAGTGGTGTGTTGGTGGCGCCGTCAGGCTACCTCAAAGCCCTGCGCGAGCACTGCACGCGCCACGGCTGGCTGATGATGCTCGACGAAATCCAGACTGGCATCGGGCGCACCGGCGCCTGGTTTGCCTTCCAGCACGAAGGCATCGTGCCAGACGTGATGACCCTGGCCAAAGGCCTTGGTAATGGCGTGCCCATCGGCGCCTGCCTGGCCCGTGCTGCCGTCGCTGAGCTGTTCACCCCAGGCAGCCATGGCAGCACCTTTGGCGGCAACCCGCTGGCGTGTCGCGTCGGGTGTACGGTGCTGGAGATTATTCAGGAGCAAGGCTTACTCGAAAATGCCACACGCCAGGGCGAACACTTGCTGGCGCGTTTACGCATGGAGTTGGAGGACCATCCGCAGGTGCGGGCGATTCGTGGCAAGGGCTTGATGATCGGCATTGAACTGGCAAGCCCTTACCGCGACCTGGCCCAACGGGCGGCGCAGGAGCATGGGCTATTGATCAACGTCACGCGGGGCAAGATCATTCGCCTGTTGCCGCCGCTGACGCTGGAGCGTAAGGAAGTGGAGATGATCGTGCGAGCCATCACCCGCCTACTGGACTGAAAAGGTGCGGAAGGGGGCGATGCTCGTTCCCACGCTCTGCGTGGTAACGCCTCCTGTGACGCTCTGCGTCACGCCTTAAGAGCGGACGCGGAGCGTCCAGGGCAGCATTCCCACGCGGAGCGTGGGAACGATCAGAGGGAGGGGCCATTCAGCCATTCCTGGTTCATGGTTTCGGTATCCCCCAAGTACTCCAACAACCACGCCATGGCCGGCGACAGCTTGTTCTGCGCCCACGCCACACACGACGGGCTGGCCGGAAATGGCCGGCTCAACTGCAGCGCCACCAAGTCCCCGCGTTCGATCCATGGCAATACCTGATGGGCCGGCGCCATCCCTACACACAGGCCATCGCGCAGGCAATCCAGGGCCGACGCCCAGTTGGGCACCACCAGGCGGCGCTGGTTATCCAGGGTCCAGGTGTCGCGCTTGGGCAGGTGGCGGGAGGTGTCGGTCATGCACAGCGAGGCAAAGGGGCGCAGTTGGTCATCACTGAGCAAACCTTCCACCTCCGCCAGCGGGTGCCGGGCGCTGACCACGCACAGCCAGTTCAACAGGCCCATGTCGCGGAAGCTGAAGTGGCTGGCCACCGGCACTGCGCTGGTGGCGCCGATCACGATGTCGGTGCGTTCATCCGCCAGCGCATCCCACACGCCGTTGTACACCTCGTATTCGAGCAGCAATTCCACTTCGGGAAACTGCCGATAAAAGTCGAGCACCAACTGCCGGCAGCGCTGGGGTTTGACGATGGAGTCCACGGCCACCTTCAACTGGCCGCTCCAGCCATTGGCCACCTGTTGGCATAGGCGCCGGGTGCCGAGCATTTTTTTCATTACGCCGCGGGCTTCGTCGATAAACAAACGGCCGGCGGGGGTCAGTTCTACGTCGCGATGCCTGCGCACAAACAAGGGCACGGCCAACCATTCTTCGAGCTGGCGCACCGTGTAGCTGATGGCCGACGGTACGCGGTGCAGTTCCTGGGCGGCGGCGCTGAAGCTACCGTGACGGGCAACGGCGTCGACCACATCCAGGGAATATTCCGACCACATGCGAGTTGCCTTCAAAATTATTGATGAGAGTTTCCAATTATTATCGCTTCACACAGATATTGTCAGCTTCATAATGGGCGCCAGTCAGCAAATAGTTTGATGGCAGTATCTACAAGGCTTCGATGAAAAATTCTTTTGGTTTTACCTGGTATCTGGCGGGGCTGAGCATGCTCGGTTATCTCGCCATGGACATGTACTTGCCGGCGTTTGGCGCCATGGGCGAGCAGTTGAACATTGGTGCTGGCGCGGTGGGCGCCAGCTTGAGTATTTTCCTTGCCGGCTTTGCGGTCGGGCAGTTGCTGTGGGGGCCGCTCTCGGACCGCCTGGGGCGCAAGCCCATCCTGCTTGCTGGCCTGAGCCTGTTTGTGCTCGGTTGCCTGGGCATGTTCTGGGTCGAGACCGCGCCGCAGCTGCTGGCTCTGCGCTTTATGCAGGCGATTGGCGTGTGTGCCGCGGCCGTAAGCTGGCAGGCTTTGGTGATTGATCGCTACCCGGCCGACAAGGCTCATCGCGTCTTCGCCAGCATCATGCCGTTGATGTCGCTGTCTCCGGCCCTTGCACCGCTGTTGGGCGCCATGGTGTTGAATCACTTTGGCTGGCAGGCGATCTTCGGCGTATTGCTGGTGGTGTCGTTGTTGCTACTGTTGCCGACCTTGTTCCTGCGCAATGTGCCCAAGCGTTCGGAGCACAAGGGCAGCCCGGTGCGCCTGGGGTATGGGCAATTGCTCACCTCGCGGGTGTTTACCGGCAATGTGATGATCTTCGCCGCCTGCTCGGCCAGCTTCTTCGCATGGCTGACCGCCTCGCCGTTCATCCTCGGTGGCATGGGCTACAGCCCCAATGACATCGGCCTCAGCTACGTACTGCCGACCCTGGCGTTTCTCGTCGGCGGCTACAGTTGCCGCAGTGCCTTGCAGCGCCTGCCAGGTAAAACCCTGCTGCCGTGGTTGCTGGTCGCCTATTGCTTGAGCATGGTGGCGTTGTACCTGGTGGCCACCTTGAGTGTGCCGACCCTGATCACCTTGTTGATCCCGTTCTGCCTGATGGCGCTGTGCAACGGCGCCAGCTACCCGATTGTGGTGGCGAATGCGCTGATGCCCTTTGCGCAAAACTCCGGCAAGGCGGCGGCCCTGCAAAACACCCTGCAGTTGGGTCTGTGCTTCCTGGCCAGCCTGTTGGTGTCCTCGATGATCGAGCAACCGCTGTTGATTACGGTAATTGTGATGTTGGCGACGGCGCCGCTGGCGGTGTTGGGGTATTGGCTGGCACGGCCGAAGGGCAACTCTTCCGAACTGGCCAGCGCCTGAGCTGACAATACGAGCAAAATGTAGGAGCGAGCTTGCTCGCGAAAAACGTCAACGATAACGCGGGCTTCCTGAATAAGCGCGGCGTCCGTGAGTTTTTCGCGAGCAAGCTCGCTCCTACAAAAAGCCTGCTTCTTCAGTTAGAACGTCACTTCCATGTTCAGCGTCGGTGTTGAGGTGCGGCTGCCACGGCCACCGTCCACGCCGAACTTGTTATGCCAGTATTCATAACCCACCCCTAGGTACAGGTTCGGCTTCACGCTTTTACCCGGTCGCACCGCCACCATCAGCGCCGTACGCATCAAGGCCTCCGCTGCCGTATCGCGGCCATGGTAATCCTCGCCTTTCTCCCCGACGTAATTGATAAATCCCTGGAATTTCGCCGCATGGTTGCCGACTTCGAACGGGCGCATCCACGTCAGGTTAAGCATGTAGGTGTCGTCGAAGGTGTGGTTCGACTCTTGCGCGCCAGGGATGCCAGTGTGGTTCTTTTCCTTGTAGTACATCAGGCTCAGGTCCAGCACGCCGACGGTGCCCCACTTCAACGTGGGGCCGATCACCAGGGCGCGCTTCTTGGCGGAAGCGAAGTTGTTGTTGCGGTTGGCGTCGAAGCCCAGGGTCAGCGCGTAATCCTTGATCAGCCCCGTGCCCTGCGGCAAGTCGAACACGCGTGAGGCATACAGCTGATGCCGGTACACGGCGTACACCTCGCTGCCACCGTGGTCGGTGCCCTTGCGCGGGTCGCTGCTGTCGGACAGGAACACATCGAGGTTTAGGAAATTGCTGCCGTAACGGTAGCCGCTGGCGTGGGTAAAACTGTAGATGCGCTTGCTGAAGTCGTCGGGGTTGTTCGGGTTGGTGAAGTGTTGCCCGTAGCGAAACCCGACGCTGTTGTTCATCCATTCCACCGCGACAGCCTCCCCGCCGCCGAGAAGGGTCAATGCGACGGTGGCGCCCTGTAGTGCCTTTTTCATTATTTTTGGTCCTTTGGCGTTCTGGCTCGTGACGGCCGGATTGTTTTTGTAACGCCGTTGGAGGGTATCTTGTTCGATTGATTGTATACAACTCTATGGACATACAGTCTTAACATTGCATACAGTGAGCGCACAACAAAAACAGAGAACCCCTCACCATGACTATCCCGAAGGCGTCACCGCAGCGGCCCGAAGATGAAAATCTGGGCGTCGCCGCCAACATGGCTTACGGCCTGCAGCACGTGCTCACCATGTACGGCGGCATCGTCGCCGTGCCGTTGATCGTCGGTCAGGCAGCCGGGTTGTCGCCGGCGGATATCGGCCTGCTGATCGCTGCATCGCTGTTTGCCGGTGGCCTGGCCACGCTGCTGCAAACCCTGGGCCTGCCGTTTTTCGGCTGTCAGTTGCCGCTGGTGCAGGGCGTGTCGTTCGCGGGTGTGGCGACCATGGTGGCGATTGTCGGCAGCGACGGTGCCGGTGGCGTGCCAGCGATCCTCGGGGCGGTGATGGCCGCGTCCTTTATCGGCTTGTTGATCACCCCGGTGTTCTCAAGGATCACCAAGTTTTTTCCGCCGCTGGTGACGGGCATTGTGATTACCACCATCGGCCTGACCCTGATGCCCGTAGCGGCGCGCTGGGCCATGGGTGGCAACAGCCGGGCGGCGGATTTTGGCAGCATGTCCAACATCGGCCTGGCCGCGCTGACTCTGGTGCTGGTGCTGCTACTGAGCAAGATCGGCAGCGCAACCATCTCTCGCTTGTCGATCCTGCTGGCCATGGTGATCGGCACCGTGATTGCGGTGCTGCTCGGCATGGCGGACTTCTCCGGTGTCATGCAGGGGCCGATGTTCGGTTTCCCCACGCCATTTCACTTCGGCATGCCCACCTTCCATGTGGCGGCGATCATTTCCATGTGCATCGTGGTGATGGTGACGTTGGTGGAAACCTCGGCGGATATCCTGGCGGTGGGTGAGATCATCGACACCAAGGTGGACTCCAAGCGCCTGGGCAACGGCCTGCGTGCCGACATGTTGTCGAGCATGTTCGCGCCGATCTTCGGTTCGTTCACCCAGAGCGCATTCGCCCAGAACGTCGGCCTGGTGGCGGTGACCGGGGTCAAGAGTCGGTTCGTGGTGGCCACTGGCGGGGTGTTCCTGGTGGTGCTCGGCCTGCTGCCATTCATGGGCCGGGTGATTGCGGCCGTGCCGACTTCCGTATTGGGCGGCGCCGGGATTGTGTTGTTCGGCACGGTGGCGGCCAGCGGGATTCGCACGCTGTCGAAGGTGGATTACCGCAACAACATGAACCTGATCATCGTCGCCACGTCCATCGGCTTCGGCATGATCCCCATCGCCGCGCCGAGCTTCTACGATCAGTTTCCAAGCTGGTTCGCGACCATCTTCCACTCGGGCATCAGCTCGTCGGCAATCATGGCGATATTGCTGAACCTGGCATTCAACCACTTCACCGCCGGCAACTCGGACCAGCAGTCAGTGTTTGTGGCGGGGACTGAGCGCAGCTTGTGCTTTCGCGACGTGGCCGCGTTGCGCGACGGCGATTACTACCGGGGAGGGAAGCTGTTTGATGCCGAAGGTAAGGAGATTCCGTTGGTGGCCGATGCCCTGAGGAAAATATCCAAGCCTGAGACCAGCGAGGTTTAACGAGCGACCCGTGTACCCTGTGGGAGCTGGCTTGCCTGCGATAGCGATGGTGAATTCACCGGTGCTATCGCAGGCAAGTCAGCTCCCACAGAGATTCAACCCGCTTTGAGTTCTTTGCAGGGCAACGAACACGCCTCATCCAGAAACTTCACCACCGTTCCCATGCACGCCTGGCGTTCTTCCACATGGGGCATGTGGCTGGAGTCTTCAAACAGTGCCCAGCGCACGTCCGCTATCTCATCCAGGAACGGTTTGACCACCAACGGTGTGGCTTCGTCATGTCGACCGGAAATCACCAGGGTTGGCACCTTGATGGCTGACAGGCGGCCGATCACGTTCCAGTCTTTCAAGCTGCCGATCACGTGGAATTCGGTCGGGCCGCTCATGGCGTGGTACACCGTCGGGTCGGCATCCACCTGGGCGAAGGTGCGTGCCACTTCTTCGGGCCACGGGTTGACCCGGCACACATGCTGGTCATAGAAAACCCGTGAGGCCGCCAGGTATTCCGGGTCTTGGTAGGTGCCGGCCTGCTCGTGCTTGAGCAGGGTTTCGTGCACGCCTTCAGGCAACAGCTTGCGCAGGCGGTTGGCTTCGCTGACCCAGGTGCGCATGCAGGTGGGGGAGTTGGCAGGGATAAACGCGCGCAGGCCCTTGGGTTGCAAGATCGCGTGTTCGCTGCCCAGCATGCCGCCCCAGGATTGCCCGAGGATCGCGTAGTTCTCACTGATTTGCAGGTGGTCCAGCAGGTTGTTCAACTCGTCGAGGAACAGGCCGATGGTCCAGAACGACGGGTCTTTTTCCGGCAAATGCGTGGAGCGGCCGTTGCCCAACTGGTCGTAGTGGATCACCGCATGACCGCTGGCGGCGACGTCCTTGAAGGCGTCGACGTAATCGTAGGTGCAGCCAGGGCCGCCATGGATGATCACCAAGGGCGTGCGGCCTGTGGTCAGGTCGCCCGTGACGCGATACCAGGTCTGGTAGGCGCCAAAGGGCGCGTAGCCTTCGCGAACTTTTTCGATGAATTCCATTTCGTACCCTGCTCTGAAAAAAAGGATCAGGGTTACGATAGTCTGAACAAAAAGTTTAGGTAACTAGCAAAACAGATAGGTTTTTCCCAGCGCTCAACCTTCCAGCAAGCGGTAATGGGTGGCGCGAACCACCGCCTGAACACGGTTCTTGGCCCCCAGTTTGTGCATGGCCGAGGCCAGGTGCAGGGTGACCACCGCCAGGGAACGGCTCAATTGGGTGGCGATTTCGGCGGCGGTCAGGCCCTCGGCCGCCCACTTCAGGCATTCACGCTCGCGCTTGGTCAGGCGGATGTGCGGATAAGCCCGCACTTCCTTGCTGAACAGCGGGTACGCCGCTTCCTGGAGGGCATGGGTAATCAGGCTGAAATCGGCCAGCGTATGTTGGGCGTCCTTCAATACCGTGCGCGCCTTGCCGGTGCGCAACCCGGTCAGCGAGGCGAAGCCGCCCCGGGGCAGATGAATCGGCACGCTGACGCCGCAGGTCAGTTGGCGTTCATGCAGGTAGGACGAAACGGGGGCGTGGCACGGGTCGATGATCTTTTGCAGGGCAGTCTCGGTCTTCGCCTCATAGGACCAGACAAATGGTGATACCGAACTCAACGCCAGGTGTTGCACCGGGTCGATCTGGTAAAACCCTTCGCTGCACCATAAGGCGTGCCAGTCGGCCGGTGTGTTGCGCAATTGCAACAGCGAGGGCGTGATCAGTGCGCCGTTGAGGTCGATGGGCACCGGGCTGTAGTCATACACCAGGGCATCGAAGCCCAGTTGTTGGGCAAGGATAAACGCATTGTCCATCTGTTCATCCAGGCTCCTGCCCGGTATGAGGCGATTATTGAAGGCGGTCAGCTTGGCCAGCATCCGTTCTGCTCCCGAATTCATTTGAATCTCGACTTGCTGCAAGTAGAATGCCACGCCCCGGCGAAGGACTGCCAGGCCAAACCTATAAGAAATACTAGGTTATGGACGCACGGCATCCTCGGTAGTGTTGACCTGATAAACGGCCGCTACCCGCCAGGCCGATACAACACAAGGAATGTATGCATGTGGCGTGAAATTGCCCCCGACCAGCAGTACAACGTGCAAGTCGACGGCCATAACCTCGCGGTCTACAGCTTTGGCGAAGGCGATGAGGTGCTGCTGTGTCTCAACGGCGGGCCGGGCCTGCCGTGTGACTATCTGCGCGACGCCCATGGCTGGCTCAAAGCACATAACCTGCGAGTGGTTGCATTCGACCAGCTTGGCACGGGCGCATCAGCCAGACCGACCGATGCCGCACTGTGGGAAATCCGCCGTTATGTCGAAGAAGTCGAGACCGTGCGCCAGGCGCTGGGCCTGGGCCGCGTGCATTTGCTCGGGCACTCCTGGGGCGGTTGGCTGGGGATCGAATATGCCCTGCATTATTCCGGTGCGCTCAAAAGCCTGATCCTGGAAAACACCGTCGGCGACATTCCCCACCTGTCCCAGGAACTGGAGCGCCTGCGCGGCGCCCTAGGCAGCGAAACCGTGGCCATGATGCAACGCCACGAAGCCATGGGCACTCTCGACCACCCGCAGTACCAGGCCGCCATCACCTTGCTCAACTACCGCCACGTGTGCCGGCTCGACGAATGGCCAGAGCCGGTCAAGCGGTCCCTGGGCGACTGGAACATGGGGCCGTACGAAACCATGCAAGGCCCCAACGAGTTCCTCTATATCGGCAACCTCAAGGATTGGAACCGCCTCAAGGAAATGGCCGAGTTCAAGATGCCGATCCTGATCACCACCGGCCAGCACGACGAACTCACCCCCGCCTGCGCAATGCGCATGAAACTAGCAGCACCCCACGCCGAGTTGCATGTGTTCCCCAACAGCAGTCATATGCCGTTTTACGAGGAGCCGCAGGCGTACTTCCCGGTGCTGCTGGACTTTCTCGCTCGCCACCGAGGCTGACGCATGAACCTGGCGCGCTACCGCTTCGTGTTGTCCCGGCCCCTGCAATTGCTGCCGGTGCTGCTGGGCATCAGCCTGATCACCTTCGTGTTGGTGCGCTCGATTCCTGGCGACCCGGCGCGCGCCTTGCTGGGTTCGCGCAGCACGCCGGATGCGCTGTTGAAGATCCGCGCCCAGTTCGGCCTCGACCAACCCTTGTGGCTGCAATACTTTTACTTCCTGAAAAACCTGCTCAAGGGCGACCTCGGCCAATCGCTGCTGTACAAGGTCGACGCCCTGAAACTGATCGTCACCCGCATCGAGCCGACTCTGGTGCTGGTGCTGGGCAGCGTGGTGCTGGCTTTGTTGATAGCGGTGCCATTGGCGACGATTGCGGCACGCCAGCAAGGCCGTTGGGCGGACAAGCTGATCCGCGTGTTCACCACGGTCGGCCTGGGCATGCCGGCGTTCTGGCTGGGGTTGATGCTGATCCTGCTGCTCAGCGTGAAATGGGGCCTGTTCCCGGTGTCCGGTTACGGGCGCACCTGGCTGGACAAGGCGCACCATATGCTCTTGCCATGCCTGACCATCGCCCTGGCGCTGTCGGCGGTGCTGGTGCGCAACCTGCGGGCGAGCATGTTGATGGAGTTGCAGGCAGACCATGTCACCGCAGCCCGCGCACGCGGGCTGCCTGAAGGCGCGGTGTTTCGTCGGCATGTGCTGCCCAATGCCCTGGTGCCCGCGGTCAACCTGCTGGCGGTCAACATCGGTTGGCTGATCAGCGGCACGGTGGTCATCGAAAGCCTGTTCGCGATTCCAGGCATCGGCCAATTGCTGGTGCGCGGCATTTTTACCCGTGACTACATGGTGGTGCAGGGCGTGGCGATGGTGCTGGCCTGTGCCACGGTGGTGGTCAACTTCATGGCCGACCTGGTGACAGTGGCCCTCGACCCACGGGTGAAGATGCAATGAGCAGTCGCCCCCTGATCGCCCCATGGCGCTTGCGCCTGCGCTTTGGTTTTCGCAATGGCCGACTGACTGCCGCATGGGGGTTGTTGATCCTGTTCGCGTGGTTGGCCCTGGCGCTGTTTGCGCCGTGGATCGCGCCCTATGACCCCATCGCGCAGGACACCGGCATGAGTTTGCTGGCCCCCAGCCTTGCCCATCCGTTGGGTACGGACAATTACGGCAGGGATATCCTGTCGAGGGTGATCTGGGGGGCGCGCATCGACCTGCAGCTGGCGGTTGTCGGGGTGATCTTCCCGTTCATCATTGGCACCTTTATCGGTGCGGTCTCGGGTTATATCGGCGGGCGCTTCGACAGTGTCTGCATGCGTGTGATCGACGTGGTGCTGGCATTCCCGTTCCTGGTGCTGATGCTGGCGATCATGGCCATCCTCGGGCCGGGCTTGCAGAGTTTTTATATCGCCATGGCACTGGTGGGTTGGGTGTCGTACGCGCGCCTGATTCGCTCGCAGATCCTGGTGCTCAAGGAAAGCGAGTTCGCCCTGGCCGCCAAGAGCCTGGGCTTTGGCCATGGGCGCATTCTGTTCCGGCATTTGCTGCCCAATGCGCTGTTTGGCTCCATTGTGTTTTCCATGTCTGACGCGGTGCTGGTGCTGCTCAACGGCGCCGCCGTCAGTTACCTGGGCCTGGGGGTGCAACCGCCGACCGCCGAATGGGGGACGATGGTGGCCGAGGGGCAAGCCTTCATCACCACCGCCTGGTGGATCTGCACCTTTCCGGGCCTGGCCATCGTGACTTTGGCCATGGGCTTCAGCCTGTTGGCCGATGGTGTTGCGCAGGTATTGGGGGAGCGCTCATGAGCCTGTTGCAGGTGCGCGACCTCAGTGTGATCGCCAACAACGCCGGGCGTGAGGTCACCTTGGTGGATCGGGTGTCCTTCGACCTGGCCGAAGGTGAAATCCTTGGCTTGGTGGGTGAGAGCGGTTCCGGCAAGACCATGGCCTGTCGTGGCCTGATGCGTCTGTTGCCATCGCCCAATCTGCGCGTGCAGGGCGGCGCGGTGCAGTTGGCCGGCCAGAACCTGTTGGCGCTGGATGATGCCGGTATGCGCGCCGTGCGCGGCGGGCAGTTGGGCATGATCTTCCAGAACCCCAGCAGCCATCTGGACCCGTTGATGCGCATCGGTGAGCAGATCGCCGAGGGCATCCGCCTGCATCAAGGTGCGTCGAAAAAAGACGCGCGCTTGCAGGCGATCGAGGTATTGCGTCAGGTCGGGATTCCCGACCCCCAGGCGCGGGTCGACAACTACCCCCATGAGTTTTCCGGCGGCATGCGCCAGCGCGCAATGATCGCCGTAGCCCTGGGCTGCAACCCGAAGGTGCTGATCGCCGACGAACCGACCACGGCCCTGGATGTGACGGTGCAGGCGCAAATCCTGCGGCTGTTGCTCGACCTGCGCGACCAGCGTGGCCTGTCGATCATCATGATCACCCATGACCTGGGCGTGGTGGCGCAAACCTGCGATGCCATCGCCGTAATGTACGCCGGGCGCCTGTGCGAGCACGGCAGCAAATACGAACTGCTGGCCCAACCGCAACATCCGTATACCGCAGGCCTGATCGACTGCCAGCCGGCCCACAGCAGCGGGCATGCGTTGTTGCGCACCCTTGCTGGCCAGCCGCCGTTGCTCGATGCATTGCCCGACGGCTGCCGCTTCCACCCGCGCTGCCCGCAGGCCGGCGCCTTGTGCACCGAGTTGCTGCCCCAAGGCGCACGCGTGGCCTGTCACTACCCGTTGGGAGCGCGCCCATGAGCTTGTTACAGGTCAAGGATTTGGAAGTGCGCTTTGCCGCGTCCGGCAGCGGCCTGTTTGGCCTCAACCGCCAGTGGGTGAGGGCGGTGAACGGGGTGTCCCTGAACCTCGCCGCCGGTGAAACCCTGGGTTTGGTGGGCGAGTCCGGCAGTGGCAAGAGCACCCTGGGCCGGGCAATTCTGCACCTCAACCCGATCAGCGCCGGGCAGGTGTTGTTCGACGGTGTCGACATGGCCCATGGCAGTGCCATCGACATTGCCCGGCTGCGGCATGAAACTGCGATGATTTTTCAGGACCCCTACGCCGCGCTCAATCCACGGCACAGCATTGGCGAAACCATCGCCGAGGTACTGCGTGTGCAGCGTAAGGTGGTGGCGCAGCAGATTCCTGATCGTGTGAATGAATTGCTCGAACTGGTCGGCTTGCGTCCTGAGCTGGCTTCACGCAAGCCCGGCTCCCTCAGCGGCGGCCAGTGCCAGCGCGTGGGTATCGCCCGGGCGCTGGCGGTGGAGCCGCGCCTGATCATTGCCGATGAATGCGTGGCGGCGCTGGATGTGTCGATCCAGGGCCAGATCATCAACCTGCTGCTGGAACTGCAACAACGCATGAACCTGGCGATCCTGTTTATCGCCCATGACCTGGCCATCGTAAGGCGCCTATGCGACCGCGTGGCCGTGATGTACCTGGGCAAGATCGTCGAGGAAGGGCCGGTGGAAGCGGTGTTCACCGCGCCGCGTCACCCGTATACGGCGGCGCTGATCCAGGCCATCCCGGAGATCGATCCGCACCGGCCATTGCCTGCGCAACCATTGCCCGGCGAACCGCCGAGCCCGCTGAATCTGCCGACAGGCTGTGCCTTTCACCCGCGTTGCAGGTATGCGCAAGCCATGTGTTCCACGGTATTGCCCCCCACCCATTTCCTGCACGAGCATCGGTACAGTTGCGTGCTTGAAGCCCCTTTGCTTTGACCCTCTGCCATTCATTAACAAGGAGTTGTGATATGCACTCGCGCCACTTGAAATTGCTCGCCGCCGCTACCCTCACGGCCTGGTCGCTGACCGCCGGCCTGGCCCAGGCCGCCGGTGTGCTCACCATCGGCTGCCGTGAAGACAGCACCACCTTTGACCCGATCAAAAGCGCGCAAAACCGCGACACCTGGGTGTTTGCCAACGTCTACGACACCCTGGTGCGCGTGGATAACCTGGGCACCAAGATGGAACCGGGCCTGGCCCAAAGCTGGGACATTTCCAAGGATGGCCTGACCTACACCTTCAAGCTGCGCGAGGCGAAGTTCTCTGACGGCTCGCCGATCACTGCCGCCGACGCCGCGTTCAGCCTGCTGCGCATCCGCGACAACAAGGCCTCCTTGTGGAGCGACCCGTTCAGCCTGATCAACACCGCCACGGCCAGCGATGCCAAGACCCTGGTGGTCACCCTGAAAACTCCGGCGGTGGCCTTCCTTTCGCAACTGGCGTCGCCAACGGTGTCGATCCTGTCTGAAAAAGCCATGACCAAGATGGGCGAAGACGCCTACTCGGAAAACCCGGTGACTTCCGGCGCGTTTACCGTGGACGAGTGGCGCAAGGGCGACCGCGTGATCCTGAAGAAAAACCCGAATTTCTGGCAGGCCAGCAGCGTGAGCCTGGACGGCGTGGAATGGGTGTCGGTGACCGATGACAACACGCGCATGCGCATGGTGCAGAACAACGAACTCGACACGGCGATCTTCGTGCCGTTCTCCCGGGTCGAAGAACTGAAAAAGGACCAGAACGTGGTGATCCACGCCGACCCGTCCACCCGTGAAGATCACCTGTTGATCAACCACGAGCACGGCTTGCTGGCCAAGCCGCAAGTGCGCCAGGCCCTGGACATGGCCATCGATAAGCAATCGCTGGTCAAAGCCGTCACATACGGTCAAGGCACCGTGGCTTATTCCTACATTCCAAAGGGCTCGCTGTACCACTACGCCAACAACCTGCAACGCCCGTACGACCCGGCCGAAGCCAAGAAGCTGCTGGCCGCTGCGGGTGCCCAGGATTTGAAGCTCAACTACGTGGTCAACGCCGGCAACGAGGCCGACGAGCAGATCGCGGTGATCATCAAGGACCAGCTAGCCAAGGTCGGCGTGACCGCCAACCTGCAAAAAGTCGACCCGACCCAAAGCTGGCAGATGCTGGTGGACGGTGAGTACGATATTTCGGTGATGTACTGGACCAACGACATCCTCGACCCCGACCAGAAAACCACCTTCGTGCTGGGCCACGACACCAACCAGAACTACATGACCCGCTACAAGAACGACCAGGTCAAGGCGTTGGTGGCGGCCGCGCGGATCGAGGCAGACCCGGCCAAGCGTGAGCAAATGTATGTGGAGTTGCAGAAGCTGGCCAAACAGGATGTGAACTGGATTGACCTGTACTACAGCCCGTACATCAACATCTCACGCAAGAACGTCAGCAACTTCCTGCAGAACCCGTTGGGGCGCTTCACCTTGGAGGAAGTGGTCAAAAACTGAGTTTTTAACTACACCACAAAGCAATGTGGGAGCTGGCTTGCCTGCGATGGCGATGGAACATTCACCACCGCTATCGCAGGCAAGCCAGCTCCCACCTTTGTTTTGCGGTGTGTCAGGGCTTATTGCGCATCGAAGGCCTGGCCATTGATGCCCGCACTGTCCGGCCCCATCAGGTACAGGTACACCGGCATGATCTCTTCCGGCGCCGGCCTTTCCATCGGGTTTTCCCCTGGGTACGCCTGGGCGCGCATGCTGGTGCGGGTGCCCCCCGGGTTGATGCTGTTGGCGCGCACTGCGGCCACATCTTCCAATTCATCGGCCAGGGTTTGCATCAGCCCCTCGGTGGCGAACTTGGACACGCCATAGGCACCCCAATAAGCACGGCCCTTGCGCCCGACGCTGCTGGAGGTGAACACCACCGACGCATCCTGGGACAGCTTGAGCAACGGCAGTAAAGTGCTGGTCAGCATGAACATCGCGTTGACGTTGACGTGCATCACCCGCATGAAGTTCTCGCCGGACAACTGCTCGATGGGCGTGCGCGGGCCGATGATCGAGGCGTTGTGCAACAGGCCGTCGAGGTGGCCGAATGCCTTTTCGATCATTGCTGCCAGCTCATCGTATTGGTGGGGCAGGGCGGTCTCCAGGTTGAACGGGATCACCACCGGCTGCGGGTGGCCCGCGGCTTCGATCTCGTCATACACCTGGGCCAGGTTGGCTTCGGTCTTGCCCAGCAAGAGCACGGTGGCACCATGGGCGGCATAGGTCTTCGCCGCTGCCGCGCCAATCCCGCGACCGGCGCCGGTTACCAGGATGATCCGGCCTTTGAGCAGTTCTGGAGGGGCAGAATAATCAAACATAAATAGCCTCGACAAATTTCAAGGTGATACAGCTCTCGAAGTGGAATCCATTTCCTGTGGGAGCTGGCTTGCCTGCGATGGCGGACGACCTGTCGCCAAATGTGCTGGCTGGCAGACCGCTATCGCAGGCAAGCCAGCTCCCACATTGATCTCAGCGTTGTTGAGATCTTCGAACAATCAGCAACTGCACAGCGCGTTATCCAGCACCTTGCGCAATTCCAGCGGGTGATCCACCACCACATCCGCGCCCCAGTGGCGTGGGTTGTCGTCCGGGTGGATATAGCCATAGGTGACCGCCGCCGTGCGCGTACCGGCATCGCGGCCGGACTCGATGTCACGCAGGTCATCGCCCACGAACAGCACGCTGGCCGGGTCCAGGTCGAGCATCTTGCACGCCAGGATCATCGGCTCCGGGTCCGGCTTGCTGTTCTTTACATGGTCCGGGCAGATCAGCACGGCCGAGCGCTCGGCCAGGCCCAGGCGCTGCATGATCGGTTCGGCAAAGCGCACCGGCTTGTTGGTGACCACGCCCCAGATCAGCTTGGCTTTCTCGATGTCTTCCAGCAGCTCGGCCATGCCGTCGAACAGTTTGCTGTGCACCGCGCAATCCTTGAGGTAACGCTCCAGGAACTCCTGACGTAGTTCTTCAAAGCCCGGCGACTCCGGGTCCATCGAGAAGGTTACGGCGACCATCGCCCGCGCACCGCCGGAGATTTCATCACGGATGTGCTGCGGGTTGATCGGCGCCAGGCCACGGTCGGCGCGCATGGCCTGGCAGATGGCGATAAAGTCCGGCGCGGTGTCCAGCAGGGTACCGTCCATGTCGAAGAGAACCGCTCGCAACTTCACAGGCTTACTCCTCGCGCAGGGTCTGGATCATGTAGTTGACGTCAACGTCGTTGGCCAGCTTGTAGTGCTTGGTCAGCGGGTTGTAGGTCAGGCCGATGATGTCCTTGACGGTCAGCCCGGCCTGGCGGCTCCACGCACCCAGCTCGGAAGGGCGGATGAATTTCTTGAAATCATGGGTGCCGCGCGGCAGCAGCTTCATGATGTATTCAGCACCGATGATCGCGAACAGGTAGGCCTTGGGGTTGCGGTTGATGGTGGAGAAGAACACCTGGCCGCCGGGCTTGACCATACGGAAGCACGCACGGATCACCGAGGATGGGTCCGGCACGTGTTCGAGCATTTCCAGGCAGGTGACCACGTCGAACTGCTCAGGCATTTCCTCGGCCAGGGCTTCGGCAGTGATCTGGCGGTATTCCACGCTCACGCCGGATTCGAGCTGGTGCAACTGGGCTACGGCCAGCGGCGCTTCGCCCATGTCGATGCCCATGACGGTGGCGCCGCGCTGGGCCATGGCTTCGCTGAGGATGCCGCCGCCGCAACCGACGTCCAGCACCTTCTTGCCGGCCAGGTTGACGCGCTCGTCAATCCAGTTGACCCGCAGTGGGTTGATGTCGTGCAAGGGTTTGAATTCGCTCTCGCGGTCCCACCAGCGGTGGGCCAGGGCTTCAAACTTGGCGATTTCGGCGTGGTCGACGTTGCTCATGGTGAATCCTCTGAATCTGATAAGTCGGTGTGTCGCGGCTGAACCCAAGGCTTCAGCCGCGTCGTTATTCGCTGTGCCCGCTGATGCGTTGGCCCCAGGCAATGGCCGTGGCGGTCAACTGTTGTTCATCCATGCGGGTCAATTGCCGGTCGTCGAGCAATGGTTTGCCAGCGACCCAAAGGTGTTTCACGCAATCGCGCCCGGTGGCATATATAAGCTGTGAGACCGGATCGTAGATCGGTTGTTGCGCCAGCCCGGAAAGGTCAAAGGCGACGATGTCTGCCGCCTTGCCGACTTCCAGCGAGCCAATCTGGCTGTCCAGGCCCATCGCCCTGGCACCGTTGAGCGTGGCCATGCGCAAGGCGCGGTGGGCATCCAGCGCAGTGGCCGAACCGGCCACTGCCTTGGCCAGCATCGCCGCCGTGCGGGTTTCGCCGAGCAAATCCAGGTCATTGTTGCTGGCGGCGCCGTCGGTGCCGATGGCCACGTTGACGCCAGCCTGCCACAAGCGCTCCACCGGGCAAAAGCCGCTGGCCAGTTTCAGGTTCGATTCCGGGCAGTGAATGACGCTGGTGTTGCTTTCTACCAGTAAAGCCAGGTCGTCTTCGCTGATTTGGGTCATGTGCACGGCCTGGAAGCGTGGGCCCAGCAGGCCAAGGCGAGCCAGGCGCGCCAATGGCCGCTCGCCGGTCTGCTCGACGGCTTGCTGCACTTCAAAGGCGGTTTCGTGAACGTGCATATGGATCGCGGCGTCCAGCTCTTCGGCGATCACCCGGATTTTTTCCAGATTGGCATCGCACACGGTATAGGGCGCGTGGGGGCCGAAAGTGATTTTGATGCGCGGGTGGTGCTTGAGGTCGCCGAACAACTCGATACCCTGGCGAATCGCCTCGTCGGCACTGCTGGCGCCGGGGATCGGGAAGTCGAGGATCGGCAGCGCGATCTGCGCACGCATACCGCTGTTGTGCACGCAGTCACTGGCGACCTTGGGGTAGAAATACATGTCCGAAAAGCAGGTGATGCCGCCCTTGATCTGCTCGGCAATGGCCAGGTTGGTGCCGTCGCGCACGAACGCTTCATCGACCCACTTGGCTTCGGCGGGCCAGATGTGTTTTTCCAGCCAGGTCATCAGTGGCAAATCGTCGGCCAGGCCGCGGAACAGGGTCATGGCTGCATGGCCGTGGGCATTGACCAGGCCGGGGCTGAGCAGCATGCCGGGCAGTTCACGCACTTCTCGCGCCGCCAGCTTCAACGCCGCGTCCCGTGGCCCGATAAAGGCAATGCAGCCATCGCGGATGCCCAGGCCATGCTCCTTGAGCACCACGCCGGCAGGTTCGACGGGTACCAGCCAGGTCGGCAGCAGCAACAAGTCGAGCGGGGCGGCAGTGGAGGTCATCGCAGGCTTCTTCCCAGGCAGCTATAAAAGAAGGGCGAAGTATACCCGAGCGTCTTGGCTGGCGGATCGCTATAATCGGCGGCTTTTGTTCATGAGTGCGGGGTAAGGGATGCGCGACCGACTGTTGGCTGCAGACAAAGTGAAGGCCATCGAATGGCGTGATGGCGCGCTGCACCTGCTCGATCAGCGCGTTTTGCCGTCCCGCAAGCACTGGGTGGCCTGCAGTACCGTTGAGTCGGTGGCTGACGCCATTCGCACCATGGTGGTGCGGGGCGCACCGGCTATCGGCATCTGCGCCGCCTATGGCTTGGTACTGGCCGCCCGCGAGCGTATCGCCGAGGGTGGTGACTGGCAGGCTGCATGGGAAGAAGACTACGCCTTGCTGGCCCATACCCGACCGACCGCATCGAACCTGTTCTGGGCCTTGCAGCGCATGCGCGACCGCCTCGACCGCCTCAAGAAGCACGCCGACCCGTTGGTGGCGCTGGAAGCCGAAGCCGTCGCGATCCATGAGAGCGACCGGGAGGCCAATGTGGTCATGGCTCAGTTGGGCATGGAGCGGATTCGCAAGCACCAGGGCAATGCCCAGGCGATCCTCACCCATGGCAACGCCGGCGCGTTGGCCTCCGGCGGCGTTGGCACAGCCCTCGGGGTGATTCATGCCGCGTATCTGGAGGGGCTGGTCGAGCAGGTCTATGTCAATGAAACCCGCCCCTGGCTGCAAGGCTCGCGCCTGACGGCGTGGGAGTTGGCGGGTCGGGGCATCCCGGTGGCAGTGAATGCCGACTCCGCCGGGGCGCATATCCTCAAGACCAAAGGCGTGACCTGGGTGGTGGTCGGTGCTGACTGTATTGCGGCCAATGGCGATGTGATCAGTAAGATCGGCACTTATCAGTTGGCCGTGTGTGCCATGCACCATGGCGTGCGCTTTATGGTGGTGGCGTCGAGTTCGACCCTCGATTTGATGATGGCTACGGGGGAGGATGTTGCGCTGGAGCAGCGCGATATTGGTGAGTTGCTTGAGGTGGATGGGCAGCGGTTGGATATCGCGGCGTTTAACCCTGTGTTTGATGTGACGCCTGCGGACCTGATTGACGTGATCGTCACCGAAAAAGGCATTGTCGAGCGGCCAGACACCGCCAAACTGGCCAAGTTGATGTGCCGTAAGCGCCTGCATTGAGGGTGTCGGTGTCTGTGGGGGCGCTATCGCAGGCAAGCCAGCTCCCACCTTTAACTGTGTTCACAAATCAAAGGTGGGAGCTGGCTTGCCTGCGATTGGCCCTTGAAGTCAATAAAACGTCTGGATTCCACCCTCAAAAAAAAGCACCACCGCGCCTCTGAGCCCCTCTCGTCCCCTTCAAGCCTGTCATCCGTCAAATTACTAGCCTCCATGCGCATCAGGGGGATAGGTGCGTGGCGGCGATTGTGATAACATCCGGCGGTTTCCAGGGCTGCCCCGAGGGGTGGCCTATAACGTGCAGATCCGTGTCATAACTCGTTGATTTGTCGTAAGTCGTTGTCAGGCACCGTGCCGGCAGCGGCGAGCTTCGTTCGTCCCGAATGGATGTGACGAGGTTTCACCCGAAAAAGGAATCAGGCTTCTCATGGGCGAACTGGCCAAAGAAATCCTCCCGGTCAATATCGAAGACGAGCTGAAACAGTCCTACCTCGACTACGCGATGAGCGTAATTGTCGGTCGGGCACTGCCTGATGCGCGCGATGGCTTGAAGCCCGTGCACCGGCGTGTGCTGTTCGCGATGAGCGAGCTGGGTAACGACTGGAACAAGCCGTACAAGAAATCTGCCCGTGTTGTCGGTGACGTGATCGGTAAGTATCACCCTCACGGCGACACTGCGGTGTACGACACCATCGTTCGGATGGCCCAGCCGTTTTCCCTGCGCTACCTGCTGGTAGACGGCCAGGGCAACTTCGGTTCGGTGGACGGCGACAACGCCGCGGCCATGCGATACACCGAAGTGCGCATGACCAAGCTGGCGCACGAGCTGCTGGCCGACCTGCACAAAGAAACCGTGGACTGGGTGCCGAACTACGACGGCACCGAAATGATCCCGGCTGTCATGCCCACCAGGATCCCCAACCTGCTGGTCAACGGTTCCAGCGGTATCGCCGTGGGCATGGCCACCAACATCCCGCCGCACAACCTCGGTGAAGTCATCGACGGTTGCCTGGCCCTTATCGACAACCCTGAGCTGACCGTCGATGAGCTGATGCAATACATTCCCGGCCCGGACTTCCCGACCGCCGCGATCATCAACGGTCGCGCCGGCATCATCGAAGCCTACCGCACCGGTCGCGGGCGCATTTACATGCGCGCCCGCTCGATCATCGAAGACATCGACAAGGTCGGTGGCCGCCAGCAGATCGTCATCACCGAACTCCCTTACCAGCTGAACAAGGCACGCCTGATCGAGAAGATCGCCGAGCTGGTTAAAGAGAAGAAGCTGGAAGGCATCACCGAGCTGCGCGACGAGTCCGACAAAGACGGTATGCGCGTGGTGATCGAGCTGCGCCGCGGCGAAGTGCCTGAGGTGATCCTCAACAACCTCTACGCCCAGACCCAGCTGCAAAGCGTGTTTGGTATCAACGTGGTTGCCCTGATCGACGGCCGCCCGCGCATCCTGAACCTCAAGGACCTGCTGGAAGCCTTCGTACGTCACCGCCGCGAAGTGGTTACCCGCCGCACCGTGTTCGAACTGCGCAAGGCCCGCGAGCGCGGCCATATCCTGGAAGGCCAGGCGGTTGCGTTGTCGAACATCGACCCGGTGATCGCCCTGATCAAGGCCTCGCCAACCCCGTCGGAAGCCAAGGAAGCGTTGATCAGCACGCCTTGGGAATCCAGCGCCGTGGTGGCCATGGTTGAGCGCGCAGGCGCCGATTCTTGCCGTCCGGAAACCCTGGACCCGCAATACGGCCTGCGCGAAGGCAAGTACTTCCTGTCCCCAGAGCAGGCCCAGGCCATTCTGGAACTGCGCCTGCACCGCCTGACTGGCCTTGAGCACGAGAAACTGCTGGCCGAGTACCAGGAGATCCTCAACCAGATCGGCGAGTTGATCCGCATCCTCAGCAGCGCCGTGCGCCTGATGGAAGTGATCCGCGAAGAACTGGAAGTGATCCGCGCCGAATACGGCGACGTGCGCCGCACCGAAATCCTCGATGCGCGCCTGGACCTGACCCTGGGTGACATGATCCCGGAAGAAGAGCGCGTGGTGACCATCTCCCACGGTGGCTATGCCAAGACCCAGCCGTTGGCTGCGTACCAGGCCCAGCGTCGTGGCGGTAAAGGTAAATCGGCTACCGGCGTGAAGGATGAGGACTACATCGCTCACCTGCTGGTTGCCAACAGCCACACCACGCTGCTGCTGTTCTCCAGCAAGGGCAAGGTGTACTGGCTCAAGACCTACGAGATCCCGGAAGCCTCCCGCGCTGCCCGTGGCCGTCCGTTGGTCAACCTGCTGCCGCTGGACAGTGACGAATACATCACCACCATGCTGCCGGTCGAGGAATACACCGAAGGTCACTTCATCTTCATGGCCACCGCCAAAGGCACCGTGAAGAAGACCCCGCTGGAATCCTTCAGCCGTCAACGCAGCGTGGGCCTGATCGCCCTGGAGCTGGATGAAGGCGACGTGCTGATTTCCGCAGCCATCACTGATGGTGAGCGCGAAGTCATGCTGTTCTCCGATGGCGGCAAGGTCACGCGCTTCAAGGAATCCGACGTGCGTGCCATGGGCCGTACCGCCCGCGGTGTACGCGGCATGCGCCTGCCGGAAGGGCAGAAGCTGATTTCGATGCTGATCCCGGAAGAAGGCAGCCAGATCCTCACCGCTTCCGAGCGTGGTTATGGCAAGCGCACCGCCATCAGCGAGTTCCCGGAGTACAAGCGTGGCGGCCAGGGCGTGATCGCCATGGTCAGCAACGACCGCAACGGCCGTCTGGTCGGCGCGGTGCAGGTGCTCGATGGCGAAGAAATCATGCTGATTTCCGATCAGGGCACCCTGGTGCGTACCCGTGTGGCTGAAGTGTCGAGCCTGGGCCGTAACACCCAGGGCGTGACCCTGATCAAGCTGGCCAAGGACGAAAAACTGGTCGGCCTGGAGCGTGTGCAGGAGCCTTCGGAAGTCGAAGGTGAAGAGCTCGAAGGTGAGGAATTTGAAGGCGAGGTGATCGCAGCTGGCGATGACAACGTTGACGAGCCAACCCTCGACGCTGCCGCAGACGAAGAAGAACCGCAGGAATAAGCGGACACACAGGGGGCGGATGAAGATTCGCCCCCTTGTTGTTTGTCCCGTATGAAACACAGCGCCCTTTGCCTGGACGCGGTCCATGTGGGAGCTGGCTTGCCTGCGATGCAGGCGCCTCGGTCATTCAGTGATACCGCGGCGCTGCTATCGCAGGCAAGCCAGCTCCCACAGGCGTCCGCTCCAGAATGAGGGCGTTGCTGACATGATTGCAGCCCCACCAGATCAGAGTGAGATTGGATGTGAGCAAGAGAGCCTATAACTTCTGTGCCGGTCCCGCGGCGCTTCCTGAAGCAGTCCTGCAGCGTGCGCAGGGTGAACTCCTCGACTGGCATGGAAAAGGCCTCTCCGTGATGGAAATGAGCCATCGCAGCGATGAGTTCGTGTCCATCGCCAACAAGGCCGAGCAGGACCTGCGCGACTTGCTTGGCATCCCATCCAACTACAAAGTGCTGTTCCTGCAAGGTGGTGCGAGCCAGCAGTTCGCCCAGTTACCGCTGAACCTGCTGCCCGAAGGCGGCACTGCCGACTATATCGACACCGGTATCTGGGGTCAGAAGGCCATTGAAGAGGCCTCGCGCTACGGCCATGTCAACGTGGCAGGCACCGCCAAGCCCTACGACTACTTCGCCATTCCCGGTCAGAACGAGTGGAAGCTGTCCAAGGATGCGGCCTACGTTCACTACGTCGCGAACGAAACCATCGGTGGCCTGGAATTTGATTGGGTGCCGCAAGTCGGTGACGTGCCACTGGTATGCGACATGTCCTCGGACATCCTCTCGCGCCCGATCGACGTGTCCAAATACGGCATGATCTACGCCGGTGCGCAAAAGAACATCGGTCCAAGCGGTATCCTGGTCAATATCATCCGCGAAGACCTGCTGGGCCGCGCCCGCTCGCTGTGCCCGACCATGCTCAACTACAAGGTCGCGGCCGATAACGGCTCGATGTACAACACTCCGCCGGCATTTGCCTGGTACTTGTCGGGCCTGGTGTTCGAATGGCTCAAGGAGCAGGGTGGTGTGGCGGCCATGGGCAAGCTCAACGAAGAGAAAAAGCGCGTCCTGTACGACTTTATCGACGCCAGCGGCCTGTACAGCAACCCGATCAACCTCAGCGACCGCTCGTGGATGAACGTGCCGTTCCGCCTGGCTGATGATCGTCTGGACAAGCCGTTCCTGGCTGGCGCCGACGCGCGCGGCCTGCTGAACCTCAAGGGCCACCGCTCGGTGGGTGGCATGCGCGCCTCCATTTATAACGCCGTCGACATCCACGCCATCAATGCGCTGGTTGCCTACATGGCAGAGTTCGAGAAGGAACACGGCTAATGTCTGAGCAAGAACTCAAGGCCCTGCGCGTACGCATTGACAGCCTGGACGAGAAAGTCCTGGAGCTGATCAGTGAGCGTGCGCGCTGCGCCCAGGAAGTGGCCCGGGTGAAAATGGCGTCGCTGGCGGAAGGCGAAGTGCCGGTGTTCTACCGCCCCGAGCGTGAAGCGCAGGTGCTCAAGCGTGTGATGGAGCGCAACAAGGGGCCGTTGGGCAACGAAGAGATGGCGCGGTTGTTCCGTGAAATCATGTCCTCGTGCCTGGCGCTGGAGCAGCCGCTGAAAGTGGCTTACCTTGGCCCTGAAGGCACCTTCACCCAGGCGGCGGCCATGAAGCACTTCGGCCATGCGGTAATCAGCAAGCCGATGGCGGCTATCGACGAAGTCTTCCGTGAAGTCGCCGCCGGTGCGGTGAATTTTGGCGTGGTGCCGGTGGAAAACTCCACCGAAGGTGCGGTCAACCACACGCTGGACAGCTTCCTCGAACACGACATGGTGATCTGCGGTGAGGTGGAGTTGCGTATCCACCACCACCTGCTGGTGGGTGAAAACACCAAGACCGACAGCATCAGCCGTATCTATTCCCACGCCCAGTCCCTGGCCCAGTGCCGCAAGTGGCTAGACGCCCATTACCCGAATGTCGAGCGCGTGGCGGTGTCCAGCAACGCCGAAGCGGCCAAGCGGGTCAAGGGTGAGTGGAACTCGGCGGCGATTGCCGGCGATATGGCCGCGGGCCTGTACGGCCTGACGCGCCTGGCTGAGAAGATCGAAGACCGCCCGGATAACTCCACGCGCTTTTTGATGATCGGCAGCCAGGAAGTGCCGCCCACCGGCGACGACAAAACCTCGATCATCGTTTCCATGAGCAACAAGCCCGGTGCGCTGCATGAGCTGCTGGTGCCGTTCCACGACAACGGGATTGACCTGACGCGCATCGAGACTCGTCCTTCGCGCAGCGGTAAGTGGACCTACGTGTTCTTTATCGACTTCATGGGCCATCACCGCGACCCGCTGGTCAAGGGCGTGCTGGAGAAGATCAGTCAGGAAGCCGTGGCACTCAAGGTGCTGGGCTCTTACCCGAAAGCGGTTTTGTGAGGCTTTGACATGAGTGGCAACTTCCTCGCCCTGGCGCAGCCGGGCGTGCAACAACTCTCGCCTTACGTTCCAGGCAAGCCTGTGGACGAGTTGGCCCGCGAGTTGAATCTGGACCCGTCCAAAATCGTCAAGCTGGCGAGTAACGAAAACCCGCTGGGCCCGAGCCCCAAAGTGTTGGCGGCGATTCGTGAAGAGCTGGCCGAGCTGACCCGTTATCCCGATGGCAACGGTTTTGCGCTCAAGTCGCTGCTGGCGGACAAGTGCCGGGTCGAGCTGAACCAAGTGACCTTGGGCAACGGCTCCAACGACATCCTTGAACTGGTCGGCCGTGCCTACCTGGCGCCAGGTTTGAATGCGGTGTTCAGCGAGCATGCGTTTGCGGTCTACCCGATCGTGACCCAGGCGGTGGGGGCAGATGCTCGCGTGATTCCTGCCAAGGAGTGGGGTCATGACCTGCCGGCGATGCTGGCGGCCATCGATGCCCAGACTCGCGTGGTGTTTATCGCCAACCCGAACAACCCGACCGGCACCTGGTTTGACGAGCAGGCACTGAACGAATTCCTGCAGGACGTGCCGGCGCATGTGCTGGTCGTGCTGGACGAAGCCTACATCGAGTACGCCGAAGGCAGCGACCTGCCCGACGGCCTGGATTTCCTCGCGGCCTACCCGAACCTGCTGGTGTCGCGTACGTTCTCCAAGGCTTATGGCCTGGCGTCGTTGCGGGTCGGTTATGGCTTGTCCACCCCCGTGGTCGCCGATGTGCTGAACCGCGTGCGCCAACCGTTCAACGTCAACAGCCTGGCCCTGGCGGCCGCCTGTGCGGCGGTGAAGGATGCCGAATACCTGGAAGAAGGTCGTCGCCTCAACGAAAGCGGCATGCTGCAATTGCAGGAAGGCTTTCGTGAGCTGGGCCTGGGCTGGATTCCGTCCAAGGGCAACTTCATCTGCGTCGACCTCGGCCAAGTGGCCGCGCCGGTGTTCCAGGGCTTGCTGCGCGAGGGTGTGATCGTGCGCCCGGTGGCCAACTACGGCATGCCGAACCATCTGCGTATCACCATCGGTTTGCCGGCTGAGAACAGCCGCTTCCTTGAGGCGCTGGCCAAGGTTCTGGCCCGTGGTTGATGTCACTGCATTGCAACCTGCTGTACCTATGATCGGTCGCCTGGTGGTGGTCGGCCTGGGGTTGATCGGTGGCTCCTTCGCCAAGGGCCTGCGTGAAAGCGGGCTGTGTGGCGAAGTCGTAGGCGTAGACCTCGACCCGCAATCGCGCAGGTTGGCAGTGGAGTTGGGCGTGGTGGACCGCTGTGAGGCGGACTTGGCCGTTGCGTGCCAGGGCGCGGATGTGATCCAGCTCGCCGTGCCGATCTTGGCCATGGAGAAACTGCTGGCGGTACTGGCTGGCATGGACCTCGGGCAAGCGATCCTTACCGATGTGGGCAGTGCCAAAGGCAACGTGGTGCGCGCAGCACGATTGGCGTTTGGTGGCATGCCGCCGCGCTTTGTGCCGGGCCATCCTATTGCTGGCTCCGAGCAGAGCGGGGTGGAGGCGTCGAATGCGCAGTTGTTCCGTCGGCATAAGGTCATCCTGACGCCGCTTGCGCAAACCGATCCCACGGCGTTGGCGGTGGTGGATCGTCTCTGGCGCGAGCTGGGCGCAGATGTGGAACATATGCAGGTCGAGCGTCACGACGAAGTGTTGGCAGCGACCAGTCACTTGCCGCATCTACTGGCATTTGGCTTGGTGGATTCTTTGGCCAAGCGCAACGAGAACCTCGAGATTTTCCGTTACGCCGCCGGTGGCTTCCGCGATTTTACGCGGATTGCCGGCAGCGATCCGGTGATGTGGCACGACATCTTCCTCGCCAATCGCGAAGCGGTGTTGCGCACCCTGGACACCTTCCGCAGTGACCTCGACGCCTTGCGCGACGCCGTGGATGCGGGAGACGGCCATCAACTGCTGGGCGTGTTCACCCGGGCACGGGTGGCGCGTGAACATTTCAGCAAGATCCTCGCACGCCGGGCCTATATGGAAACCGCAGTGAACACCGATGATCTGACCTTCATCGCCAGCCCGGGTGGCCGCTTGAGCGGGCGCATCCGCGTGCCGGGTGACAAGTCGATCTCCCATCGCTCGATCATGCTGGGTTCGTTGGCCGAGGGTGTGACCGAGGTGGAGGGCTTCCTTGAGGGTGAGGACGCCCTGGCGACCTTGCAGGCCTTTCGCGACATGGGCGTGGTGATCGAGGGCCCACACCATGGGCGCGTGACTATTCACGGTGTCGGCCTGCAGGGCCTGAAGGCTGCGCCGGGGCCGATCTATGTGGGTAATTCCGGCACGTCGATGCGCCTGTTGGCAGGTGTATTGGCGGCGCAGAGCTTCGACAGCGTGCTGACCGGCGATGCCTCGCTGTCCAAGCGCCCGATGAACCGCGTGGCCAAGCCACTGCGTGAAATGGGCGCGATCATCGAGACCGGGCCGGACGGGCGTCCGCCACTGACCATTCGTGGCGGGCAATCGCTCAAAGGCTTGAACTATGTACTGCCCATGGCCAGTGCCCAGGTGAAATCCTGCCTGTTGTTGGCGGGGTTGTACGCTGAGGGTAAAACCTCGGTGACCGAGCCCGCACCGACCCGCGACCACACCGAGCGCATGCTGCGCGGCTTTGGTTACCCAGTGGCGGTGCAGGGCGCGACGGCGTCGCTGGCGTCGGGGCACGGGTTGGTCGCTACGCGTATTGAAGTGCCGGGGGATATTTCGTCTTCGGCGTTTTTCCTGGTGGCGGCCTCGATTGCCGAAGGCTCCGAGTTGCTGCTGGAGCATGTCGGTATCAACCCGACCCGCACCGGGGTGATCGACATCCTGCGGCTGATGGGGGCTGATATCGCCCTCGAAAACCAGCGCGAGGTGGGTGGCGAGCCGGTTGCGGATTTACGTGTGCGCGCTGCCGTGCTCAAGGGCATCGAGATTCCAGAGGCCCTGGTGCCGTTGGCGATTGATGAGTTCCCTGTGCTGTTTATTGCCGCAGCCTGTGCCCAAGGCCGCACCGTTTTGCGCGGTGCCGAAGAGCTGCGCCTCAAGGAGTCCGATCGCATCCAGGTGATGGCCGACGGTCTGTTGGCCTTGGGCGTGAAGTGTGAACCCACCCCCGATGGGATTATCATTGACGGTGGCCCGATGGGCGGCGGTGAAGTGCATGCTCATGGCGATCATCGGATTGCCATGGCGTTCAGTGTGGCTTCCCTGCGGGCGAAGGCGCCTATTCGTATTCTTGACTGCGCCAATGTTGCTACGTCTTTTCCGAACTTTCTGACACTGTGTGCCCAAGTCGGCATCCGTGTTGCCCAAGAGGCTCAATTGTGAATATCAAAGCACCGGTGATTACCATCGACGGGCCTAGCGGCTCGGGCAAAGGCACAATCGCTGGCATTCTGGCCAAGCGCCTGGGTTGGTGCCTGCTGGATTCTGGCGCGCTGTACCGCCTGCTGGCGTTCGCTGCGCACAACCATGGTGTGGACCTGACCAACGAAGAGTTGCTGACCAAACTTGCCGCCCATCTGGATGTGCAGTTCATTGCGGCGACCGAGGGTCAGTTGCAGCGCATCATTCTGGAAGGTGATGAAGTCAGCGATGTGATTCGCACCGAGAGTATCGGCGCGGGTGCCTCCCAAGTGGCCGCGCTGCCCGCCGTGCGCGAGGCGCTGCTGCAGCGCCAGCGCGCATTTCAGGAGGCGCCGGGCCTGGTGGCCGATGGCCGCGACATGGGCACGGTGGTGTTTCCCGCGGCGCCGCTGAAGATTTTCCTGACCGCCAGCGCCGAGGAACGGGCACGCCGCCGATACTTGCAGTTGAAGGGCAAAGTCGATGGTGTTAGTCTGTCGAGTCTGCTAGATGAGATCCGTGCACGCGATGAGCGTGATACCCAGCGTGCGGTAGCCCCGCTCAAGCCGGCGGCTGACGCCATACAGCTGGATTCCACGGAGTTGTCCATCGAGCAGGTGCTGGAACGCATCATGAGTGAAATCGCAATTCGCGATATCGCCGGGTGATCAAGAAGGCCGCAGGGGACCAGTCATAGTCCTGCGGTGGCTTCTTTTAACTGAAACTGACCCACACCGTCTGGGGTGTGGAGATGGGCGTATTCTTCGCCCTTATCAACAGGAATTAAAATGAGCGAAAGCTTTGCGGAACTCTTTGAAGAAAGCCTAAAAACCCTGAACCTTCAGGCAGGCTCCATCATCACCGGTGTTATCGTTGATATCGATTACCAAGCTCGCTGGGTAACCGTTCACGCTGGTCTGAAGTCTGAAGCTCTGATCCCGCTGGAACAGTTCTACAACGATGCTGGTGACCTGACTATCAATGTCGGTGACGAAGTTCACGTTGCTCTGGACTCGGTTGAAGACGGTTTCGGTGAAACCAAGCTGTCCCGTGAAAAAGCCAAGCGCGCTGAATGCTGGATTGTTCTCGAAGCAGCCTTCGCAGCTGAAGAAGTGGTCAAGGGCGTTATCAACGGTAAGGTTAAAGGCGGCTTCACTGTCGACGTTAACGGCATCCGTGCGTTCCTGCCAGGTTCTTTGGTCGACGTTCGTCCAGTGCGCGACACCACGCACCTGGAAGGCAAAGAACTCGAATTCAAAGTCATCAAGCTCGACCAGAAGCGCAACAACGTTGTCGTTTCCCGTCGCAGCGTGCTGGAAGCAGAGAACTCCGCCGAGCGTGAAGCTCTGCTGGAATCCCTGCAGGAAGGCCAACAAGTCAAAGGTATCGTCAAGAACCTCACCGATTACGGCGCATTCGTCGATCTGGGTGGCGTCGATGGCCTGCTGCACATTACCGACATGGCTTGGAAGCGTATCAAGCATCCTTCCGAAATCGTCAACGTTGGCGACGAGATCGATGTCAAGGTTCTGAAGTACGATCGTGAGCGTAACCGCGTTTCCCTGGGCTTGAAGCAGCTGGGCGAAGATCCATGGGTTGCTATCAAAGCTCGTTACCCAGAAAGCACCCGCGTGACCGCGCGTGTTACCAACCTGACCGACTACGGCTGCTTCGCAGAGCTGGAAGAAGGCGTGGAAGGCCTGGTACACGTTTCCGAAATGGACTGGACCAACAAGAACATCCACCCTTCGAAAGTCGTACAAGTCGGCGACGAAGTGGAAGTTATGGTTCTGGACATCGACGAAGAGCGTCGTCGTATCTCCTTGGGCATCAAGCAGTGCAAATCTAACCCATGGGAAGATTTCTCTGGCCAGTTCAACAAGGGCGATAAAATCTCCGGCACCATCAAGTCGATCACCGATTTCGGTATCTTCATTGGTCTGGACGGCGGCATCGACGGCCTGGTTCACCTGTCCGACATCTCCTGGAACGAAGTTGGCGAAGAAGCTGTTCGTCGTTTCAAGAAGGGCGACGAGCTGGACACCGTTATCCTGTCGGTTGACCCAGAGCGCGAGCGCATCTCCCTGGGCATCAAGCAACTGGAAAGCGATCCGTTCTCCGAGTACGTTCAAGAGAACGACAAAGGCGCCATCGTTAAAGGCACTGTGAAAGAAGTTGACGCCAAAGGCGCCATCATCGTTCTGGCCGACGATATCGAAGCGACTCTGAAAGCCTCCGAAATCAGCCGTGACCGCGTTGAAGACGCGCGCAACGTTCTGAAAGAAGGCCAGGAAGTAGAAGCCAAGATCATCAGCGTTGACCGCAAGAGCCGCGTGATTCAGCTCTCCATCAAGTCGAAAGACGAAGTGGAAGAGAAAGAAGCTATCCAGAGCCTGAAAGAGACTTCGGAAACTGCTCCTGCTGACACCACCATGGCGGCACTGCTGCGCCAGGCAATGGCTAAGCAGAACTAAGTTCTGTAAAGCTGTAGAAAAAGGGCGACTTCGGTCGCCCTTTTTTGTGCCTGAAATTTGATGAAGCACCTGCACCGAACGAAGGCGTTCAGCCCACTGTCAGAACTGACTATAGTTTTAAGAACGGCTATTTCGCGCTGCTGACTCAATAAGGGTTTGAATGAACAGAATTATCGTAATACTCGCCCTGCTGATGCTTGCAGGCTGCTCCTCCACCAGCGCCAAGACCCACGCCAAGCGTGGCGTCAGCGGTATAGAGGTCGACTGCTCTGGCCTGGGCAACAAGTGGGAAAAGTGCGAGAAGCGCGCCGCCCGTGAGTGCAAGATGCAGGGCTACAAGGTCATTACCCGCTCCAGCGATGCAGAGGACGAAGAGGGCGACTACCTGTTCGGCTGGAACCCTGCTGGCGCGGTGACGCGGACCATGTTGGTGATCTGTAAGTAAGGCGTTGGCTGCTCGCTGAGCGTGTTTATTCAGCCTCAGATAAGTTGACACATGGGCTGTTCAAATTCATCAACTCATGCTAAAACCTTCGGAGCGCTTTTCCTAGCTGCTTGAAAAAGAAGGGAAAAATATGACGAAGTCGGAGTTGATCGAACGAATTGTCACCCATCAAGGGCTGCTCTCATCCAAGGATGTGGAGCTGGCTATCAAGACCATGCTTGAGCAAATGTCCCAATGCCTGGCCACCGGAGATCGCATCGAAATCCGCGGCTTCGGCAGTTTCTCCCTGCACTACCGCGCACCGCGCGTAGGCCGCAACCCAAAAACCGGCCAATCCGTCAGCCTCGACGGCAAATTCGTTCCCCACTTCAAACCGGGCAAGGAATTGCGCGATCGGGTGAACGAAGAAGAGGAAGAAGGCGTCTGAGTGTTTTTGGGGAAGGAGAAGGGTATGCGTGGGGTTAAGCGCGTTGTTGCGGTATTGATTGCAGTGCTGGCGGCGTTGGTGGTTTTGGCGTTTGTGCTGGAGAACCAGCAGGGCGTGGCACTGTCGTTCCTGGGGTGGAGTACTGCGCAGATGCCGGTGGCGGTGTTTATCGTAATAGCATTGATTGTTGGAATGTTGATAGGGCCACTATTGGGTGCTTTGATAGGTAGTCGTCGCCGTAAATCGGGGCCCGCAGGGCATGGCTAAAGGCGATCTTTCTTTGCGTTTTTGGGCCGTTAGATAGGGCGGTGTAGAACCGTTTGTCAGAAAGTTTTAAGGATGCGTTTAGCTCTTCGCAGGTGCTGGTAATGCCATCGGTATGGCGGGTCGCTAGGCAGGGCTGAGGCTTTGTGCGCTACGTCGCTCTCATCGATCTCGTGGGGGGAGGTATGGGCGATATCGTTAGCGATGTAAGAGTTATCCTACAGATCTGTCAAGACTTGTAATATGGTATAGAGATGGCAAAATGGAATCTGTTCTCGATAACGGACATATTTTGTGCTCAAATTTTGGCAGAGACGCCGTTTTTTGAGATCCATATAACTAAAATAAAAAACACATGAAATGGTCTGCATAACGAGCCCGCAGTTTCTCTTGAAGGCAGGTTTTTGTTGTGAGTAGCAGCGTTCGTATCCCCCCGGTTTCCCCGTCTGACGAAATTGATCTCCTTGCCCTTTTTCACGCTATTTGGCGGCAGAAACGTCTGATTTTGCTCGTTACCGTCCTTGTAGGGGTGGCTGCGGCAGCATACGCTTTTTTAGCGACGCCGATCTATCAAGTAAGTAGTGTGTTGCGCCCTGCAGCAATTAACGAGTTAGATGCTCTTAATCGCTCAGAAATTTATCTGCTTCCTCCTCGAGATGCTCTTATAAAGGTTGGCGCCACGTTAGAATCATATGACACGCGTTTGGGCTTTTTTCGGGCAAATCAAAACTTATTCAAGGCGTTTGTGCGTCCTGGCAGAACGTTGGAGCAAAGTTTTGAAGAGTTTGATCGTAACTCTATAAAGCTAGTGCTTCCAGATCCGAAAAAAACAGACAATTTAAGTGCTTATATTGGGCTTGAGTTGGACTATCCGAAAGGTATCGATGGTGTTTCTATACTCAATAAATTTGTAGATTATGCAGTTTCTGTTGAGCGTGAACGGATAGCTGCAGACATGGATGTAATTATTAAAAATCGTTTAAACGAATTGAGTGGAAAGCTAAAAGCTGCTCGTTCAAATTATGATACTGATAAGGAAGCAAAAATTGCTCTTCTGCTCGAAGGGGATAATTTAAAGCGTGCCCAGCTGCAGGACGAGTTAAAAGCGTTGCGTATTCAGCTTAAATCAGCGCGCTCCAATAGGATGTCGCAACTGACCGAAGCAATCGCTATTGCGCAGTCTCTTGGGATACAGAAACCGACTACACCAACTGCCTTGGGTGAGTCCGGTCGTTCTGGTGCAAACAGCGTCATGCGTACAGAGATCAATAATCAGCAGATACCTTTGTATTTTATGGGTGTTGAGGCGTTAGTAGCAGAACGGACGGCTCTGGAAAAACGTAAAACAGATGATTTCACAGAAGGGCGGATAGCCCAAATTGCCAGAGAGCTTCAGCTGCTCCAATCGAACCGTGAAATTGAAATGCTGAACCGGCGCGAAAATGAGGATCTGTTTTTAAGTGGTGTGCAGCCATTACGGGCAGAGATTGTAAGGTTGCAGAACCTGAAGATTGATATGAGTCGCTTGAAGTTAGTAACGGTTGACAGGCAGGCACTAGAGCCACTCTCGCCTGTTAAACCAAGAAAAGCGCTCATCATTATGGTCGGTTTGTTCTTGGGGTTAGTGATTGGAGGGGTGATTGCACTGGTCCGGCATTTGGTGGCAAATCATCGCGTTAAGGAGCACAGCCAGCTTTTTGAAATGCTCGAAACAACGCCAAAGGTAGCGCACTCAAAACTCACTACACTGGGTGATCGCGTAGAGAAATGAATTTTCTTCGAATCGGGCGTCGAAAATTCTTCGCGCCCGGATTTGTGCCTTTCATTCCTCAGAGCACGGTTCACTCCTTGGAGTCTAGCAGGCCAGCGTGATTGGAAGGCATGCTCGCTAGGTCTGGCTTTGGTAAGGCGTAGGGCGCCTATCCCAGACTCTATTTTCGTCATTTTGGATACACCATCACCTTCGGTGGTCGTATACTCTGCGCATTGGTGTCGGGCGAGGTGCTTCCCGCACACTGCTCTATCGCTGGTTGCCTCAAGCAATGGTTTGGCTGATGAGTGTATCGGTCAAGGAGTCAAAAAAATTGAAGTCATCGGTATGCGGGCCAAGTGTTAATCAACCTATGGGTAGTGATGTGAGCCTGATTAGATTTGTAGACTTTCAGATACTTGGAGACGAACGCGGAAGTCTCGTTGCAATTGAACAAGGTGATGGGAATGTTGTCCCTTTTGAAATTAAGCGTGTTTATTACATCTATAAGACATCATTAGGAGTGAGTCGTGGTTTTCATGCTCACCGAAACTTGCAACAGGTTGCGATCTGTGTGGCCGGTTCATGTCGAATGGTTCTTGATGATGGGATTAAAAGGGAAGAAGTGATTCTGGATTGTCCAACCAAAGGCCTGCTGATTCAAGGTTTGCTTTGGCGCGAAATGCACGATTTCAGTGATAATTGTGTTCTGCTTGTGCTTGCGAGCGAGCATTACGACGAATCTGACTACATTCGCGATTATAGTTGCTTTAAAGATGAAGCAACTAAAAAAGATTAAAAAACTATATTGATGGTAAAAACTATGATCTGCCTTGCTCTGCGTAAGTGGTTGCGTGGATCCTGTTGCCATCAAGGCCCCGAGACCCGTCTGCTCTCTGTGAGCAGGAGGAGCGGCGACCATCAAAAATATTTTTATCGGAAATCAAAATGACTAATATTCCTTTTTTAGATCTGCAACATATCAATGCTCCCATGCGCGATGAGTTGCTAGCGGCTTGTGCTCGCGTGATAGATTCGGGTTGGTATATTGCAGGCAGCGAATTGTCAAATTTTGAGCGGGCATTTGCCGAGTATTGTGGGTCTAAACATTGTATTGGCGTCGCTAATGGGCTTGATGCTTTGACACTGACTTTGCGCGCCTGGAAAGAAATGGGCAAGTTGCAGGCCGGTGACGAGGTTATCGTACCGTCTAATACATATATTGCTAGTATCCTTGCCATTACTGAAAATGATCTAAAGCCAGTTCTAGTTGAGCCCAATATAGCGACTTACAATCTCTGCCCTGACAATGTTCGAAAGGCGATCACTCCTAAGACGAAGGTGCTTCTGCCTGTTCACTTGTATGGTCAACTGGCCAATATGCGTGACCTTATAGGTATTGCCCGCGAGTATTCCCTGTTAGTACTCGAAGATTCCGCACAAGCTCATGGAGCCGTTGTTGAAGGTAAAAAGGCTGGAAGTTGGGGAGACGCTTCAGGGTTTAGCTTCTACCCAGGAAAGAATCTGGGAGCGCTCGGTGACGGTGGCGCGATTACGACTGACGATGACGAGCTAGCGGCAATCTTGCGAGCACTGAGAAATTATGGATCGCACGAGCGCTACAAGAATCTGTACCAGGGAGTAAACAGCCGACTGGACGAAATTCAGGCCGCTATTCTTCACGTTAAGCTTGGTTACTTGGATCAGGACACGATGCGTCGTCGTGCAATCGCCAATGTGTACGCGCAGGGAATTAGCAATAAGCTAATAACACTACCCGTTTCTGTGGACGCGTCAGTTCTTGAACTTTCAAGTCATGTATGGCATTTGTTCGTCATTGCTAGTGAAGCCCGTGATGCGCTAAAAGAACATCTAGCAAAAAATGGGATTCAGACACTCATTCACTACCCTATTCCTCCGCACAAACAAGGCGCCTATCCCGAGCTATACGATCTTAGTCTGCCAGTATCAGAGAGAATTCATTCGCAAGTTCTGAGCTTGCCCATTGGCCCTACTATGTCATTAGCTGATGCTGGAAAAGTAGTGGACGCTTGCAATAGTTTTGCTCTGTAACGGCTAGAATAATGACGCTCATTAAAACCAGCTTGTTAAACGGTATTGCCGTTCTGATAAAAATGCTGACATTGCTAGGCATCAATAAAGTGTTGGCAGTTTATGTCGGGCCAGCTGGTTACGCAGCGGTTGGTCAGTTTCAGAATGCTGTCCAGATGATTACGACCTTCGCTAGTGGTGCTATCAGCACAGGGGTCACAAAGTATACTGCTGAATATGAGAGGGACGCCGAAAAGCAACATCAGGTTTGGCGCACCGCGGGCACTATTGCTGCTGCCGGTTCTTTGGTGGCAGGCGCAATAGTTGCTTTATATAATCAGGAGTTGGCATCGTTTTTCTTAAAAGACAAAGCATACGGTAGCGTTTTCAACTGGTTTTCCGTTGCGTTGGTATTTTTCTCGCTGAATGCTGTGCTAGTGGCCATTTTGAACGGACAGCGGGAGGTCGTGCTGTATGTGATAGCCAATATTGCGGGCAGTGTATTTGCATTGTTAGCAACCGCCATATTGTCGATTCAATTTGGGTTGTATGGAGCATTAGTCGCGTTGGCGACTTACCAATCTGTTAGCTTCGTTGTAACGTTGAGTCTATGCTATAGACGGCCATGGTTTGCAATACGACACGTGATAGGGCGTGTCGATAGGGCAGTATCATTGAACCTCGCAAAATATACGTTGATGGCGTTGACATCGGCCGCGTGTGTGCCCATTAGCCATATTTTTATCCGTAATTATCTGGTTGAAAATCTTAGTGTTATTGATGCGGGTTATTGGGAAGCAATGTGGCGTCTAAGCGCTGCCTACTTGCTACTAATTACGACAACATTGAGTGTTTATTTTCTGCCAAAACTATCGGGAAGCCAAGATCCGATATTTCTTAAGCTGGAAATAAACAAGGGGTTGCGGCTGATTATACCGCTATCAATAGTTGCAGGGGGGGTGATATTCGTCCTACGAGATTTTATTATTTTCTTGTTGTTTACCAAAGAGTTCTCGCCCATGCGAACTATGTTCTTTTGGCAGTTGGTAGGTGACTGTTTTAAAGTTTCAGGTTGGATGCTGGCGTATATAATGCTCAGTCGTCCGATGGTTAAATTATATGTTGCTACGGAAATAATGTTTTCTCTGGGGTTTTGTGTGTTAAGCGTAGTGTTCGTGAGGCTGTATGGGCTTGAAGGGGCAGCAATAGCTCATGCGGTAAATTACTTTGTTTATCTGCTGGCCATGTACTATTTTATTTTTCATAAGCATTTGAAGGTGCAGCAATGAAGCTCGTTGATGATGGGGCTATGCCGTTAGTGAGTATGTGTATTCCGGTTTATAATCATGAGCGATTTGTGCGCGCGAGTATAAAAAGCGTTATTGAGCAACGTTACAAGAATATTGAGCTTATAGTTATAGATGATGGGTCATCTGATTCGTCTGTCGATGTTATTACTGAACTGCTCGAGGAATGCCGCGAGCGATTCGTACGGTTCGCATTTTTCACCCGCCCTAACGCGGGTGTTTCCGCAACGTTGAATGAGGGGCTCGAGTGGTCAAGAGGGAAGTACTTTTCCGGATTGGCGTCCGACGACGCAATCTGTCCCGACAAAACAAATATTCTGGTTGATCACCTGGAAAAGAATCCTCAGTGCATTGGTGTCTTTGGATCCATTCATCTTATTGATGATAATGGTGTTAGATTAGGGTTTCGCAGAAAGCCAGGAGTTTATAATTTTCGCGACGTTTTCTTACTCCGGGCTGAAGTGCCAGCGCCCGCAAGTATGCTTAGGCGAGAAGAGTTACTTAAAGTTGAAGGCTTTGATGTCTCTACACGCATCGAAGATTGGGAAATGTGGTTGAAATTGACGCATACCAATAATACTTATCTCGAAGTACTACCCGATTTATTGGCTGAGTACAGACAGCATCCGACTAATACTTGGAAACAAATAGATCTTATGCACCAAGAACAGGTCAAGATCCTTCATCGATACGCGGGTGAATCTTTATTTCCAAGAGCAGCCATTGTGTTGGCTTGCATGAAATTCAGAAATCTTTCTATTGCACGTAAGCGTGAGGCGTTCAAGGCACTAATGAAGTTATTGGTGTGTTTTGATGCGTACAGGGAAATGAGATTTTATCAAGGTCTTGTTTTTCTTGTGTTCAGGTGGTAGGTATGTTGGTTGTCCGTAAGTCTCAAATAATTAAGGTAGGCGCGCTTCTGCTTATTTTGATTGTTGCTGCATTGTGCGCTGGATTGTTGTCGGTGATTGTAGATGATAACGACACCATTACGGATGCGAGGAACTATTATTATTTTTATAACATGTTCTTGTCTGATGATCTTTCAGGGTTTTCTTCTGCCTTGACGCAGGAAACCGGAAAGTTAGAGCCGGCAATATATATGCTGGTGTACTCTTTTTTTGGATGGTTTATAACGGGATTTCAATCATTTGCTTTTGCGTGTATGTTCTTGGTGCTTGCAGGGCTGGCGATGTTCACATATGCAACTCTTAAACGACTACCGATAAGCTCAGCTAAGATTTACCTGCTCGTTATTTTTTCTGTATTTATTTATACGGTTTGGTATCCCTCCTACTCATCAGTGCTTTGGGTGTGGCGCTCGCATCTTGCATTTACGCTGGTGTTCTTCGCAATTATAAATACGCGTATGCTTTGGTGTGTCTGTTTAATTTGTTTTTCAGTGTTTTTACATTACTCCAGTGTCGCGTTGGCGATGGTAGTGTGTTTCTTTTTTATGTGGGTTAGATTTTTTCCTAAAGTTTCTCTTGGCGTAAAGTTCTTCATTTCTTTATCTATAGGGCTGGTAGCTTCGATGCTGGTTGGCATCATGAAGAGTGCCGTTGTTTCGGGGGATGGTGTGTGGGTAAGTGATACTGATGCCGGTGCATTTGTCTATGCCTATTTTTTTGGGTTTATAATTGTATTGATTGCGATGCTTTCTCAAGCAGGCATGCTAAGGATAGATCTATCGGAGCATGAGCGAAAACTGTTGGCAAAGTTGTTTTGCGTGATTTTGTTTTTCTTGGGGTTGTCGATTACAAGCGTCAAATCTCATCAGGATCTGATGAGAATAATGCAACCTGCTTTTATTATTGCGCCATTAGCTTATATTATTATTTTTATCAGATCTAAAATGTGGGTTAGGTTCGCTCTGATCGGTTTGCTTTTGCCCGGGATTGTCATGGGTGTGAGGTCGGGCTACATCTATTTGGGGGGCGTGTAATGAAGTTCGGTGTCACTGGGGCGGCGGGATTTATCGGGCGTAGGCTATGCGAGGCGCTTATTGACAAAGGCGAGGCCGTCAACGCCTTGACTAGACGTGTCGGACTTGATCTGACGGGTGTCGATACTTATCTGGCTGATTTGTCCGTTGATGACGACTTCGCCCTCGATGCATTTCTGGACGATGTCGATGTGGTATTCCACTGTGCGGGTGAGCTAAAAAGGGACGAGTTAATGTACTCGTTACATGTGGAAGGCACTAAGCGCCTTCTTGCCGCGGTCGGCCGGCAGTGCACTCAGAAAAAACGCAATATTCACTGGGTTCAATTAAGTAGCGTTGGCGCTTATGGGCCGCCCCCCGGGAGGGCCGGTGAATGTCGTGTTGTGTCGGAAGAAAGCGTGCCAGCGCCCCGTGGAATGTATGAGGTTACGAAAACTATCTCTGACGAATTGGTTCTGTCGTATTCTAGAATTGAGCATCGATTTACGTGTTCGGTGATAAGGCCCTCAAACGTAATTGGCGCGGGGATGCCCAACCAATCTTTTTTTCAGATGGCGAATATTGTTCGTCGGGGAATGTTTTTTTATATTGGCTCAGGCGAAAGCATATCGACCTATGTACATGTAGATGATCTGGTTGCGGCATTGATTGCCTGTTCAACAGACAAGCGGGCTTTCAACAAAGTGTACCTACTTTCTAATGATTGTTTGCTTCATGAAGTCATAGGTGCAATTGCGCAAGCATCTGGCGTCAAGGCACCGTTCGTAAGGGTGCCGGAGTTTTTGATGCGTATGCTGGTGGGCCTATTTTCCCGTATCGCGAAATTACCACTGACTCATGAAAGAATTAACGCACTTGTGATTCAAACGCGGTACGCGTCTGATGCCATTGAGCGAGAGTTGGGGTTCAGATTTTCTAAAAGTATCCCTGATGCAATACCTGAGATACTTTCCAAACCTGTGGCGGCTTTGCACGAGGTGAGACCGTAATGAGTAGTCGTAAGAAAGTATGCATTGTCGCCACCGTTCCTATGGTTTTGCATTTCTTTATGAGAAAACACATAGAAAAGTTGTCGGAGGTGTATGACGTCACACTTTTAGTACCCGCCACGCAAGAGGATGTAACAGAGCTTTTGAACGAACATGTTTCTTTTATCCCCTTCGTAATTGAAAGAAAAATATCCCTGGTCAGTGATCTGCGCTCATTACTTTTTATTTGTAAAGTATTCAAGTCTAATAAATTCGATTGTGTTTTGTCGATTATGCCAAAGTCGGGCCTGATCTCGATGCTGGGAAGTTTTTTTACGAGAGTTCCTACGCGTATTCATATATTCACTGGACAAGTTTGGTCAACAAGGACAGGGTTTTCACGGTGGCTTTTGAAGTCGTTGGATAAAGTACTGAGTTTTTGTGCTACTCATCTGCTGGCTGATAGCTTTTCCCAGCGCGACTTCTTAATTGAGTCTGGAGTCGTAAAGCGCCAGAAAATCGGCGTTTTAGGTAAAGGTTCGATCAGTGGCGTTGATTTATCCCGCTTCAGGCCTAACGCGGAGATAAGGAGTGATATCCGGAGACAGTTGGGCATACCTGAGACTGATTTTGTATTTCTATTTCTCGGGCGTGTGGCGCGCGCCAAAGGTGTATTGGATTTGGTTCGGGCATTTACCGAGGTGGGCAAAGTTAGACCGGGTGCCCATTTATTAGTCGTTGGTCCCGATGATGATGGTACTGATGCATCGATGTTGAGCGCTTTGGAAGAAAACTCCAAGAGCTACCATCGTGTGGGTTTTACCAAGCGCCCACAGGATTATATGGCCGCCTCCGATGTTTTTTGCATGCCGAGCTATAGAGAGGGCTTTGGGTTGGCCGTCATTGAAGCTTCTGCAGCTGGCCTTCCTGCGCTGGCATCTAGGATATACGGTTTGACTGATGCGGTCGAAGAAGGCACTACCGGTATTTTTCACGCTCCCGGCAACTCAGATGAAATCGCAGCGGGTATGTTAGAGTTGTTTGATAATGACGAGCTTCGGCAGGCGATGTCGTTAGCGGGAATCGCTCGAGTAAAGAGCGACTTTTCTGAAGAGTATGTCGTGGGTGAGATGCTGGACTTTTTTAAAAAAATTCATAATTGAATTTTTTAAGCCTGATTAGGGTAAAGATATGAAGATATTGTTGACCGGTGCTTCAGGGTTCGTAGGTGGTGGACTCCTTGAGACGTTATCGCGCAGGCAAGACGTTGATTTGCTGGTGCCTGTACGTAGAGAGTTACCGGGCCTTCCAGTTCGTGCACAGTCAGTGGTAATAACAGGCATTAATTCGAAAAACGATTGGTCTGAGTTATTACAGTCGATAGACTTAATTATTCACTGCGCTTCGCGTGTTCATGTGATGGCCGAGGCAGCGGAAGATCCTCTTGCCGAATACCGTGAAACCAATGTTGAGGGTACGCTGAACCTAGCAAGGCAGGCTATCGCAGCGGGCTGCAAGCGTTTTGTCTTTATTAGTTCTATAAAGGTCAATGGCGAGAAGACCCTTGAAGGCGTGCCTTTTTCGGCAGCTGATGTGCCAGCTCCAACTGATCCATATGGCGTCTCGAAAATGGAAGCTGAGGAGGGCCTTCGTGCTTTGGCGTTAGGTTCGTCAATGGAGGTGGTGATCGTTAGACCCGTACTGGTTTATGGCCCAGGTGTAAAAGCTAATTTTCTGAATATGATGCGATGGTTGAAAAAAGGCATCCCACTCCCCTTTGGTGCGATAGATAATAAGAGAAGCTTGGTAGCGCTCGATAACTTGGTGGATTTCATCATTGCCTGTAGTGAGCATCCGAATGCAGCCAATCAAACTTTTCTAATCAGTGATGACGAAGATCTTTCGACAACCCAATTGCTTCGTAGAGTAGCAGTTGCTCTTGGGGTGCGCGCGCTACTTTTGCCTGTACCCGCTAATCTGTTAGTTTTTGGTGCGCGACTTCTGGGTCGTGAGTCGCTGTCTCAACGACTATGTGGGAATTTGCAGGTTGATATCGAAAAGAGCAAAAGGCTACTCGACTGGCGTCCTTTAATAAGCGTAGATGATGCACTAAGGAAAACAGCATTGAGTTTCAAAGGGACTCGCCATCATGATTAATATTCTAGTAAGTATAGGAGTTGTTTTTTTTGCATTCCTGCTGACCTGGCAATTGCGCCTTTATGCGTTGTCCCGTAGCGTTATGGATATCCCAAATGCTCGTAGTTCACACACCGTAGCGACCCCTCGTGGCGGTGGTGTGGCAATTGTACTGGTGTTTTTACTAAGCATTTTAATAATGTGGTTCAAGCAGGACATCACATTAAATGTGATGTACGCGTTGCTAGGTGGTGGAGGCCTTATCGCGGTAATCGGTTTTATCGACGATCACGGGCATATCGCTGCCCGTTGGCGACTTCTGGGGCATTTTAGTGCCGCTGCCTGGGGTATTTTCTGGTTGGGGGGAATGGCGCCGATCGTTTTGTTTGGTCTGCGTCTAGATGCGCAATGGATAGTTGTAATTTTGGGGGCATTGTATCTGGTCTGGATGCTTAACCTCTACAATTTCATGGATGGTATTGACGGTATCGCGAGCGTTGAAGCGATCACGGTGTGTTTGGGGGCGTGTGCTATTTATTGGTACATAGGCTATTCCGCTCTTATCCTTCCGCCAATGATGTTAGCACTTGCCACTGTGGGATTTCTTTTTTGGAATTTCCCGCCAGCGCGTATTTTCATGGGCGACGCGGGGAGTGGATTCATCGGATTCATGCTTGGCTTGCTTTCCTTGATGGCTGCTTGGGCGGCGCCGGAACTACTGTGGGTGTGGATTATTCTGCTCGGTGTTTTCATTGTAGATGCGACGTTTACATTGGGTAGAAGGCTCTCGCGCGGTGAGAAGGTATATGAGGCTCACAGGAGCCATGCTTATCAATTTGCATCTAGGAAAGCAGGAAAACATCTGCCTGTTACTATAGCAGTTGGACTTGTTAATATCTTTTGGCTGTTACCAATTGCTGCCTGTGTAGCGGTTTTCAATATTGATGGGGGGGTAGGAGTGATCGTGGCATATGTTCCTCTTATTGCTTTGGCCCTTCGATTTCAAGCAGGAGCGCAAGAAAACTGAAATGGCGGTTTTTGAGGTGGCAGCGATTTTTCCTTTGTTACTTCTGTATTTTTTCATGTAATTGTACAATGCGTGCTTGAATTTCTGGGTGGGAGAGGGCTGGTGGCTGAGGGTGCTATGGATAGGTTGCGATCAATATTGCTGGGGCTGCCCCGTCGTCAGAAACGTCTGCTTCAGGTGGCCGCCGATGTGGTTCTGGTGGAGGCTGCGCTTTGGCTGGCGTTCGTCGTACGTTTGGGGATTGAGGATATGGTGAATCCTTTCAGGGTTCACGTTTGGCTCTTTCTTAGCGCGCCATTGGTAGCTATTCCGCTGTTTGTCCGCTTCGGTATGTACAGGGCGGTGATGCGTTATTTTGGCAATGATGCACTCATTGCTATTATCAAGGCTGTCAGCTTGTCGGCTTTGATTTTGGGGTTCATAGTCTATTGGTACAGCAATCATCAAAATGTGGTACCTCGCTCTATCATGTTCAACTATTGGTGGTTGAGCTTGGTCATGGTCGGTGGTTTACGTCTTGCGATGCGTCAGTACTTTTTGGGCGACTGGTTTGCGGCAACGAAACATGTGCCTTTCAGCAACCACGATGATGGGTTGCCGAAGGTTGCTATTTATGGTGCAGGCGCTGCGGGGAACCAACTAGTAGCGGCGTTGCGGATGGGCCGCGTCATGCGCCCAGTTGCTTTTATTGATGATGATGAAAGTATCTCTAACCGTATTATTTCTGGCTTACAAGTTTACAAACCCAAGCATATTCAGCGCATGATTGACGCTACCGGTGCGCAGGAAATACTACTCGCGATACCCTCATCCAATCGCGGGCGTCGGCGTGAAATTCTGGGTTTCTTGGAAGGGTTCCCATTACATGTACGCAGTGTCCCGGGGTTTATGGACTTGGCGAGCGGCCGTGTAAAGGTCGACGATATTCAAGAGGTTGATATTGCAGACTTACTAGGTCGCGATGCGGTTCCTGCTCAAGGTGAATTGCTCGAGCATTGTATTAAGGGGCAAAGCGTTTTAGTAACCGGAGCTGGAGGCTCTATCGGTTCCGAACTGTGCCGGCAAATTTTGGAATTGCGCCCCACTATCCTATTGCTGTTCGAACACAGTGAATTCAATCTTTATAGTATTTTGTCTGAGCTTGAACAGCGCGTTATCCGTGAGTCGCTACCTGTGCGAGTTTTGCCGATTTTAGGTTCTGTGCGCAATCAGGAAAAGCTGTTAGATGTGATGAAAACCTGGCATGTAGGAACGGTTTATCATGCGGCTGCGTATAAGCATGTGCCGATGGTGGAACATAATATCGCAGAAGGTTTTCTGAATAATGTAATAGGTACGTTGAGTACCGCTCAAGCGGCACTCCAAGCGGGAGTCGAAAACTTTGTTTTGATCTCCACTGACAAGGCGGTTCGTCCTACCAATGTTATGGGCAGTACGAAGCGATTGGCCGAGTTGACATTACAAGCACTAAGCCGTGAGCTGGCACCGGTCATGTTTGGAGATACGCTTAACGTCGCCCGTGTTAATAAAACGCGTTTTACGATGGTTCGTTTTGGCAATGTTTTGGGCTCGTCCGGGTCCGTAATTCCATTATTCCATAAGCAGATAAAATCCGGTGGGCCACTGACGGTGACTCATCCAAAAATTACCCGATATTTCATGACAATACCTGAGGCCGCACAGCTGGTGATCCAGGCTGGGTCCATGGGGTTGGGGGGCGACGTATTCGTATTGGACATGGGAGAGCCAGTAAAAATTGTCGAGCTTGCCGAAAAAATGATTCACCTCTCTGGATTGAGTGTGCGTTCCGAGAAAAACCCGCACGGTGATATTGCTATTGAGTTTAGCGGGCTTCGTCCGGGTGAAAAGTTATATGAAGAGCTGTTGATAGGCGATAACGTAGTCGCTACGCCGCACCCTATGATTATGAGTGCTAATGAAGATTGCATTCCTTGGGAAGTACTTAAAGCTAAGTTAATTCTCATGCTTGCAGCTATAGAAGAGGATGATTATACGAGGGTTCGTCAACTATTACGTGACACGGTAAGCGGTTACTCACCCGATGGTGAAATAGTTGATTGGATTTATCAACAGCGTCGTATGGAGCCTTGAGCTGAAAGTATGCGGTATGCTGCACGCGACTATTTGCTTATGCTTGGAACAGGCAATTAGTCTCGTGCGGCTCTTTCAATCTGTAGGGTGGTCTATTAGACTTGAAGTCTGGGACGGCTACCGGCACAGCAGTAACTCGAGTGTTTAAAGTTTGCACGTATCGGTGCCACAAAGCTAGGGCATAAGATTCATATGTCTAATCCTGATGCCCAGCCCAAGCCTTGAGTTTGACGAGACTTATGCAGGTTACTGTTCGTCTTAGACTATTTTGCTCATCAATCTTTCCTTTGTACGCGATACTGCCTCTTTGGTGATTTCAAAAAGCAGGTCCAATTCGGTTTCCCCCGTCCTGACCGCACCCATCTTTTCATGGAAAGAAATGACGCGGTCATTACCTTTTCTAACATCAAAATGTGATTTTTTGAATTTTAAGTTTTCAAATGCAAACTTGTAAACCAAGAAGGCACTCTCTAAAGCGGCGTACCTTGTTTTGTCTTCATTCAAAATCCAGCTTCCCCAGCAAAAAGAGTCGTCTTTTAAATCATAAATTCTGACAGTGCCGCATGGTATTCCATCGTGACGTTCTATAATGAAGTAGTACTGAATACCTTCGCTTTCGTCACTTTTATATTTTTTGATCCACTCTTTTTGCGCTTCAACACTCGGGTTTACTGAGGAAAGGAACTGATTGTATCTATCATCGAGGCGAAGTTTCAGAACGAACTCAGCATCCTGCTCCTCAATCAGTCGCAGTTTTACAGTCTTCGATTGCAAATCCATGGGCTCTCTCGTTTACTGGGTGTCGTCCTAGCATGATACAGATTTTCCGACGCTCGCTGAAAGTCGCCAGTCATCTGCCGATAGGGTGTGGTGTTTACTGATCTGACATAGGCGCGGAAATGCTGCGCCGGCGTGTGTTCATACCTTGTAATACCCTCTTTTTTGACACCCTCCACCCATCGCCTAACGTAGAAAAGCAGCTTCGGAAAAGCTGCTTTTTCCTCACCGATGTCATGGAGCGTCACCAATGCAAAACCTCTACATCTCATCCCTCATCTTCGCCTTCCTCACCAGCCTCTCCGTCGCCACCACCGCTGCGCCGTCCATCAAGCCGGAGCTCCCAACCCCTATCTCCACCCAGATGACCAAGACCGAGCAATCCACCAAAGTCAACCTCAACGCCGCCGACGCCGAAACCCTGCGTCGCGATCTCTTCGGTATCGGCGCTTCCAAGGCGAAAGCAATCATCGCCTATCGCGAAAGCAACGGCCCGTTCACTGCGGTGGATGAGTTGCTTGAAGTAAAAGGCATCGGCAAGGCGCTGCTGGAGAAAAATCGCGAGAGGTTGGTGATTAATTGAGGATCTGAAAACAGCGCGGAGGGCCGGTTAATGACCGGCCTTTCCTTTATCCGGCCTTGCGATTTCCCTTCGCAGGCAGCATTGGCACGAAACGTGGTTACCTCTTCCTCAGCGATTGTTCAACAATCTCGAGGTAACGATGCCACTCACTTTATCTTTAGCCGACCACATCGCCCTGGAACTGCGCGCCGACATCATCGGCGGCCGGCTGTTACCAGGTATGCCGCTGATCGAGGTGGACCTGGTCAAGGCCTACAACGCATCACGCAATACGATTCGCGAGGCGCTGCATCGTTTGGGCCAGGAGGGCCTGACTCGCTATGTCCGCAATAAGGGCGTCATGGTTCGGCGCTTGGCGCGAGCAGAGGTGCGCGACCTCTTCGTCGTCCGCCGCACCCTGGAATTACAGGCGATTGCCCAGAGTGGGTCGCTGACGGACGCTCAATCAGGCCGTATGCAAAACGCCATCGACGCCACCACCCTGGCCCGGGAGCGCGAAGATTGGCGAGCGGTGGCCACCCACAGTCTTATGTTTCACCAACAGATCGTCGCGTTGATGGGCAGCCCGTTGTTCGACGAGTTCTTCGCCCAGGTGATTGCCCAATTGCGCCTGGCGTTCTGCGCCGCGCCGGATGAGCAACGATTTCAATCACCCTGGCTGGAGCGTGACCATGAGATATACACACTGCTAACCCGCAACCAAACCCAGGCCGCCAGCGAGGCGATGAGCCTGTACCTGGACGATTCTGAACACCTTTCCCTCGCCTTGTTTGATCACCCTTGATGGAGGATTGCCCCATGTACAAAGACTATCCCGCCGCGTACCAGGTCAGCAAAGGTTCGGCGTTGCAGGTGGATACGGCGTTCTATGAGCGTATTCGTGATCAGAAAACCCAGCGCACGTTGATCGAACAGTTCGAGGTGCCGATCCGCACGGGGAGGGCGTGGAAGGTGCCGGCCGGTCATGTGTTTCGTGTGACCACGCCGGTGGGCCCGCAGGTGGGGGATTTCAATGTCTGGAACGCCAACGACCCACGCGAACGTTTGTGGGCCGCGCGCACCCGGCAGCTTCAAGGCGCCCATGTCAGCACCCATGATCGGTTGTGGTCGAACCTGCCTTTTCTAAGGCCCCTGGTCACGATCACCGATGACAGCCTGGCCAGCTACGGCATTGATGAGCACGGTGGGCGTTTGCACGATTTGTTGGGCACGCGGTGCGACCCCTATGTGAACCGTATGCTGACCGGGGAGGATTTTCACCACCATTGCCACTCGAACCTGACGCGTGCGGTATTGCCCCATGGGCTGACGGAATTCGATGTGCATGACGTGTTGAATATTTTCCAGTGCACCGGCCTGAATCACGATGACATGTACTTTATGAAAGCCTGTCCGGCGAAGAAGGGCGATCACCTGGAGTTTTTTGCCGAGATTGATTTGCTGTGTGCGTTGTCGACGTGCCCAGGTGGGGATTTGTCGCTACCGATGTGGGGGCCGGATGCGCAGGATCCACTGACGGTGTGTCGTCCGTTGGGGGTGGAGATCTACCGGTTGGCGGATGAGTTGCTCAGTGGTTGGAGCCAGCCGGAACGTGCGGCCTATAAGGGGCAACATGGGTTGCATATTGCCAAGGCGGCATGGGAGTAGGGGGGCTGCTTCGCAGCCCAGCGGGAGCAAGCTCCCTCGCCACGGGGGAATCAGCGTTTATCGGTCTTGTGCGTCCTTGGCATCCGCCTGCGCATTGCGCTCGGCTACGCGTTTGCGTTGCTCGTCGGTGAGTTCCACCTTGTTGGCGCTGTCACGCAGCATCATCAGGCCACCGACGATCGACCCGATCGCTACTACCATAATCAACCATGCATACCACGGCATAAGACGCTCCTTGAGGCAGAGGTTCGTGGGAGAATTTTCCCACGGTAATCACTGCTTTGAGTGATGGGCTTTCTGAGTAGTTCAGTGTAGGCCCGTTCTGCCTCATAGGCGCTATTGTCCGGTCAACATTGCATCCGCCGGCGCATCGATGCGGTCTTGTGCGGTCATCTGGAAGTAGATGCAGCCCACCGCCATAAAGCCCAGGAAGATCAGCCCGATCAAGGCATTGAACCAGGCCATCGCCACCAGGCACACCACCGCCAGTACCAGCGCGATACCCGGCACGATGGGGTAGCCCGGCGCGCGGAAGGTGCGTTCCAGCAGCGGCTCGGTCTTACGCAGTTTGAACAGGCTGAGCATGCTCATGATGTACATGACAATGGCGCCAAACACCGCCATGGTGATCATCGCGGCGGTCAGGGTCATCCCGCCCAGGTTGATCAGGCCGTCGCTGTAGATGGCGGCGATACCCACCACGCCGCCGGCGAGGATGGCGCGGTGCGGCGTCTGGAAACGCGAGAGTTTGGCCAGGAAAGACGGCAGGTAACCGGCGCGGGCCAGGGCGAAGAACTGGCGCGAGTAGCCGAGGATGATGCCGTGGAAGCTTGCCACCAGGCCGAACAGGCCAATCCATACCAGCATGTGCAACCAGCCGGAGCTTTCGCCGACTACGGTTTTCATCGCCTGGGGCAATGGGTCGTTGATGTTCGACAAGGTGCGCCAGTCGCCTACGCCGCCAGCGAAGAACATCACGCCCATGGCCAGGATCACCAGGGTGAGGATGCCGCTGATGTAGGCTTTTGGAATCGTGCGCTTGGGGTCCTTGGCTTCTTCGGCGGCCATGGCGGCGCCTTCGATGGCGAGGAAGAACCAGATGGCGAAGGGGATTGCCGCGAACATCCCGGCAATCGCCGGGGCGCCGAAGGTGTCGGAACCGGCCCAGCCATTGAGGGCAAAATTGCTGAAGCTGAACGCCGGGGCGACTACGCCCATGAACACCAACAGCTCGGCGACGGCGAGTACGCAGACCACCAACTCGAAGGTAGCGGCAAGTTTGACCCCGAGGATGTTCAGGCCCATGAACACGATATAGGCACCAACGGCCGCGTGTTTCGGGTCCAGGGCCGGGAACTGCACATTCAGATAGGCGCCAATGGCTAAGGCGATGGCAGGCGGTGCGAACACGAATTCGATCAGGGTCGCCAGTCCGGCAATCAAGCCACCTTTCTCGCCAAAGGCGCGACGACTGTAGGCAAACGGTCCGCCAGCATGGGGAATCGCGGTGGTCAGCTCGGTGAAACTGAAGATAAAGCAGGTGTACATGGCGGCGACCATCAACGAGGTCACCAGGAAACCCAAGGTGCCAGCCACGCCCCAGCCATAGCTCCAGCCGAAGTACTCGCCGGAAATCACCAGCCCGACGGCGATGCCCCACAGATGCAGGGTGCCTAAGGTGGGTTTGAGTTGTGTGTTCATTGTGGGGTGCTCCCTGAAGGGGTTGGAATGATTCAGGGTGTTGCAGCGGTTGTGCCAGGCTGTGGAACTGTGTCGTAAAGCTGTAGCTGTGTCGCCTGGGGAACGGTTTGGCGTTTGAATGTGGCTTGAGTTGCACCACATAAGTGCGGTGGTGAATGAGCCGGCGCTTTCGCGAGCAAGCCCGCTCCCACACTTGACCGAGTTTTAACTGAAAGAACGCAGTCGAATGTGGGAGCCGGGCTTGCCCGCGAAGAGGCCCTCCCAGCCACTGCAAATCTCGCTGTAAACCCCGCATAAACCCACTCTTTACGCCATCTTTACGCCCCACCCAACACCTCGCCCTCGTTCCTTTACGCCCCTCCTGCGGACAATGCCCCCACACGCGGCAATCGCCGCAAGACGGGGAGATTTCCATGAGCGTTCTGGACGGAGTGTCACTGCTATTGGCCGTGGCGCTGTTCATTTATCTGCTGGTTGCGCTGTTACGCGCGGATCGGAACTAGGAGCGGGCTATGCACAGTTATGACTATTGGCTGATCATCGCCTTCTTTGCCGTGGTACTGGTGCCGGCACCGTTTCTGGGGCGGTTCTACTACAAGGTGATGGAAGGCCAGCGCACTTGGCTCACGCCCGTATTGGGGCCTGTCGAAAAAGCCTGTTATCGCCTCTCGGGCGTGGATGCGCAGCAGGAACAGAGCTGGCAGAAATACATGCTGGCCTTGCTCGCATTCAACCTGGCGGGCTTCTTGTTGTTGTTCTCGATCCTGTTATTCCAGGGCTCCCTGCCACTGAACCCGCAAAAACTGCCGGGCCAGGAATGGACCCTGGCGTTCAACACCGCCGTCAGTTTCATGACCAACACCAACTGGCAGAACTACAGCGGCGAGGCATCCTTGAGTTACCTCAGCCAGATGGCCGGCCTCACGGTGCAGAACTTCGTCAGTGCGGCGACCGGTCTCGCCGTCTTGGTCGCCTTGTGCCGTGGGATCGGGCGCAAATCTGCCCAGACCCTGGGCAACTTCTGGGTCGACATGACCCGCGCCACCCTCTACGGCCTGCTGCCGTTGTGCCTGGTGCTCGCACTGTTCCTGGTGTGGCAGGGCGTGCCGCAAACCTTCGCTCACTATGTGGATGCCGTCACCCTGCAGGGCGTGGATCAGGTGATTCCCCTGGGGCCGGCCGCCAGCCAGATTGCGATCAAGCAATTGGGCACCAACGGCGGTGGCTTCTTCGGCGTGAACTCGGCGCATCCGTTCGAAGACCCGACGGCCTGGGCCAACCTGTTTGAAGTGGCCTCGATCATTCTGATCCCGGTGGCGTTGGTGTTTACCTTTGGCCATTACGTCAAGGACCTGCGCCAGAGCCGGGCGATCCTGGCGTGCATGCTGGCGTTGTTCTTGATCGGCGGCGCGACGTCGCTGTGGTCCGAGTACCAGCCCAATCCAACCCTGAACAACCCGACGGTTGAGCAAACCGCGCCGTTGGAAGGCAAGGAAACACGCTTCGGCACCACCGGTACCGTGCTGTGGTCGGTGACCACCACCGCAGCCTCCAACGGGTCGGTCAACGGCATGCAGGACAGCCTCAGCCCCCTGAGTGGGATGGTGGCGCTGGTCAACATGATGGTTGGCGAAGTGATCTTTGGTGGTGTCGGTGCCGGCATGTACGGCATGTTGCTTAACGTACTCATCGCGGTATTCCTTGCCGGCTTGATGATCGGCCGCACCCCGGAATACCTGGGCAAGAAACTCCAGGCCAAGGAAGTACAATTGCTGGTGGTGACCCTGCTGGTGATGCCGGTCGGCGTATTGGTCTTGAGTGCTATCGCCGCCAGCCTGCCGGGCCCGGCAGGCGCTATCAGTAACCCTGGCCCCCATGGCTTCAGCCAGTTGCTCTACGCGTACACCTCGGCCAGTGCCAACAACGGTTCGGCGTTTGCTGGCCTCGGCGCCAACACCCCGTTCCATAACCTGATGCTGGGCCTGGGCATGCTGATCGGCCGCTTTGGCTACATTCTCCCGGTACTGGCCCTGGCCGGTAGCCTGGCGATGAAGAAGACCGCGCCGATTGGCCAGAACAGCTTCCCCACCCATGGTGCGCTGTTTGTGACCCTGTTGACCGTGACCATTTTGCTGGTGGGCGGCCTGACTTTCCTGCCGACGCTGGCGCTTGGGCCTATCGCTGAACATCTGAGCATGGGCTTCTAAGGGGATATGAAAATGAACATGCCTGCAAAAAACGCGGCCCCGGTCAAACCCCAGGAGCCTGCCAAAACCGCCATCTCGGCCCTCTGGCGCCCGGCCCTGGTCCAAGCGTTCGTCAAGCTCGACCCACGCCAACTGCAACGCTCGCCAGTGATGCTGGTGGTGGAGCTGACCGCCATCCTCACCACCGTATTGTGCTTCGTGCCTGATACCACCGTGCCCACCTTTGTTGCGGTGCAAATCGCCGTGTGGCTGTGGTTCACCGTGCTGTTCGCCAACTTCGCCGAGGCCCTCGCCGAAGGCCGTGGCAAAGCCCGTGCCGACAGCCTCAAGGCTGGCAGCGAAGGCTTGAGCGCACGTCGCCAGGAAGCCGATGGCAGCTTCAAGGTGGTACCGGCCACCAGCCTGCGCAAAGGCGATGTTGTGCGTGTTGCCGCCGGGGAAATGATCCCCGGTGATGGCGAGGTCGTCGAAGGGATTGCGGCGGTCAATGAAGCAGCAATCACTGGCGAATCCGCCCCGGTCATCCGCGAGTCCGGCGGCGACCGCTCGGCCGTCACCGGCAACACGCGGCTGGTGTCAGACTGGCTGCTGATCCGCATCACCGCCAACCCGGGCGAGTCCACCCTCGACCGCATGATCGCGCTGGTGGAGGGCGCCAAACGCCAGAAAACCCCCAACGAAGTCGCGCTGGATATTCTGCTGATCGGCCTGACCCTGATCTTTCTGCTGGTGGTCGTGACCCTGCAGCCGTTCGCCCACTTCGCCAATGGCAGCTTGCCTTTGGTGTTCCTGGTCGCACTGCTGGTGACGCTGATTCCTACCACCATTGGCGGCTTGTTGTCGGCCATCGGGATTGCCGGCATGGACCGCCTGGTGCGTCTCAACGTGATCGCCAAGTCTGGCCGCGCGGTAGAAGCGGCGGGGGATGTGCATGTGCTGTTGCTGGACAAGACCGGCACCATCACCTTCGGCAACCGCCGTTGCTCGGCCGTGGTGGCGGCGCCTGGCGTCAGTGGCCGCGAATTGGCCGAAGGCGCGCTGCTGGCGTCCCTGGCTGATGACACGGCGGAAGGCAAGTCCATCGTTGAATACCTGCGCGCCTTGCACCCCCAGGCCGAGCCGAGCCTGGAGGCGTTGATCGCCGTACCTTTCAGCGCTGAGACCCGTTTGTCCGGTGTCGACTACCAGGGCCGTGTGTTCCGTAAAGGCGCGGTGGACTCGCTGCTGGCGTTTATCGGCCAGCAACGCAGCGACCTGCTGCCTGCGTTGTCGCGGGAAATCGACAAGATCGCCCAAAGTGGCGGCACGCCCTTGCTGGTGTGCGCCGATGGCAAGTTGCTGGGGGCGATCCATCTCAAGGACGTGGTCAAGCCCGGTATCCGTGAGCGTTTTGCCGAGTTGCGCAAGTTGGGGATTCGCACCGTGATGGTCACTGGCGACAACCCGCTGACTGCCGCCGCGATTGCCGCTGAAGCGGGGGTGGACGATGTGCTGGCCGAAGCCACGCCAGAGAAGAAACTCGCGCGTATTCGTCATGAGCAGAACGATGGTCGTCTGGTTGCCATGTGCGGCGACGGCGCCAACGACGCCCCGGCGCTGGCCCAGGCTGACGTCGGCATGGCGATGAACGACGGCACCCAGGCCGCGCGCGAGGCCGCGAATATGGTCGACCTCGACAGCGACCCGACCAAGCTGCTGGACGTGGTGCAGATCGGCAAGGAACTGCTGGTGACCCGTGGCGCGCTGACGACCTTTTCCATCGCCAACGACGTGGCCAAGTACTTCGCGATCCTGCCGGCGCTGTTCGCCTCGATCTACCCGCAACTGGGCGTGCTCAACATCATGCACTTGCAGAGCCCGCAGAGCGCGATCCTCTCGGCCATCGTGTTCAACGCGCTGATCATCGTCGTGCTGATTCCCCTGGCCCTGCGCGGTGTGCGCGTACAGGCCGCAAGTGCGGCGGCCTTGTTGCGGCGCAATCTGCTGATCTACGGGCTGGGCGGGCTGTTGGTGCCGTTCGTGGGCATCAAGGCCATCGACATGCTGCTGACCGCGCTGCACCTGGTTTGACCTGTCCGCTGATCGTTCCCACGCTCCGCTGATCGTTCCCACGCTCCGCGTGGGAACGCCGCCGCCCCGGACGCTCCGCGTCCCACCGCACCACTGAATTGAGGAGTCTGAAATGTCCAACATCATCCGCCCAGCCCTGAGCCTGCTGGTACTCATGACCCTGATCACCGGCGTGGCCTACCCGCTGGTAGTCACTGGCGTGGCGCAAGTCGCCTTTCCCGATCAGGCCAATGGGAGCCTGGTGCGCGACGCCAGCGGCAAGGTGCGTGGCTCCAGCCTGATCGCCCAGGACTTTACCGGTGACCGCTGGTTTCACCCACGCCCATCAGCCGGTGCTTTTGCCACCGTGTCCAGCAGTGCCAGTAACCTGGGCCCCAGCAATCCGGCCTTGGCGACTCGCATATTCGAGGATGCCAGCAAACAGTCAGTGCCTGGCCAAGGCCCGGTGCCATTGGCCTCGCTGACAACCTCCGGCAGCGGCCTTGATCCACACTTGCCACCGCAGGCGATTGCCTATCAACTGGCGCGAGTGGCGGCGGCGCGAAATGTGCCGGTGTCGACCTTGCAGCGGTTGCTGGATGAGCACATCCAAAACCCTCTGGTAGGCCCGCCCGTAGTAAACGTCCTGGCCCTGAACATGGCTTTGGAAACGTTGTAAGCCTTGCGACCGCCATCGCGGGCAAGCCCGGCTCCCACATTTGGAATGCATTCCAAATGTGGGAGCCGGGCTTGCCCGCGATGGCGGCCTTGAAGACTCTCGATAAATACCTGAAGGAACCCCCGAGCATGAGCGACGCCGGCCGCGCCGATGCCCTGTTAGCCGATCTGCCCCGGGACGGCCGTGGCCGGCTTAAAGTCTTCCTCGGCGCCGCGCCCGGTGTGGGCAAGACCTACGCCATGCTCCAGGCGGCCCATACCCAACTGCGCCAGGGCGTGCGCCTGATCGCCGGGGTGGTTGAAACCCACGGCCGCGCCGAGACCGAAGCCTTGCTCAGCGGCCTGCCGCAACAACCGCTGTTGCGTAGCGAATACCGTGGCGTGATGCTCGAAGAAATGGACCTCGACGGCCTGCTCGCCGCCAAGCCAAAGCTGGTGCTGGTGGATGAACTGGCCCACAGCAACGCCCCCGGCAGCCGTCATGAAAAACGCTGGCAAGACATCCAGGAGCTGCTCGCCGCCGGCATCAACGTGTTCACTACGGTCAACGTCCAGCATCTGGAAAGCCTCAACGACCAGGTGCGTGGCATCACCGGTGTGCAAGTGCGCGAAACCCTGCCGGACTGGGTGCTGCAAGAGGCCGACGAACTGCTGCTGATCGACCTGCCGTCTCGCGAGCTGCTCGAGCGTCTGCGTGACGGCAAGGTGTATGTGCCCGAACAGGCGCGTGCGGCCATCGATGCGTTTTTCACCCAGACCAACCTCATGGCCCTGCGCGAACTGGCCATGCAAACCGCCGCCGCCCACGTCGACGATGACCTGGCCCAGGGTTACCGCCAACTCGGCCAGGCCGCGCCGGCGGTGCGTGGGCGCCTGTTGGTCGGTGTGGATGGCGATGCGCAAGCCGAACGCCTGGTGCGCCATGCCAGCCGCGTGGCCCAGCGTCGGCATTTACCCTGGAGCCTGGTGCACATCGACAACGGCCGTGCGCGGGATGAGCAATCGCGCCTGCGCCTGCAAAACGCCCAGCAACTGGCGGAGCGGCTGGGCGGGGAAGTAGTGTTGCTGCGCGCCGGGGAAGTGGCCAAGACCCTGATCCAGCATGCCGCCGAACGCCGTGCCAGCCTGGTGCTGGTGGGGCAGTCACGGATGCGCTGGCGACGGCGCCTGTTCGGTGGCGGCTTGGCCGCACGCCTGTTGCGCAATGCCCGCGGCTTGGAAATCAACGTCCTCGACAGCGACGACATGCCGGCACCGCCACGTCTGCCGGATGTGCGCGGTTTGGTGTGGTTCGATTACGCCTTGGCGGTGGTGGCCACCCTCGCCGCTGCCGCAGTGGCCTGGGCCGTGTCCAGTGCGTTGGCGCTGCCGAACATCTCTTTGGTATTTCTCGCCGCCGTGCTGCTGGTGGCGGTGCGCAGCAGCCTGGGGCCGTCCCTGGTGTGTGCCGCACTGTCGTTTTTGACTTACGATTTTCTATTTATCCCGCCGAATTTTTCCTTCGCTATCCAGCGTGAAGAAGACGTGCTGACCCTGTTGTTTTTTCTGTTGATGGCGGCGTTGACCGGCAACCTCGCCGCACGCCAGCGCCGCCAGTTGCAGGCGTTGCGCGACACCCAGGAAGAAACCAGCGAACTGCTCGACCTGTCGCGCAAGCTCACCGCTGCCACCGACCGCCAAGCTGTCATCAGTGCCGCCGCCCACCATCTGCAAGGTTGGAGCGACCTCGATCTGTGCCTGGTCAATCGCGACGGTCAGGGCGGCTGGAAGGTCGAGACCGGTGGCCCGTTGACCCTCACCGAAGCCGAACGCGCGGCCGCCGATTGGGCCTGGCAGCATGACCAGCCGGCCGGCATGGGTACCGGCACCTTGCCGTTTGGGCGTTGGTGGTGGTGGCCGCTGTCGGGTGAAGAGGGGCCCTTGGGTTTGCTGGGTGTCAGTGCCAAGCCTGGTTTGGAATTGAGCGGGCAACGTCGACGTTTACTCACCGCGTTGAGCCAACCGCTGGCCCAGGCGCTGGCGCGGGCACAACTGGGGCAGGAGCTGGAATCGGCGCGCCTGCACGGTGAAACCGAACAACTGCGCAGCGCTTTGCTCGCGTCGGTGTCTCACGATTTGCGCACGCCATTGACGTCCATGCGCGGCAGCATCGACAGCCTGCTGGCCCTCGGTGAAGCCATCCCCCTGGAGGATCGCCGCGAATTGCTCGAAGGCACCCGTGATGAAGCTGAGCGCCTCGACCGCTATATCCAGAACCTGCTGGACATGACACGCCTGGGCCACGGTGCGCTGAAACTGGCACGCGATTGGGTGTCGCCCGGCGATATTGTCGGCAGTGCCCTTGGGCGATTGCGCGCCGTGCTGGCGCCGTTGCAGGTGAGCACCGATGTGCCACCGGACCTGCCTTTGTTGTATGTGCATGCGGCGTTGATTGAGCAGGCCCTGGTCAATGTGCTGGAAAACGCCGCACGGTTTTCGCCGCCCCAGGGCCGCTTGCAGTTGCGCGCGGGCGTGCAGGATGAGCAGTTGTTTTTTGCCGTGGCGGATGAAGGGCCGGGGATTCCCGAGGAGGAGCGGGCGAAGATTTTCGACATGTTCTACACCGCTGCCCGCGGTGATCGAGGCGGGCAGGGCACCGGTCTTGGCTTGGCGATCTGCCAGGGCATGGTCGGCGCGCACGGTGGGCATATAAGCGTGGCCGATGGCATTGACGGGCGGGGCACCTGCATCACTTTGTTTTTACCACTGCCCACACAACCTGCCCTGGAATAAGCCCAGGTAGGAGCGAGCTTGCTCGCGAAGGTCGTTAACGATAATGATGGCGTCCTGAATGCACGCGGTGCCTAGAGGTTTTTCGCGAGCAAGCTCGCTCCTACAGGGGGGTGATTTTTTAATGGGTTTTAATGAGACACCATGAGCCAGACCGCGACGATTCTTGTCATTGATGACGAACCGCAGATCCGCAAATTCCTGCGCATCAGCCTGGCTTCCCAAGGCTATAAGGTAATCGAAGCCGGCACCGGCAACGAAGGCCTGGCGCAGGCGGCCTTGAGCAAACCGGATCTGCTGGTGCTCGACCTGGGCCTGCCCGACATGGACGGCCAGCAGGTGCTGCGCGAGTTTCGCGAGTGGTCGAGCGTGCCGGTGCTGGTGCTGTCGGTGCGGGCCAGCGAAGGTCAGAAGGTCGAGGCCCTCGATGGTGGTGCCAATGACTACGTGACCAAGCCGTTCGGCATCCAGGAGTTTCTCGCCCGTGTGCGTGCGCTGTTACGCCAGGCACCAGCGGGCGAGGCCCCGGAGGCCGCCCTGAGTTTTGGCCCGCTGACCGTAGACCTAGCCTACCGCCGCGTTTTGCTGGACGGTGCCGAGGTGGCGCTGACCCGCAAGGAATACGCAGTGCTGGCGCAGTTGGCACGCCACCCAGGCCGGGTGATTACCCAACAGCAGTTGCTCAAGGACATCTGGGGGCCAACCCATACCGAGGACAGCCACTACCTGCGGATCGTGGTGGGGCACCTGCGCCAGAAGCTGGCGGATGACCCGACCCAGCCACGGTTTATCGTGACTGAGGCGGGGGTGGGGTATCGGTTGCTGAGTGCTTGAGTTTATCGCTGTCTGGGCCGGCCCTTTCGCGAGCAAGCCCGCTCCCACACTTTGAATGTATTCACAGGTCAAAATGTGGGAGCGGGCTTGCTCGCGAAGAGGCCATCAGCAACACCTACACGCTCAACTCAACTCAACTCTGCTCACTCTCATACCGATCCAACGTATCACTGGCAATCTCCCGCCCCAAAGCAATCAACTCCGGCGCTTTATAGAACTCGAAAAACCGGCACACCCGCTTCGGCACGTTGATCAGCACATCGGGCGGATACCCAGCGATCTTGTATTGCGCCAATGAGGTTTGCATCACCTCGAAACTCTGGTTGATCAGGTCCAGCAACGATGCAGGCCCGACGTTGTCGATGATGAACGATCCGGTCGCCGACTTCGGTGCGCCAGCTTTCTCCGGCGCCGCGGCGGGTTGCTGGGCTTCGGGTTCGGCAGACTCCAGCCACGGGTTGATTTCGGCGGCCTGGGCCTGCAAGGCTTCTTGTTCCAGTTTCATCAACTGCTCGGCCTGTTTGCGGCGAAACGGCAGGTGCGAACCCAGTGACTTGGCCAGGCTGTTGAAGCGGCTCTTGAACGCTGGCGGGCGCTGGATCACCGGCAATTGATAGTGCTTCTGGTTGGTGGCGTTGAGGTTGACCGCAATGATCAAGTCACAGTGGCTCGACACCACCGGCACGATGGGCAGCGGGTTGAGCAGGCCGCCGTCCACCAGCATGCGGTTGCCTTGCATCACCGGGGTGAACAGGCTGGGGATGGCCGCCGAGGCGCGCATGGCCTGGTGCAGGCAGCCTTCCTGGAACCAGATCTCCTGTTGGTTGGTGAGGTCGGTGGCGACGGCGGTGTAGGGGATGCGCAGCTCCTCGATATTGATATCGCCGACGATCTTGCGGATTTGCCCGAACACCTTCTCACCGCGAATCGCTCCCAGGCGAAAGCTCACGTCCACCAGGCGCAATACGTCAAGGTAGTCCAGGCTTTCGATCCAGTTGCGGTACTCGTCGAGCTTGCCGGCGGCGTAGATCCCACCCACCACGGCGCCCATGGAACAGCCGGCGATACAGGCGATGTCATAGCCGCGTCGTTCGATTTCCTCGATCACCCCGATATGGGCGTAGCCCCTGGCACCACCGGAGCCCAGCACTAAGGCAACACGTTTCTTCATGGCCAGATCCTTCGCAAAACAGGGACCCACAATGCACCCATCAAGGGGCCTGCTTCAATCCTTGCTGACAGCGCGCAATATTTTTCCAGGCTGGCGATCAGGCTCGGGTATGCTCTGGCAATAGGTACTACTGATTTCAGGCTAAGGACAAGGCACTTTTTCCTGTAGGCAACGTCTACAGGCTACGACTGAATTTGTATATTTGAGGTGTCATCAATGAAAGCCTGGATCTGTGTGCCTGTGATCGTGTTGGCCTTGGCTGGTTGTGCCGGGAAAACCGCGTATCGCGACAGCTGTGGCTCGCAATTAGACGCCGCCTGGAAAGAACTGGACCTGGCGAAGGCCGAGGGTTTTGCCGGCACTGTCAGCTATTCCAAGGCGTTGTCGCTGTTGACTGGCGCCAAGACTCAGCAGCAGTTTGAAGCGTTCGAGGGGTGCTCCAACAAGGCCGAAAAGGCGCGGTTCTACATTCGTGAGTCTCGCGCCGGGCGATGACCCAGCGGCGGCCAGGATTTTTCATCGGAAAGTGAGGGCAGGATGTCAGCGTTGGTCAATCAGTTAGTCGCTCAGGTCATTGGCCTGGAAGTAGGGTTACTGAGCTGCCAGGCTCGCCTCGCCGCCGTCACTGACGATGAAGCCTTGCATGATTTGCGCACCACGGTACGCCGCCTGCGCAGCCTGTTGCGCCCTTTGCGCGGGCTGCCCGGTGTCGAACAGCTTGAATTGGCTGCCAGCACGGTTGGCCAACTGACTACGCCGCTACGCGACCGAGAGGTGCTGGCGGCGTATTTGCATCAGCACGGTTATCACGACGCGGCTGATCGGCGCCTGCGTCTGCAGCCCGAGGCTTATCGCCAGGTGGCGCAAAGCCCGGAGCTGGCGCACTTGCTGCTGATCCTGGATGCTTTCCCACGGTTTATCCGCGCGTCCCAGCACCAGAAACTGCTCAAGGGCTTGCGCCCGCGCATCCAGAAACGCCTGGCCAAGCAATGGAAGGCACTCAATGGCGCCTTGAAGGACCCCGATCATGACCGCCACCGGCTACGGTTGCTGATCAAGCGTGTGCGCTATGCCGCCGAGGCGTATCCCGAGCTGGACAAATTACCCACCAAGGCCCTGTCGCATTTGAAGAAAGCCCAGAGCGCGCTGGGTGATTGGCATGACTGTTGGCAGTGGCTGGCCCAGGCCGGGCACGAGCCTGACTTGCAACCCTGCGTAGCAGTGTGGCAGCGCACCATGCTCAAGGCGCAAGGCAAGGCTGACCGCGTACTGGACACACTCAGCGCCGAGTGTTTTTAAACCGGTCCGGTTTTTGGCCGGAATGGGCGCTGTGCCTGTGCAATTCGATGGTTAAGATTCCTCCACGATTTTCTTGATGTGAGGTCGCCATGCGCTTTAGTGATTTGCTCGACGCTGCCCGTAGCAATCCGCTGGATGTCACCATCCCTGCCGAATGGGCTCAGGGCCGGGCCACCTTTGGCGGCCTGGTCGCCGCCTTGCAGTACGAGGCGTTGCGCGCCCAGGTGCCGACGGATCGACCGCTGCGCTCGCTGGCCATTACCTTTGTCGGTCCGGTAGCGCCGGATGTACCTGCCAGTTATCAAGTCGAAGTGCTGCGCGAAGGCAAGGCGGTCAGCCAGTTGCTGGGGCGGGTGGTGCAGAACGGTGAAGTGGCGACCCTGGTCCAGGCCAGTTTTGGTGCCTCTCGCCCCTCCGAAATTGACGTGGCGAGTGAGCCGCCACCGGTATTCAAACATTGGGATGAGTGCCAGGAGCTGCCGTACATCAAGGGCGTTACCCCTGAGTTCATGCGCCACCTGGCGATGCGTTGGGCCGTGGGTGGCCTGCCGTTTACCGGCAATAAATCCCGCGACATGGGCGGCTGGGTACGGTTGCGGGGGGATGTGAAAGAAGAGCCACTGACCGAGGCGCATATCCTCGCCCTGGTCGACGCCTGGCCACCGGCGTTGCTGCCACACCTGAAAAAGCCCGCGCCGGGCAGCACCCTGACTTGGACCATCGAGTTCATCCAGCCGCTGCAAGACCTGACCACCCTCGACTGGTGCCAGTACCACGTCAACATCGAACACGCCCGCGACGGCTATGGCCACGCGGCCGCTGCGTTGTGGAGCCCGACCGGCGAGTTGATCGCCCTCAGCCGCCAGACCGTGGTGGTGTTCGCCTGAACCCGCCGCTCAGTGGTGGTGCCGCTGCCGCCAGGCACGCCACCAGCCACCGCTTAACACAAAGCGCGGGAAGGTCACGAACTGCTCGACCACAAGGCGTTGCACCGCATCTTTACGGTCGCTGAACGGCTCACTGGCCTGAGCCTCCAGGCTGTGGCCGTGACGCTGCAACGCCAGGCCCGCGACAATACCAATCACACCGACCGCGAAGCTGGCTAGGCTGAGACTGAACACGCCCGACACGATCAGCAGGAAACCAACGATAAACAGCGGCACGGCAATCAGGTGCAGCGCCAGGTTGGTTGGATGTTGATGGTTCTGTGGGTACTGCCGCCATTGCCAGGCGGGGAGATTGGGGTGACGTTTGCCCATGGTGGTGAATCCTCTGTCCGTTGAAACAACTTGAACAGAGTCTAGGTTGAGGTGGGCGAGGTGGCGAATTGGGGCTGGCTATGGGGGTCATAGGCTGAAATTTAGGCGGAGTGACCCTCATGCCCAAATGACACAGTCATGATCATCCATGTGTACCAAGAACGTCAGCTCGTTATCGGTTATCCAAAACGGATATCCGGTGGTTTCGCCTAACACAGAGGCTAATACTCGAGCGTTTTCCATTCTCCAGGCGCTGTACGCTGAGTCAAATACCAATAGAACCAGGCCATTCCCGCTAATGCGATGCGGCACCTCCTTCCAAAAGTCAGGGTTGTGTTCGCTGCTTTTCTCGTTCAGTTCGATAGGATCAAGCACCTTGCTTTGCGCTTTGAAGAACTTTCTCGTCAGAGAGCTTATCAACAAGTTGAGTTCGCTCGAATCAAGCTTTCCAGCGTCGAGGTTCAGCGCATTACAGGCTTCGTCTATTTCGTCTTCCAGATAACTCATCAGGGGACACCTATTCTGGACCGGCTGACAGGAACCAGTTGGAGCAGTATATGGCCTCTTTTGGCTCCTCCGTCGCCTCTCTTTCCAGGTGTTTGATAGCCAATATGAGGTGATTTCGGGCCTTCTTTACTTGGCACAAGCATAGGATCGTCAATATTCACTTCCGCTCCTCTATTGGGACCGGTTTGTACTCGCCATTCTGTTGGAAATGATTTGCCATATTGGTCTTTGCCCCATTTCGGGCCCCTGTGGGAGCGGGCTTGCCCGCGAAGGCGGTGTGTCAGTCACTGCATCTGTTACTGCGTTGCCGCTTTCGCAGGCAAGCCAGCTCCCACATTTGATCTTCGTTGCTTTGAGCATTGCGTTCGCTTGACTGATCGGCATTAGGGCTTGCCCCTGATGTCGGTGTGTCAGTTTGCACATGCATTGGCTGGTTCACAGCTATCGGGGTCAAGTCCCATTTCATATTCGATATTCAGAGTGTCTAGGGTAAGGAGATTTACCTGAACGGCATCAAGACTGTATGAAGTACAAATTAGATGCGGACCCTTCGATTTTCTTGGCTTTGCCCTTTTTTAGGTACGCATTGAACTCACGTTCCAAGGCTTGTTTGCCTGTGTATTTTTTGTACTTACTGGGCATTTCGCATGCGTACATATATAGCCTCCAAGAGTCGAAACCGTCGACCCTATCGTCCGGGCCGTAATCAAAGTCGACACATATTTCGGATAAGTAAACACTGCACCCAATACCGTGCAGCTCGTAGGTGACATTCGCAGCGACCGTCCCGCGCTGTGGGATTTTTCTAGATCGCCACAGACCAATGATGTTTTTGGTTCCAAACACTTGCTCAAGTAAGTCGGTAGCCTTTTTTACTTGTTCCAAATAGTCGGTGATCAAATGTTCCAGAGTTTGAGTTCTCATCTTCTTGGTCTTTCTAGTCTGTCCAATTCTACTGCGTAGCTGTCGGTGCCCTTCAGTAACGTGGGTGAAAAGGGATGAAATGAGAGGAAATAAATTTACTTAATGGTTGGTAGATATTTTAATTAAGTTTCTCCCATTTTGTCTTAGGCAGATGTTTTGTAGGATTTATTTACTTTGATTCACTTGCGTTGGCGTCCAAGTTGTAATGCTCTAGGCAGCGAAGCAGCACCTTCATAAATTGCCTATGATTAGTTATTTCATCGTCAAAATAAGTGTCGAGAAAGTAAAATACGGACTCGAAATTCTCATCCGTATTTAGGTAGTGGTGAAGTGTGTCAATATGCCATTGGCGCTCTTTGGGTCTGTAGGATAGAAATTCTGGTTTGGTTAATTTGTCAAACAGCTCCGTAAGCTCCTTTTCATCATTGATGTTTTTTGATGCTATGAAGAGCTCTCGTTCAGGGTCGTCATAATTTTCAATGCTGTAGGTGAATAGTAAGCTTTTGATGATTGATAGTTTCGGGGTGAGCTTCATGGCCTAAAACTCCGTGTACGCAGTGATTGGATTGCCGTTGATGTCCAGGATTACAATGGCTTTGCTTTGCTTTCCGTATTCAAAGCTATTTCTTTTGTATCCTTCGCCAATTATTTTTCCCATATTCATCGGTTCTCGAGATGTCTCTAAATTTGTGCGCCTAAGTATAAGTCTGGCACGGTAAATAGCGTTAAGTTGGTCTCGATGGCTGAGGTACCGAGTCGCAGCAGTAGGTATTTTGGGCTCGCCATCTTTGTTTCCGCCAATGTATCTTTCAATTTCTCCTGTGGTCGGATTTTTACCTGATCGTACTCTTTCAAGTTGAGAGCCGCGCGTTGTCTGCGCGCCGTGCTTCTCCAAAAAATGTGCTCTTGGGAACGCTTGCTCTATCTCTTTCAGACGTCTGTAGGCGTTTGCCTCTGCTAGCTCATCAATTCTCGCCTGCCGCTGAGTGCGGGTCAGTTGCGGTAAGGCAGGCTCTCCGTGGTTAACTCTCTCCGCAGGGTTTGGAGCACTGGTGCTGGCTTTACATCCATCTGCACCTGGACACGTACTTAAGCCTAGCTGATCCACCCATCCCGTAGGATTGGGCACATACCGGTACCCATTGATCCCCCCCGCCAACTTCACCGGGTCCGGTGTCAGGTAACGACCAATATCCGGATTGTAGTAGCGATGGCGGTTGTAGTGCAGGCCGCTTTCCGCATCGAAATACTGGCCTTGAAACCGCAGCGGGTTGTCGATTTTGCCCTCGTCGAGCCGAGCGATCTGGCCGTAGGCGCGGTAGTGGGCGGACCAGACGATTTCGCCTTCGGGGCTGGTCAGTTCCTGCGGT